>DGYN01000007.1 GCA_002398405.1 Caulobacteraceae bacterium UBA5005
CGGTGGCCCGATCGTTTTTGCCGACGCAGGCACCAGCCGCACCATCGGCATCGGCAAGCTGCCCACGCTGACGTCCATCAGCCCGATCCTGATCGAACAGGGCAAGGGCGTGACCGTGAGCATCCGCGGCAAGGACCTGGCCGGCGTGACCGGCGCGACCTTCGCACCCGCCGATGGCCTGAGTGCGCCACCCACCATGGCCTGGACCACCGATGCCTTGGGCGAGTTGCTGACCATCACCGTGTCGGCCGACGCTGCTGCCCCGCTGGGCGAGCGCGCCTTGATTCTGCAGGTGCCGGGTGGCCAAACCTCCGCGGCCATGACCCCCGCCAACACCCTGAAGGTGATTGCGCCGCAATGACCCCCGATTCGCTTCCCACCATGAAAACCGTCTCGACCCCCTTCTTTCACCTTCTCACGAGGAGCCTGTCCATGAACACTTCATCTGCCAAGTTGAAGCTGGCTCCGAGGCGTGGCGCCTCGGCCCTTTTTGCCCTGTCCCTGCTGGCCGCTGCCTCGGCCCAGGCCGCATTCGACAGTGGCAGCACCGGCGCCGATGGCGCCCTGAACCCCACGGTCAACACCGAGATCGTGCTGCCCGCCAGCGGCGTGCTGAACTACACCAGCATCAACATCCCCGCGGGCGTGACGGTGACGTTCAAGAAGAACACCACCAACACCCCGGTGTACCTGCTGGCCAGTGGCAATGTGACCATCGCTGGCGCCATCGATGTGCGTGGCGCCGATGCGAAGTCCACCGGCACCTATGGCGATGGCGCCCTGGGTGACGATGGCATCCCTGGTGTGGGCGGCCCGGGCGGCTTCGATGGCGGCCGCGGTGGCCGTGAAGATGTGGCCCAGCGCGCTGACATCGTCCGTGGCGGCGGTGGCCTGGGCCCGGGCGGCGGTCGTGGTGGCATTGAGGGTGGCAATGGCTGCGTCAACGATGGCACCAGCTATTTCAAGTACGAGGCATCGGGTGGCGCTTACGCCGACAGCACCTGGGGCTTCTACGCCAGCGCCTACTGCGACGGCAACTACCGCACCAATTACATCCCTTCGGCCAAGGCCTATGGCTCGGCCCTGTTGCAGCCCCTGATCGGTGGTTCGGGCGGTGGCGGCGGTCGTGGCGGCACGACCTACCCGGGTTCGGGCGGCGGCGGCGGCGGCAGTGGCGGCGGTGGCGGCGGCGTGGTTGTGGTCCCGCCACCCCCGCCAGCCGCGCCCCTTAGCGAGGCCGAGGTCGGCCGCTTCCTTACCCAATCGACCTTCGGGGTGACCGACAACGACATCAGCACCCTTCGCAGTTCCTCGCTTTCGGCCTGGATCACCCAGCAGATGGCGATGCCGCCGACGGCCCTGCACCAGTCCTGGATCGAAACGCGCACGCCACAGGTCGCGACCGTCACCGCCAACCAGTTTTACGAATCCTTCTGGTCCCAGGCCGCCAACGCGCCCGATCAGCTTCGTCAAAGGGTGAAGTTCGCCCTGTCGGAGATCTTCGTGATCTCCCTCAACGACGCCAACATCGATATCCGCGGCGCCGCCTCCTATTATGACATGCTGGGGGCCAACGCCTTCGGCAACTACCGCAACCTCCTGGAGCAGGTCAGCCTGCACCCGATGATGGGCATCTATCTGACCCATCTGGGAAACCAGCGCGAAGATCCCGCGACCGGCCGCCACCCCGATGAGAACTACGCCCGCGAGGTCATGCAGTTGATGAGCCTTGGCGTGTACCGGCTGAGCCTCGATGGCACGCCCTCGTCCGAACCCAGCTATACGGCCGACGACATCTCCAACCTCGCCAAGGTCTTCACCGGTTTCAGCTGGTATTCGCCGACGCCCAACAACACCACCTTCACCGGCGGCCAGCGCAATGCCGACGCCGCGGTGCGGCCGATGATCGCCTACAGCGGCTTCCATTCGATCTCGGCCAAGACCTTCCTGGGCGTCACCATTCCGGCCACCACCACGCCGGACCCCGCCGGTGACCTGCGCATCGCGCTAGACACCATTTTCAACCACCCCAACGTCGGTCCCTTCATTTCGAAACAACTGATCCAGCGCCTGGTGACCAGCAATCCCAGCGGCGCCTACGTCTCCCGCGTCGCCACCGTGTTCAACAACAACGGCTCGGGTGTCCGGGGTGATATGGCCGCGGTGGTGCGGGCGGTGCTGACCGATTCCGAGGCGCGGGACGCCGCGGGGGGCGCCAACTACGGAAAGCTTCGCGAGCCGATCGTTCGCGTCGGCAACTGGATGCGGACCTTCAATGCGGCCTCAGCCTCCGGCAACTATCTCATCACCTCCACCAGCGCCAACACCTCGCTCAGCCAGTCACCCCTTGCCTCGCCCTCGGTGTTCAACTTCTACCGGCCGGGCTACATCCCGCCCAATACCCGGCTGGGAGCCCAGGGTCTCACCGCGCCGGAGTTTCAGATCGTCGATGAGGTCTCCGTGGCGGGGTACCTCAACACCCTGCAGACGACGATCAACACGGGCATTGGGACCGGAAATGACGTCCGCTCGGCCTACGCGGGGGAAATCGCCGTCGCGGGCGATCCCGCGGCTCTGACAGAGCGCATGAACCGCCTGCTGCTCTACGGCTCCATGTCGACGGGTTTGCGGAACCGGATCATCCAGGCGCTGACCGCCGTGGCTGTTCCGGCCTCTACAGGCTCCAACCAGGCGACCATTGATGCCGCACTACTCAACCGGGCAAAGCTTGCGGCCTTCATGACCATGGCCTCGCCCGAATATCTGGTGCAACGATGAGCAGGGATGAACCCAGCAAGATGGACCGCCGGCATCTCCTGCGGGTCGGCGGCGCCTTTGCGGGCCTGGGGGCGGCCGCGCCCTTCGCCCTGCAGCTGGCGGCGACATCGGCGCTTTCCCAGACCTCCGATTACCGGGCCCTGGTCTGCGTCTTCCTGTTTGGCGGCAACGACTCGCACAACACCCTTTTGGCGACAGACCAGGACTCCTGGGGGCGCTATTTCGCCGCACGCAACACCGGCAGCGATCCGATCGCCCTGATGCCCGTGGGCACGGCGCCGGTCGCCGCCGGCGCGACCTCTTCGGTGACCGGCCGGGTTTCCGCGGCCAACCGGCCTGAAGCCTGGGGCGGCGTCCTGCCCATCGTACCCAGGACCGCCAACCCCGTTCCGTCCGGCACCTCGGCCTCCACCCGCACCTTCGCCTTGCACCCTCATCTGGGCGGCCTGCGGACCTTGTTTGACTCTGGGCGGCTGGCGGCCGTGGCCAATGTCGGATCCCTGATCCGGCCGATCACCAAGGCGCAGTTTCAGGCGAGGTCCGCCCCCTTTCCGGCGAACCTCTTCTCACACAACGACCAGCAGTCCGTCTGGCAGGCCGGCCAGACCGAGGGCGCCCGCACCGGCTGGGGCGGCCGGTTCGCCGACGCCCTGGCCAGCATGAATGGTCAGAACTCCCTGTTCACCGCCATCTCCACGGCCGGCAACGCAGTGTTCCTGTCCGGCAACAGCGTCATTCAGTACCAGCTCAGCACGGGCGCTCAGCCCGCCGTGGTCATCAACTCGGCGACGGGAGCAACCCTGTTCGGTTCGTCCGCCGCGCCGGCTCTGGTGCGCGAAATGATCCAGGACGTGGCGGGGCCCAGCCTGTTCGCCGCCGACTACGGCAGTGTGGTGACGCGCTCCGGCGCCGCCGCCACGGTGATCAACACCTCTTTCACATCGCCGGCCGTGACTTCGGTCCTGGCGGCGCCGGCCTATACCAATCCGATCACCGGTGCGGTAGAGACCAATACCCTGGCGACCCAGCTCCAGACCGTAGCGCGGATGGTGGCGGCGGGCAGCACGCTGGGGCTTCGCCGCCAGGTGTTCTTCGTCAGCCTGGGCGGCTGGGACACCCACGACTTCCAGAACACCACCCAGCCCAACCTGCTGGGCAAGGTTTCCCATGCTCTGAGCTATTTTGACCAGGCGCTGGGCAACATCAACGGCGCGAACATGCGCTCCAACGTGATGACCTTCACCGCGTCGGACTTCTCGCGCACCTTCACCACCAACGGCGACGGCACGGACCACGCCTGGGGCGGCCACCACTTCGTCATGGGCGGCGCGGTGCGGGGCCAGGATATCTACGGCCAATATCCGACCCTTGGGGTCGATCTTGGCGCCTTCCGCAACCCGGACATGGCGGGAACCGCCCTGGTGCCGACAACCTCTGTCGATCAGTACGGCGCGACGCTGGCGCGATGGTTCGGGGTGTCGGACAGTGACGTCAGCTCAATCTTCCCCAATCTCAGCAGCTTCACGCCGCGCTATTTGGGCTTTGCATAGACAATATCGGTGACCACCCGGCCGCCTTCGCCGCGCGAGATCTGGACCACTACATCCACCACCTGGCGCACATAGGCGCTGGCCATCTCGAACGTCAGGTTCACCCCGCTGGTGAGCGCCAGCAGCGCGATCTGGTCGAAGGCCCCGCTTGGACTGTCGGCATGGACCGTGGTGATCGATCCGGGATGGCCGGTGTTGACTGCCCTCAGGAACGCGAAGGCTTCCCGTCCGCGAAGCTCTCCCAGCAGGATCCGGTCAGGCCGCAGGCGCAGCGCGGCGGTCAAGAGGTCGTCGGCGTCGACCCGCGCTTCCCCCTGGTCTCCCCGCACCGCCAGCAGGCCGACGGCGTTATCCCTATCGAGCTTCACCTCGGCCGCATCCTCAATCACAACCAGGCGTTCGGCGGGTTCGATTTCCTTCAATAGGGCGTTGAGCAAGGTGGTCTTGCCCGACCCCGTGCCGCCCGAAATGACCATGGTTTTCCGGCGCCGCACCGCGGCCTTCAGAAACCCCGCCTTGTCGCCCGACTTGAGCAGATTGCGCAGCGCCGCGTCGCCCTCCCCAGGGGGCGGAGACGCGCGGAACAGCCCCGCCTGTGAAAGATCAGCCAGGGAAAGGTCGGCGATGGCGTGCCGCCGGATGGCCAGGACGACTCCCTTGCGCGTGGCTGGCGGGGCGATGACCTGCACGCGGGAGCCGTCGGCCAGGGCGGCGGAGAGCAGCGGGTGTTCACGGCTGACACCCTGGTGGGTGGAGGCCGCGATCTGGCGGGCGAGCCTGGTCAAGGTCGGTTCGGTGAGGTCGGGCGCGGGGTGGCGGTGCAGGCCCTGCGTGGCTGTCTCAATCCACACCTCGCCCGGCTGGTTGACCAGGATGTCGGTGACATCGGCCCGCTCCAGCCAGGGGGCGAACGGCGCAAGATAGGCCTTGAGGAAGAGCCCCTCGCTCATTGTCCCCGGCGCGCCGCGGTCACGGCCGCCACGCCCGAGAAGTCCAGGTCCCGCGCCACGAACACCCGGATCGGCTGGCCCTGCGGCACCTTGATGGTCGGTGGAATATCGATCTGCTTCTGCAGGGCCAGCTGGGCGACGTTGGCGGCCTGGGCGGGCGAGCCGATGACGATCGCCGTGTTGTTGCCGCCCCGCTCGGCGACGGCCAGGTCCAGGCCGGCGGTCAGCACCGACAGCAGGATTGAGGCGCCGAATCTCTGGAAGAAGTGAGTGTCGGTCTCGCCTTCCAGGCCGCCCCGGCCCAGGCGGTCGGCGCCGGGGGAGGCGATCTCGACCGACACGCCCTCGGGGGTCAGAACGCGGGTCCAGACGATGAAGGCGCGCGACTGGCCCGTGGCGACGCCGCTGCGGTACTGGCCGATCAGCTTGGATCCGCGCGGGATCAACACCTGATCGGAGTCGTAGCCGCGGACGTCGCGCGCCACCACCGCCCGCACGAAGCCGGGAAGATCGGAATTGATCGAGGTTTCCAGCACCGCCGGGATGACCGCGCCCTGGGCGACCGTCCTGGAAGGGTTGGTCATTCGCCGCGCCCGGCTCAGTTCGGTCTGGCTGGCGGCGACCCGTTCAGCGAATCGTTCCTCGGCCGACATCCTGGCGGGATCGCTGTCGGGCCGGGGCGCTGCGGCGGGCGCGCCGGAGGGGGCGGCCGCCATCGCCA
>DGYN01000121.1 GCA_002398405.1 Caulobacteraceae bacterium UBA5005
GTGATGCGGCACTTCTTGTGCGGACGCTCGATGATGATGCGCGATACGCCGGCCTGATACAGGCGCTTCTTGAGCATAGCGCGGACCTTGATGTCCTCATGCAGAAGCTTGCCGTACTCCTCGCCGTCGGCGAACCAGCGGCTGTCCCAGGTACGGTTGATACCCAGGCGGAAGCCAATTGGATTGACTTTCTGTCCCATTACGCGGCCTCGCCAAGTTCGCGGACCACAATGGTGATCTCGGAGAAGGGTTTCTCGATGCGCGAGGACCGGCCGCGGGCGCGGGAGGCAAAGCGCTTCATGATCAGGTTCTTGCCCACGTAGGCCTCGGCGACGATCAGGTTGTCGATGTCGAGGTTGTGGTTGTTCTCGGCGTTGGAGATCGCCGACTGCAGAGCCTTGCGCACATCGACGGAGATGCGCTTGTGGGAAAATTCGAGTTCATTCAGGGCCGCCTGGACCTTCATGCCGCGGATCGAGGCGGCGACGAGGTTCAGCTTGCGAAGCCCGGTGCGCAGGGAAACGAGTTTCGCTTGCGCTTCGACGGGCTTGAGCCTGCGGGGTTGCTTCTTCTGGCTCATCTTACTTCCTCTTGGCCTTCTTGTCGGCCGCGTGACCCGGGAAGTACCGGGTCGGCGCGAACTCGCCGAACTTCATGCCGACCATTTCCTCGTTGACGAGGACGGGGATGTGCTTCTGGCCGTTGTAGACGCCGAAGGTCAGGCCGACGAATTGCGGCATGATGGTCGAGCGGCGCGACCAGGTCTTGATCACGTCCTTGCGGCCCGACCCCGAAGCGGTTTCGGCCTTCTTCAAGAGCGACCCATCGACGAACGGGCCTTTCCAGACAGAGCGAGTCATTAGCGGGCCTTCCTGGCGTGGCGGCTGCGGATCACGAACTTATCCGTGGTCTTATTGGTGCGGGTCTTGCGGCCCTTGGTCGGCTTGCCCCACGGGGTGACCGGGTGGCGGCCGCCGGAGGTGCGGCCTTCGCCGCCGCCGTGCGGGTGGTCGACCGGGTTCATGGCGACGCCGCGGACGTGCGGGCGCTGACCCTTGTGACGCATGCGGCCGGCCTTGCCGTAGTTTTCATTCATGTGGTCGGGGTTGGAAACCGCGCCCACCGTGGCCATGCAGCCGTCCTGGACCATACGAAGCTCGCCCGAACCCAGACGGATCTGGGCGTAGCCGGCGTCGCGGCCGACCAACTGGGCGTAGGTCCCGGCGGAGCGGGCCATCTGGCCGCCCTTGAGGGGCTTCAGCTCGATGTTGTGGATGATGGTGCCGATGGGAAGGCTGCGGAGCGGGCTAGCGTTGCCCGGCTTCACGTCGACCTTTTCGGCGGCGATCACCTGGTCGCCGACCTTGATGCGCTGCGGAGCGAGGATATAGGCCAGCTCGCCGTCAGCGTACTTCACCAGGGCGATGAAGGCCGAGCGGTTCGGGTCGTATTCCAGGCGCTCGATGACGCCCGGCACGTCGAACTTGCGGCGCTTGAAATCCACCATGCGGTAGAGCTTCTTGGCGCCGCCGCCGCGGAAGCGGACGGCGATGCGGCCGTTGCCGCCACGCCCGCCGGACTTGGTCAGGCCTTCGACGAGCCCTTTTACCGGCCGGCCCTTGTAGAGCTCGGACCGGTCGACCAGCACCAGCTGGCGGGTCGACGGGGTCTTCGGGTTGTAAGTCTTGAGAGCCATCTGGATTAGAGCCCCGTCGTGATGTCGATCGACTGGCCTTCAGCCAGGGTCACGATCGCTTTCTTGATGTCCTCGCGCTTGCCCTTCACGCCACGGAAGCGCTTGGTCTTGCCCAGAACATTGATGGTGTTGACCTTGGTCACCTTGACCTTGAACAGCTCCTCGACCGCCGCGGCGATCTCGTCCTTGGAGGCGTCCTGGGCCACGCGGAAGACGACCTTGTTCTGCTCGGACAGCAGAGTGGCCTTTTCCGTGATGATCGGGCTGAGGATGGTGTCGTAGTGGCGGGCGGTGGCGGCCATTATGCGGCCTCCTTCGAGGTAGCCGCCGGATTGAGGCGTGCGTTGATGGCGTCGACCGCGTCCTTGGTGAGGACCAGGGTCCCGCGGCGCAAGATGTCATAGACATTGACCCCGGCGCTCGGCAGCACGTCGACGCCCGGGATATTGCGGGCGGCGAGGCCGAAGTTCTTGTCGACTTCCGCGCCGCCGATGATCAGGGCCTTGTTCCAGCCAAGCTTTTCGATCTGAGCGCGGAGGGCCGCGGTCTTGGGCTCCTTTAGCGCCAGGCTGTCGAGGACGACGAGGTCGCCGCTCTTGGCCTTGGAAGACAGCGCATGCTTCAGAGCCAGGGCGCGGATCTTCTTGGGCAGGTCGAAGCCGTGGTCGCGGACGATCGGGCCGAAAGCGCGCGAGCCGCCAACGAATTGCGGCGCACGCCGCGAGCCGTGACGAGCGCCACCGGAGCCCTTCTGCTTGTACATCTTCTTGCCCGTACGGCTGTTCTCGTTACGGGTTTGAACCTTGTGGTTGCCGCTGCGGCGCTTGGCGAGCTGCCAGTTGACGCAACGGGCCAGGATGTCGGCGCGGATGTCGGCGATGCCGAAGATGGCGTCGTCCAGGTCGAGCGAGCCGCCCGCCTTGCCGTCGATTTTGATGACGTCGATTTTCATTATTCTTCGCCCTTCTCAGCGGGGGCTTCAGCTTCGGGAGCCGCTTCGGCCGCCGGAGCTTCTGCTTCCGGCGCCGCTTCGACCACGGGGGCCTCAGCTTCCGGAGCAACGGCTTCCACCGCGACGTCTTCGATCACCGGCTCTTCAGCGGCCGGAGCTTCGTCTTCCTTGGCGGCGGCGCCGCTCTTGCCCTTCAGACCGGCCGGCATCGGCAGGCCCTGCTGGGGCTTACCCTTGATGGCGTCGCGGATCTTGACCCACGAGCCTTCGGTGCCGGGAACGGCGCCCTTCAACATGATAAGACCGCGCTCCGCATCGACGCGGAACACGGTCACATTGAGGGTGGTCACGGTCTCGACGCCGAGGTGGCCGGCCATCTTCTTGTTCTTGAAGGTCTTGCCCGGGTCCTGGCGGTTGCCGGTCGAGCCGTGCGAGCGGTGCGACAGCGAGACGCCGTGGGTGGCGCGCAGACCGCCGAAGTTCCAGCGCTTCATGGCGCCGGCAAAGCCCTTACCGACGGTCGTGCCCTGGACGTCGACCTTCTGGCCGGCGACGAAGTGCTCGGCCGAAATCTCGGAACCGACCTCTACGAGGGCCTCTTCCTTGACGCGGAATTCGGCGACGATCCGCTTGGGCTCAACGAGCGCCTTGGCGAACTGGCCGCGGTCGGCCTGATTGGTGTTCTTAGCCTTCTTCACGCCGGCGCCGAGCTGGAGGGCGGTGTAGCCGTCCTTCTCAACGGTGCGCTGGCCGACGACCTGCAGGCCGTCGAGGGAGAGCACGGTCACGGGGACGTGCTGGCCGGCTTCGTCGAAGAAGCGGGTCATGCCCACCTTTCGCGCGATGACGCCGGTACGGGTTGCGGGGATGGTCACTGAACTATCTCCCCTTACAGCTTGATCTCGACGTCCACGCCGGCCGACAGGTCGAGCTTCATCAGCGCGTCCACGGTCTGCGGGGTCGGGTCAACGATATCGAGCACGCGCTTGTGCGTGCGGATTTCAAACTGTTCGCGGCTCTTCTTATCGATGTGCGGCGAACGGTTGACGGTGAAGCGCTCGATCAGCGTCGGCAGCGGAATCGGTCCGCGCACGGTCGCGCCGGTGCGTTTGGCGGTTTGCACGATCTCGCGGGTTGAATGATCCAACACGCGGTGATCGAAGGCTTTGAGCCTGATGCGGATATTCTGACGATCCATATCGCTCTTCGTTCTCCAACAGACGACGACGTCCCGTCCGCGTGTTCCTGACCATTTCAAAGACCAAGCCCGAAACCCTTTAGAGGCTTCGGAAACGCAACAGTCCGCAAAACAATGAGGCCCGTGCGGAAAACGCCCGAGCCCCCCTACCCTATCTTCGCGGAACCCCGCGCCTTTCGGGCCTATATGCGGGCCGCGTCTGAGCTCCCGATAGTCTGGTGCTCACAGCCGGTCCAACAGAGCGGCGGTCTATAGTCGCAAGGGATTCGGAGGTCAAGCCGATGTGGGCAAATTCCCAATCATGCGCACCGGGACCGACTTATAGGCGGGTGTGCCGCTCCTCTTGTCGTGGTCGTCGAGCGACACCAGGCCGTTGGTCTCCGGATAGTAGGCCGCCAGGCACCCCCTCGGCAGATCGCGTTCCACCAGGGTGAAGCCGCGCACGGCGCGCATGCCGTCGTCGAAGGCAGGGACGAGGTCGATGAGCTCGCCGGGTTTGAAGCCCCTGGCCTTGATGTCCTCCGGATGGGCGAAGACGACGTCGCGCCTTCCGAACACGCCGCGATAGCGGTCGTCCGCGCCATAGATTGTCGTGTTGTACTGGCCGTGGCTGCGCACCGTGGTCAGGAGGAAGACGTCGGGGTCGCCCCGGCGGGGGTCCTGGCCGTCGGCCGCGTAGGGCATGAAGTTGGCGCGGCTGCTGGCGGTCTTCCATACGCGTTCGGAGGCCGGCACCGGCAGCCGGAAGCCGCCGGGAATACGGACGCGGGCGTTGTAGTTGCCGAACTGCTCGGGCAACACGGCTTCGATGGCGTCGCGGATCAGGTCGTAGTCGCCGACAAGACTCTTCCAATCGACGTGCGGGTCGGGGCCGAGCGCCATAGCGATGCCGGCCACGATGGCGGGCTCGGATTTGAGATGCTCGGAGGCCGGCGGGTTCAGGCCCCGCGAGGCGTGCACCATGGACATGGAGTCCTCGACCGTCACCGACTGGCGGCCGGACGCCTGCTGGTCGAACTCGGTGCGGCCCAGGCACGGGAGAAGCAGGGTCTCCTTCCCTGGCAGCAGGTGCGTTCTGTTGAGCTTGGTGGCGATGTGGACAGACAGGTCCAACCTGCGCATGGCCGCGTGGGTGCGCACGGGGTCCGGCGCAGCCACCGCGAAGTTGCCGCCCAGACCGATGAAGGCCTTGGCCTCGCCCCGTTCCATGGCGGCGATGGTCTCGACCACGGTGTGGCCGTCACGGCGTGGAGGTGAGAAGCCGAACACGGTCTCAAGCGCATCTAGGAAGGCCTTCGCGGGTTTCTCCGCCATGCCGACGGTGCGGGCGCCCTGGACGTTGGAGTGGCCGCGCAGGGGACAGATACCCGCGCCTGGCCTGCCGATGTTCCCGCGCAGCAGCAGGAGGTTCATCAGCTGCTGGACCGCAGAGGAGGAGGAGCGGTGCTGGGTGAGGCCCATGCCGTAGCAAAGGATGGTCGCCTTGGAGGCCGCATAGATGCCTGCCGCCTCCTCCATCTCGGCGCGGGAAAGGCCGCTTTCCTGTTCGAGGGTTTCCCAGTCGCGACTTTCGACCTGGGCCTTCACGGCCTCGAACCCGGCCGTTTCCGTGGCGATGAACCCGTGATCGAGGGCGTCCGCGGCCAGGAGCGCCTTCATCATCCCCTGCACGCAGGCGACGTCGCCGCCGATGGTCAGTTGGTAGTAACGGGATGCGATGGGCGTGGCCGACAGGGTGGCCATCTCCACGGCGTCCTTGGGCGAGGCGAACCGCTCCAGGGCCCGCTCGCGCAGGGGATTGAAGACCAGGATGGCGGCGCCGCGGCGCGAGGCCTCGCGCAGGCTGGTCATCATCCTGGGATGGTTGGTCCCGGGATTGTGGCCGAAGGACAGGATGCAGTCGGCGGCGTCGAAGTCTTCGAGGGTGACTGTCCCCTTCCCCAGGCCGATGGAGTCCGGCAGGCCGACGCTGGTCGGCTCGTGGCACATGTTGGAGCAGTCGGGGAAGTTGTTGGTCCCAAACCGGCGGCCCAGGAGCTGGAACAGAAAGGCCGCCTCGTTGGAGGCGCGGCCGGAGGCATAGAACTCCGCCTCATCCGGGTGCTTGAGGGCTTTGAGCCCCGCGCCGATCCGGGCGAAGGCTTCGTCCCAGGTGACGGCCCGATAGCAATCGGTCGCCGGATCATAGGCCATGGGTTCGGTCAGGCGCCCCGCATCCTCCAGGGCGTGGTCGGACCAGGTGGAAAGCTCGCTCACCGTATGGGCGGCGAAGAAGTCCGGCGCGGCCCGCTTCTTGGTCGCCTCCCAGGCCACCGCCTTGGCCCCGTTTTCGCAGAATTCGAAGGAGGACGTGTGTTTGGGGTCCGGCCAGGCGCACCCCGGACAGTCGAACCCGTCCGGCTGGTTGGCGTGCAGCAGGGCCCGGCCGCCCTCGACCACGGCCTCCTGGTCCGACAGGACGCCCGCCACGCCCTTGAGCGAACCCCAGCCGCCGGCGGGAGCGTCGTACTTGCGAACCCCCGGGATCGCGTCGTCGGCCATCAGGCGTAGACTTTCAGCCGGTCGGGACGCGTGAACACGGTGTGCCCGTCGGCGCGGGCGAGCGCGATGAGGGTCATCCCCGCCTCCTCCGCCTTGGCGATGGCGAGGTCGGTGGGGGCCGAGACCGCGACGATCAGAGAGGCGCCGATGCGCGCCGCCTTTTCCACCATCTCGAAGGAGCAGCGGCTGGTGACGACGATGAAGCCCGCCGCGGGGTCGAGCCCCCTTGCCATCAGGGCCCCCGCCAGCTTGTCCAGGGCATTGTGCCGCCCGACGTCTTCGCGGACCTCGAGGATGGATCCGGCGGCGTCGGCGAAGGCCGCCGCGTGGGTCGCCCGGGTCTGACGTCCCAGGGACTGCCGATCACCGAGCGCCGCGACGGCGGCCTGCACGGCCTCATGGCTGACGATCGGACCCTCCCCGACGCGGGGGATCGGCCGCATGGCGTCGGCCAGGCGCTGCACCCCACAGAGCCCGCAACTCGAACGGCCCTCCAGGGACCTTGGCCGCGCCTTGGAAAGGGCGGAGGCGCGGACATCGACGAGGAAGCCCTTATCGGCCTCGGTGATCTCGACGGCGTCGATGAGGGTCGCGATGCCTTCCGTGACGGCGAAGCCCCTGGCGAGATCCTCAAGATCGGCCGGGGTGGCCATCAAGACCGTGTGCGGGCGGCCGTTGAAGGAAATACCGATCGCCGCCTCGTGGGGCGTCGCGCGTTCGATTGTGGATTGGCCGTCGGCGCGCCATTGCACGCCTTGGCGGTAGCGGAGAGTCTGAGCCATAGGCGAGAGCCTAGGCCCGCGCTTGCCTCTTTGTCATCAGGCGCTGTACGCGCGCCACCGTGAACCAGAAGGCGGTGACCACCGCGATCGAGAACAGGCCATCGACCGCATAGTGCCAAGCCAGATGCACGGACCCCGCGAGGATAATCAGCAGGAAGAGGCCGCTGACCACTGCCGCGATCCTGTGAACCGCAAGACCGGTGAGGAAGAATAGGGTGCACATGGCCAGGTGCAGGCTGGGGAAGGCCGAGATGCCAGTGCCGAGCTCGACCCGGTCAAGCAGGTGAATTTGCCAAAGCGTCTGCTGGTAGTCGTAGCTCGAGTGCATCATGCCGCTGGTGAAGGACAGATAATCCATCTGCGGCGCGAACCGGGCGAAATCGCCGGTCACATGACCATAGAAGACCGGCCCAGCGGACATGAAGACGCCCGCCAGGATATTGCCCAGCACCACCCACGAGAAAATGTAGGTCAGGAAGAGCCGGATGCGCAGATGGGCGAACCTGCGGGAGGCCGCGATGAAGGCCGGGACCCCGCAGACCATGAACATCCAGCCGGCGGCATAGGCGTATTGGATGCCGCGCGTGATGATCTCATGGCCCAGGATCGGCTGCAGGCGCTTCCAGGGATCGACTCCACCCGCCAGCCAACGGTCCATGGCCGCGAAATCGATATCCCAATGGAAGGTGGTGATGTCGGTGAGCATGTTCTTCACCGAGGTGAAGCTGCCCTTCAGCAGGATGACGCCCAGGACGATGACAAAGGCGGCCGCCACACGGGGGTTGAGAATATCCGGCAGGCGCTCGCGGACCCTGGCCAAGGGTGAAGCCGGATTGGCGCGGACCGAGGGGATGACCTCGGCAAGGGTCAGGTAGACCAGGACAATCGTTCCCAGGCCCCGGAGCCAGATCGCCCCATACTCGAAATAGACGAGCTTCTCGGTTTCGCCGATGGCCATGGCGAGCACGCCGGCTGCGACCGCATAGGTGAGGATCAGGCCATGGATCAGCCGGTCGCTCCAGACCTGCACGCCGACCGCGCGCCAGTAGTCGCGCCCGAACGGGGTGGCGATAGCGCCATGCTCGATCGTCGTCGCGGTCACGCGAGGGCCCTCCGATAGGGAGGGTTATGCCGTGGGAGGGGTAACGGAGGGTTACCGCGCAAGTAAAAGGCCCCCCGGATTGCTCCGGAGGGCCCCTGTTGGTTTCGAGCGGCGTGAACCCTACTCGATGATCTTGGAGACGAC
>DGYN01000113.1 GCA_002398405.1 Caulobacteraceae bacterium UBA5005
ATGGGCTTCTGCAAGGAGTTCAACGCGCGCACCGAGAAGGAGCCCAAGGGCACCCCCCTGCCGACGATCATCACCGTCTATCAGGACAAGAGCTTCACCTTCATCACCAAGACCCCGCCGGCTACGCACTTCATCAAGGAAGCGCTGAAGCTGAAGTCGGGCTCCAAGCATCCGGGCCGCGAAAGCGCCGGGTCGATCAAACGCTCGCAGCTGGTCGAGATAGCCGAAAAGAAGATGAAGGATCTCAACGCCAACGACGTTGACGCCGCCGCCCGCATCATCGAGGGCTCCGCCCGCTCGATGGGCCTCAAGATTGTGGAGGCCTAGCACCATGGCCAAGACCCCTAAGCGCATCAAAGCCTGGACCGGCGACCGCAACGTCGATCACTCCGTCGATGACGCCGTCAAGCTGGTGAAGGCCAACGCCACCGCCAAGTTCGATGAGTCGATCGAGATCGCCGTCAACCTGGGCGTTGATCCCCGCCACGCCGACCAGCAGGTCCGCGGCGTCGTCTCGCTTCCCTCCGGCACCGGCCGCGACGTCCGCGTCGCCGTCATCGCCAAGGACGCCAAGGCCGCCGAAGCCACCGCCGCCGGAGCCGACATCGTCGGCGCAGAGGAGCTGGTGGAACGGATCCAGGGCGGTTTCACCGACTTCGACCGCGTCATCGCCACCCCCGACATGATGGCCCTGGTCGGTCGCCTGGGTAAGGTCCTGGGCCCCCGCGGCCTGATGCCCAACCCGCGCGTCGGCACGGTCACGCCCAACGTTGCTCAGGCGGTCAAGGACGCCAAGGGCGGCGCCATCGAGTTTCGCGTCGAGAAGGCGGGCATCGTCCATGCCGGCATCGGCAAGGCGAGCTTCACCGACGCGGCCCTGAAGGCCAACGTCCTGGCGCTCGTGGACGCCCTCAACAAGGCCAAGCCGGCCGGCGCCAAGGGCCAGTACGTCAAGCGTATCAGCCTGTCGTCGACCATGGGCCCAGGCTTCAAGATCGACGTCGCCGGCTTCAGCGCCTAAGCGATCCAAGATTTTGCGAATTGGGAAGGGCGGAGCTTCGGCTCCGCCCTTTTTCATTGCGCCGCGATCTAGGCCGGGGGCCAGCGGCGGCGGCCATGCAGCACCCGAAAAATGACGATCGAGGTCTTATCCAGACCGTAGACCACCACATAGGGTGTGCGAGTGACCACCAGTTCACGGGTCCCGCTCGCCTTTCCGGGCCGTCCGATTTCCGGGGTGTCGGGCAGGCGTTCGATACGCCGAATGATGGTTTCCACCAGTTCGCCGGCCGCCTTGGGATTGTCCGCCCTCACATAGGCGTACAGCGCGGCCAAATCTTCGCTGGCGGCGCGGGAATAGCGGACCTTCACTTAGCCGCGGTGTCTTTCGCCACAAGCGCCCGCATACGAGCGTGGACATCTTCGGCGTCCAGCAACGGTGCGTCCTTGGCTGACGCGACGCCCTTTTCGACCTCGCCTACGAACCAGGCTTCATAGTCCAGGAAGTTAGCAACGGCTTCCGCAAGCACCGCATCCGCGCTCTGCGCCCGTGCGGCCGCGATAGCCTCAATCTGGGCGGCCTGCTTGTCATCCAAGGGTACGCTGACATGAACGGTCATGGGTGAAAGCTAACGCGACCTCGCTGTTCTCGCCACGTCAAACTCACTACCACGCCCTCAACTCCAGATCGTTGGCACGATTCACCCCTGCGGCGGCGGCGCCAGGAACATCGGCTGGGTTCGGTGGTCGAAGCCGGGGCGCACCCAGATGCCGCCGCCGTTGTCGGTCAGCCAGAAGTTCTGCACCGAGCCGTCGGGGGCCCGGCGCTCTACCGATCCCAGAACGGTTTGCCCCGGCGAGACCGGGAAATCGGTGTTGTTGGTGAAGGTGAGACTCGAGCCGTCCGAGGTGTCGGCGAAGGAGCGGACATTGGTGAGTAGGTCCTGCGTCGACTGGCTGTCCCCCGGCGCCGCCTGGGCAATCCGGGTGTTCAACCGCTGAAAGATCGCCTCCATGGCCTGCGATGGCGTTCCGCCCAGGTCGCGGACCCTGGATGCGTTGCCGGCCGCAATGGCTTCGGCAACGGTCCTAAGCGCGCCCAGCGGATCAAGCGGCTTACTGCAGGCGTTGGTCAGGCAGATGTCCTGCACCGGCCCGGGCGGCTGAGCGGCCTGGAGAGCCAGGGCCATGAAGGCGGCTAAAACCATCGAGTCCCCCATCAAACGACGATGAGGCAAGTTCTCCGTCAACCTGTGGCGGAATAAGGGCGAAGCTACTGCGGGATCGGGTTGCGGTACTCGTCGGCAGAGACGAAGCCGTCCTTGTTGATATCCCGCTGCACGAACAGGGTCTCGAGCTGATTGCCGAACCCCAGCGAGGTCAGCACCGCCCCATAACCGGCCTTGTCGATCTTGCCGTCGCCGTCCGGGTCATTGGCGCGGAAGACGGCCATGCGTTCCTCGGTGGTCGGCGTCAGCGCTGCGAGAGGCCGCATCCTCGCGCTGCCCACCTTGCCCGCTTCGTCGAGGGCGAGCTGATATTCCAGCACCCCCTTGGCGAACTTGAGCTCATAGGAATCCATGCCGTCCGTCACCGTCATGAAGCGCACCAGCTCCAGCGCGCCCAGGTCGGCGAACCGCTGTTGCATGCCCGGAAGCTGGGTGCGCGTGGCCTCAGCGAGGCCCGGCGCCATCAGGTCGTAATTCGGCGCGCCCCGGCTGATCTCGTCGATCATACGCCGCAGCGCCGCTTCCGATCCCGGCTGGCGGGCCGTCCGGGGCTCGAACAGTTTCGCCGTCGATAGGGCCGAGACCTCTCCCGAGGCCGGTGACTGGCCCAGGCGCTGCAGGGCGGCTTTCAGGGCGTCGGCGGACGGGGTCGCGAGTTCGGGGATCACCCCGACGCCTTCCCAGTTGGTCTTGGTCACCGGATTGATCGGGTGAAAGTTGGGGACGAACATCGAAAGCTGCGGGGACAGGTTGACGCCGCCGCCGCCGTTGGCCCCGCCGCCGGTGGTCTCGCCGATCAAGGTGGCGAGCTTGAAGGCCTGCATGTTGTACGCGAACTCCTCGCCGCCCGAGAAGGTGCGCTTGCTGGTCAGCAGATAGACCGGCTTTCCGAAGAACGACACCGGCGTGGGAGAGCTGTAGGACGGCCGCACCGTCACGGTTGCCGCGCCCCGGTCGCGGTTGTGGAATTCGTTGATCAGGGTCCTCTTGGCCGGATCCATGAAGAAGCTGGTCAGATAGGCGACCCCATCGGGGCTGCCGCCGCCGTTGCGGCGAAGATCGATGATCAGGGCGCGGGAGCCGGCCAGCGCCGTCATGGCGCGGTCCAGGCTCGGCTTGAAGGCGGCGGGCCCAGGGAAGCCGGCGATCTCGATGTAGCCGATCCCGTCGGCCAGGCGGTCGGCCCGCACGATGCCGGCCTCGGCGGTGAAGCGCTCTGGCCGCGGCGCGCCCTGGGCGGGCGGCGGGGCGCCGCCGCTGGAGCGAACGCGCAGGTGTCCGTCGGGCGCTATGGCGCGCATGTCGGCCGTGAGCTTTTCGGCAAAGACGGCCCCGTCGGTGATGGAGTCGTATTCACCGGCGGCGTGGGCCTTTTCGATCTTCTCGGCCACCTTGGCCCCGACCTCCGGGAAGACATAGGCCGTGCGCATGGCCGAGGCGGCGCGTTCGACCGCGGTCTTCTTGGTGGCGGCGTCGATGACCTGCGCCTGGGCCGCTGTCGCGACGAGCAGCGCCGTCAGGACGCTAAGGGTGGCTATGGCCTTCATCAGCGCTGTCTCCTTCGGTGTCTAATGTGACGGTTGTAACAGAATATGTCGAAGCCGTAGCTGCGCTTCAAGCAGAAGAACAGGGCGGGGCCTCCCGACCGAGACACCGCCCCAAGGTGTCCGCCAAGTGAGGGCGGCGGAGGGGAGGAGCAGGCATAGACTACAGGCGTGAACCCTGGCATGGGCCGCTGGCGGCCGCAAGGAGAAAGTTCACAGGCGTAGTCTTAGCGCCGGGGGCAGGCCTTGTAGGTGAAATCCTGGCTCACCGGCCGGCCCTGGCTGACGCCCTCGATGCGGCTTTGCAGGGTTCCGCCGGCGCCCCGGCGGTAGATGATCCGTTGCGGAAAGTCGCGGGCCAGGTTCTCGAACACCACCTCGCCGTCGCCGATCGACTTCACCGGGAATGTCACCGTCGCCCCGCCCGAGGGGGTGACCGAATAGGAGAGGACGCCGCTCAGCATCGGGGCGATGCGGACGAACTCATAGCTGGTGGTGCGTCCTTCCTGCACGGTGCGGGTCATGCCCATCATGATGCCGCCGCCGGGCGCCATCCATTGCTCGTCGATGAGCTGGGTGGTTCCGCCATCGGTCCAGCAACCAGACATCCAGACGAGTTTGAGCAGGTCCCTGTCGGACGGAGGCTGGAGGGCCAGCAAAAGAGCAAAAAGCGGAGCAATCATCCCTGAAACTTAGCTGCAATTGGCAAAGGCTGAAACCGCGCTAGGGTGAGAATATGACACGCTTGTTCCTGCTCACGGCCGCCGGCCTGCTGCTCGCCGCCCCGGCCATCGCCCAGACGCGGCCTGATCTCACGGGTGTGTGGACCAACACTTCGGTCACCCAGCTGGAGCGGGGCCGCAATCAGCCAAATCTGACCGTCACTGCGGAAGAGGCGGCCAGGATCGCCCGGTCCAGCCCCCTGGTGCGCCGCGCGGAGGAGGACGCCAAGCCGTCGAACCTCAACGACAACCTCTTGTCCGACCGCAACACCGCCAGCGGCTACAACGCCGGCTGGATGGATTGGGGCAGCACCCTTGCCCGGGTGAAGGGCGAGTACCGCACCTCCTGGCTGGTCGATCCAGCCGATGGGCAGTTGCCGGAGACCCCCGCCGCCGCCGCCGCCGCGCGCCGGTCAGCCACCCGCCAGCGCGTCGCCGACCATCCTGAAAGCCTTGCTCCCAATGACCGGTGTCTGATTGGTTCCCGCGGCAGCGGCGGCCCCGGCATGCTCAACAATATCTACAACAATACCTATCAGATCGTGCAGACCCGGGACTCCCTCGTCATCGTCGTCGAGATGGTCCACGACGCCCGCGTGATCCCCATCGCTTCTGACAAGAGGGCGGCGCAAGCCCTTCACAGGCCTGCGGAAATGCACCCCTGGCTCGGCGACAGCGTGGCCTGGTGGGAGGGCGACACCCTGGTGGTCGAAACCACCAACGTCCATCCCGAGCAAGGCGCCTACGGGCCGATCTTTCTCTCCAGGGACGGCAAGGTCACCGAGCGGTTCCAGCGGGTCTCGCCGACTGAGATCTTCTACGCCTTCGATGTCGAGGACCCGGTCTATTACACCCGGCCCTGGCGCGCCGAGATGAGCCTGATGGCCTCCCCGGGCCAGATCTATGAGTACGCCTGCCACGAGGGGAACTACGCCCTGGAAGGCATCCTCGCCGGCGCGAGAGCCGAGGAAGCCGCGCGGGCGGCCCGCTAGATGGCGGTCGTCGACGCCCTATCCACCGCCGACTGGATCGCCATTATCGTCTTCCTGCTGGCGTGGCTGTTCTATGAGCCCCTGCTCAAGACCCAGAGCCGGCCCGGCGGCCTGATCAATTCGGACATGACCGTGATCCGCATCGCCTGGATGCGGAAGATGGTCGAGCGGGAAAACCCGCTGGTCGACGGCCAGATCGTCGGCCAGGTGCTGAACTCCAATTCCTTTTTCGCCTCCTCAAACCTGCTGCTTATCGCGGCGGCGGCGGGGGCCCTGTTCAACGCCGAGCAGGCCTTCGAGAGCGTCAGTGATCTGGCGGTCCTGCAGACCTCCAACCAGATGCTGTTCGAGGTGCAGATCGGCCTCATCATCGTCGCCCTGGCGCGGGGGTTTTTGGCCTTCATCTGGTCGATCCGGCAGCTCAACTATTCCCTGGCCGCCATCGGGGCCGCTCCGTCCGGGCAGAGCGGACCGGCGGCCGACGCCTATGCCGAGGCGGTCGCCGAACTGCTAATGCCGGCCCTGTCGTCGTTCAATTCAGGGGTCCGCGGCTACTATTTCGCCATCGCCGCCGCGGCGTGGCTCTTCAGTCCCTACGCCTTCCTGACCGCCACGATTGGGGCCGTGGCCCTGCTGTATTGGCGGCAACGGCGGTCAAGGACCGCCCGCGCGGTCGGCGCTATCCGTAAGCTGATCGACGAACGCTAGCTTCTTGCGTGGTCGCGCTTTCTGGCGGCGAACCGGAATCCACTTCGCCGGAAAGCGCTCTAATGCTGGTGGCCACCGGCGCTGCGGCCGCAGTCGCGGTGGGCCGCGCCGTCCATCCACATGATCTGCACGCCGGGGTTCCAGGTCAGGGTGCGCCGCCCGTCGCTCCAGACGATCTGCGGCAGGTCGCCGACCTTCCAGGGACGCAGGTCCAGGGTGTGCGGCCCGTCGCCCGCATCGACGATCGCCACGACCTCCTGGTTGCGGGTGGCGAGCTTCAAGAGCAGGTTCTCGCCGTTGGTGCAGGCGAAACTGGTCCCGGCCACGGGATCGAGGATCGGCCGCTCTTCCGGCGCGGGCATCCGCCGCTGGGCGAGGGAGGAAACGGGGATCGCCGCGATCGCGACGCCGGCCATCAGGCCAAGTACTTTCCGGATCATCGCAGACTCCCCATCCAATGATGGGAGCCTAACGCGCCTTTGCCGCGCGGCAAGCGGCTATTGCGCAAGAGCCAGCGCGATGATCTCGGCGCCGCCGGGTGAAGCGACCGCCATGACGATGTACTGTTTGCCGCGCAGGACATAGGTCATCGGCAGGCCCGTCTGGGTCCCGGGCAGGGGAATTTCAGCAACGATCGCCCCGGTGGCCTTGTCGTGGGCGCGGAATACCGCCGAGCCCTGCATTCCTTCGCCCGCGAACAGCAGCGTCTTGGTTGCCAGCAGCCCGGCGCGCGAAACGACGCCTGTGCGGGGCAACGTCACGCCCGCCAGGGCCGGGTTCGTGGCGATCTGGCGCGGGGTGTCGGCATTAGCCATCATCCAGGCGTGGTCGCCGCTTTTCATGTCTATGGCGGTGATGCGGCCGTAGGGCGGCTTGATCAGGGGAAGACCGCGGACGTTCGGCGTCCGCCCCCCCGCCGACACATAGGCGATGTCCGAGCCCTTGGGCGCCGGGCCCAGCGCCAGAATCCCCGGCTGGGTCATTGAGCCGAGGTAGAGCATCCCTGTTGCCGGATCAAAGGCGCCGCCCTCCCAGTTGCCGCCGCCCAGGACGTTGGGCAGCGAGATGGTCCCGCGCGTGCCGTCCGGCGCCGAGGCCAGGGACGGCGGGGCCATGAATTTGCCGAGGCGATAGGGCTTCACCGCCTCGATCGCCTCGGCGCGCAGGGCTGGGGTGAAGTCGATCAGGTCGTCGATTGAAACCCCCTGGCGGTCGAAGGGCAGGGGTTTGACCGGGGCGGGCTGGGTCTTGGAAACGCGCTCGCCGGGGACGTCCGAAGGCGGGACGGGGCGCTCTTCGATGGGCCAGATCGGCGCCCCGGTGTCGCGGTCGAAGGAGAAGACGAAGCCCTGTTTGGTGATCTGCAGGACGGCGCGCTTCGGACGTCCCGACGCCTGCGGAATGTCGGCCAGGATCGGCATGGCCGGGGTGTCCCAGTCCCAGACATCGTGGTGCACCAGCTGCCGGGCCCAGCGCACCTTGCCGGTCCTGCCGTCCAGGGAGACGAGGCTTGAGGTATAAAGGTTCACTCCCGGCCGCTCGCCGCCGTAGACATCAGAGGTCCCGGCCTCGACGGGCAGGAAGATCGCGCCGGTCACCGGGTCCGCCGACATCGGCGCCCAGACCCCGCCGTTGCCGGAGTATTCCAGTGCCTCCGGCGTCCAGGTCTCGTAGCCCGGTTCACCCTTTTGCGGGATGGTGTGGAAGGTCCACAGCAGGCGCCCCGTGCGCGCGTCGAACCCGCGGACATCCCCTTTCACATTGGCCCTCGACCTTGGCCGAAGCCCGACCAGGTGTGCCGGGCCGACCACCACCACATCGCCGATGATCAGCGGCGGCGAGGACGAGCCGATGTCCGGCAGCCGGTCCTCGGGCGCCCCGCGCAGGCCCTTCATCAGATCGACCGTCCCGCCCTGGCCAAAACCGGCCGCCGGGCGTCCGGTGGCGGCGTCCAGGGCGACCAGGGAAAAGCCGGGCGTGACCGTGAAGATGCGCGCCCCGCCGCGCGGGTTGGCCCAATAGGCGACGCCCCGCCCGGCGCCCTTGCGCGGCGCGTTTTCGTAGCGGGCCGGATCCTCGGCCGCGCGCCACACCCACAGTGTCTCGCCGGTGGCGGCGTCGATCGCGACGACGTTTCGTGTCAGGCCCGCGGTGGCGTAGAGCACGCCGCCGACCATGATCGGCGTGGTGATGCTGCGGCTCTCGGCGCTGGGCCCCATGTTGGCGCTGGTCCACCGCCAGGCGACCTTCAGGGACTTGGCGTTGGCGGCGTTGATCTGGTCGGCGGGGGAATAGGCCAGGCCATGAAGCCCCCCGCGCCAGGCCGGCCACTCCAGGGTCTCAAGCTTGCCCTCCGCGGCGGCGATGCGGCCGCCGGCTGGCAGCCTCGCCAGACGGAAGCTCTGGCTCTGCGTCGTCTGCTCGACAGTCCCCGCCTTGGCCCCGGCGGTGCGCGCCAGGAAGGCCATGATGTCCACATAGGCCTGAGGCTCGGGCCGGTCGGCGGACATCGGCGGCATGATCGACGAGAGCCGTGCATGGTAGTCGATGAGGGCGAACCCCCCGCCCGCCGCCAGCATCAGCTCGGTGGCCTGGGTGGGGCTATGGCAGGACGCGCACTGGTCGGCGAAGTGCCGCGCGCCACGCTCGGCCTGGGCCGCCGGGAACAGGCCATCGAGCCCCGGCAGGTCCTGGGCGACCGCGAGGCTGCCGGCGAGGACGACGGCGGCGAGACCAGCGACAATGCGAAACAGCGAAAACCCCTTCCAACCCCAGTCTTCTTATTGGGGAGGAGTTGAGGGGCGAGAAGGGCGCAAGTCAACGGCCGCCTCGCCTTTACGCAGGGCGGCGTCACGGGACAGCCGCCGGAACGCCCGCTGCGGCAGCCTCGCCGCGGGGCCGATCGGCAGCCGCGCTGTGCGATCTATGAGGGCGCGCGCCGCCCGGTGCGCGCGGCCCAGGATATGGCTGCCCGTAGCGATGCCTTCGATCAGCGGCGCCTGGGCGTTTGCGAACTCCTGCTTGTAGCGGTACTCGCCCTTACCCAAATCGATCTCGGTGATCCCCTGCGCCGCCGCCTCGCGGGCCAGGGCGTCGAGGAGGAGGCTCCCGGGCGCGAAACGGGCGACGGCCCTGTTAAAAGCAGGGAACCAGTAGTGCAGCACCGGACCGCTGATCATGCCCAAATGTACAGCGGCCAGGGCGCCGTCGATCTTCAAGGTCGAGACGAGGCCTCGCAGCCCCGGCTCGCTCAGGGTCCGCACCTGGCTCAGGAGGTCACGCGTCCAGGTAAGCGACAGCTGGTCGAACTGGCCGGTTTCGCGGAACTGCTCGCTCTTCCAGGCCAGGAGCTGCTCGAAGGCCGCTGGGGATTGATCGTCGAAGGTGAACTCGGCGCCATGGCCGTCTTTGGCGAGTTTCCGGATATGACGGTCCAGGCCGTGCAATGCGCGGCCACGGGCTGCGCGCCACGCGCCATAGCCGGACGACAGGTCAATGAGATGCGAAGCGGCCAGGCTGTTAGCGAAGCCTGAAAGGGCCGCGTCGCTAGCCGGTGCGCCATGGAAGGCGAAACCGGGGAGGCCCAGCGCCCGGAGGGCCGCGGGAAGGTCAAGGTCACCGACGACGCCATGCCAATCGCTAAACGGTCCGCCGACCGGGGTGGCGAGGCCAAACCCCGGTCTGTGCAGGGCGAGGAATCCCGTGGCTCCGCCGCTGACCGAGGCCTTGATCACCATAACGTCGCGGCGGACGCGCGCCACGGCGTCGAACCAGGCCAGATCGAAATAGGGACTGCGCAACCCTGGGCGCGCATCGCGAAGCTCGCGCCACGCCGCCCGATCATCAGCGGCGACATCAATCCAGGGCAGGAGCTCAAAGTCAGGGCGCATGGGTCTGCTTGAAACAGTAGGTGGGCGAACACCCTGGCTGAGCAAGAATTGGACCGCCGGGGTCACCCAAACGCGCACCGGGACATCGGAGCCCTCGAAGTTGTGGATAACCCCCTCAGGGCCTACTTCCACGACGCATTCTTCGACTAGCCTGGCCCGGTCACAACCACACGTTGCGGAGCGGGGCCTTATGCGTGGGATTTTCGTCATCATCGCGGCTTGCGCGCTGTTCGTCGCGCCGGCGGCCTTCGCCCAACAGGTCTATTTCGGCACACTGCACAGCCACACGCGGATCAGCGACGGCAGCGGTACGCCGGCGGAGGCGTACAAATTCGCCCGCGACAAGGGAAAGCTCGATTTCATCGCTCTGACCGAACACAACCACCTTGAAGCGGAGAGCGGGGCCAAGGACCGCAAGGACGGCATTCTGATCGCCAACACCCCGGCCCTGTATGACGGCCCCTCCGGCGGCTCGCTGAAGAACGCGGCGGCGGCGGCCACGAAAGACGGCAAGTTCGTCGCTCTCTACGGCCAGGAATATTCGACCATCAGCCACGGCAACCACGTCAATGTCTTCGACGCGCCCAGCCTGATCGACGCCCCTGTCCGCAAGTTCGACGAATTGCTGGCATGGACGGCGGCCCATCCGGACAGTTTCGGCCGCCCTTCGCTCCTGCAGTTCAATCATCCGGGCAGCGAGGATGAGGAGGAGGAATACGGCCGCGACGACTTCGGCGGTTCCGAACTCGCCTGGATCGCCGCCATGCGGCCGCACGTCGGCCTGATCGAAATGCTCAACGGTCCGGCCATGAACAAGGACCCCGGCGCCCGCTCCTCAGAGGCCCATCAGGGCGACTATTTCAAATACCTGAACCTTGGCTTCCACCTGGCGCCCAGCGCGGGCCAGGACAACCACTACAAGACCTGGGGCGCTTCGACGGACGCGCGGGCGGCAGTGATCGCCAACGGTCTGACCAAGCGGGACATTCTGGACGCCATGCGGGCCCGCCACGTCTACGCCACCGAGGACAAGAACCTGGAGATCGTGTTCCGCTCAGGCAATTCCCTGCAGGGCGACATCGTCCCGGCGCCGGCGATAGATAGTGAACTGCCGCTCAGCGTCTTCATCCGCGACCGGGATGAACCCAACGCTTCCTATCGGGTCGAGGTCTACGTCGACGCCCCGGGCGGCGATCCAGCGACCCGGCCGGCGGAAGTGTTCCGTCTCGAGGGAAACACCGCGACGCCCGCGCGGCTCGACGGCATCCGGCTGACAGAGGCCGGGCAATTCTAGGTCCTCAAGGTGATCCAGCGCGGCGACGAGGAGACTCCGTCCGACCGGGCCTGGACCGCGCCGATCTGGTACGCGGCGGCCACGCCCGCCCTCCCGCCTAGATCGGAAGAGC
>DGYN01000014.1:0-7804 GCA_002398405.1 Caulobacteraceae bacterium UBA5005
AACACACATGCGATTCCCCTGCCATGAAGGGGAGGGAAAGATGGCCTGGGAACGCGTCCTCCTCACACCTATTCTATCCCCCATGATCCGCCCCGAAGCCCTGATCCGGCAGACCCCGCAGGGCCTCTACTGCGCGCCGGGGGATTTCTACGTCGACCCCGTCGCCCCCGTGGACCGGGCGGTGATCACCCACGGTCACGCCGACCATGCCCGCGCCGGCCACGGGACAGTGGTGGCCACACCCGAAACCCTGGCCATCATGGCCTGCCGCTATGGCGATGAGTTCACAGGGTCCCGCCAAAGCCTCGCCTATGGCGAAGTCATATCCCGCGACGGGGTGGAGGTCAGCCTCGTCCCCGCCGGCCATGTCCTCGGCTCGGCCCAGGCCGTGATCCGCTGGAAGGGCCTGACCATCGTGGTCTCCGGCGACTACAAGCGCCGCCGCGACCCCACCTGCCCATCGTTCGAGCCCGTGCCCTGCGATGTGTTCATCACCGAGGCGACCTTCGGCCTGCCGGTCTTCATCCACCCGGACGACAGACAAGAGATCGCCAAACTCCTCAAATCCGTAGAGCAGTTCCCCGAGCGGGCCCACATGGTCGGCGCCTATGCGCTGGGCAAAGCCCAGCGGGTCATCACCCTGCTGCGCGAGGCGGGCTACGAGAAGACCATCTACGTCCACGGCGCCCTCGAACGCCTCAACGCCCTCTACGAAGACTTCGGCGTCAACCTTGGCCCCATCGAGCCCGCTACCGGCGAAAAGCGCGACTTCGCCGGCGAGGTCATCATCGCCCCGCCGTCGGCCCTGCAGGACCGCTGGAGCCGCCGTTTCCCCGACCCCGTCTCCGCCTTCGCCTCCGGCTGGATGCGGGTCCGCGCCCGGGCCCGCCAGCGGGGCGTCGAGCTGCCGTTGATCCTCTCCGACCACGCCGACTGGGAAGAACTCACCGCCACCCTCGACGAACTTCGCCCGGGCGAGGTTTGGATCACCCACGGCCGTGAGGAGGCCCTCTGCCGATGGGCCGAACTACACGGCATCCCGGCCCGCGCCCTTCGTCTCGTCGGCTACGAGGACGAAGACACGTGAGTGAGCGCCACCTTGAAGGCGCCGTGCGCCCGGGCGACCGTCTCCCAGTCGGCGGCGATATCGCATTCGGCGCGGCACAAAGACCGGCTCGTGTGGATGAAGCGGGTGTCAAAGGTCAGCCACTGCCCGGTGCTCGCCTTGCCCAGGTAATCGACCGTCAGCGACGTCGTCCAAAGGTTGTCGACCGCCACCCCCTCGGTCCTAAGCTTCACCCCGCAGGACAGGCCCATGGCCCAGTCGGCGAGGGCCGCATAGAGCCCCGCGTGCACCGTGCCCCGCGAGTTGGTGTGCTCCGGCCGCACGAACACCCCCAGCACCAGCCGGTCAGCCTTCTGCTTGGCGAAGACCGGCCGCCAGGGATCAATGAGCGGGCTCTTGCGATCGAAGACCGCGAAACCCGAAGGGGCTTCCATCACATCATTCATACGGTCGTTTTAAACGATCGTTTCTATTTGGCAAGGGCCGCCTGATGCGCGGCTTCGCCAACCTGCTCGACCGCCTGTCGCTGACCGCCTCGCGCAACGCCAAGCTGACCCTGGTGCGCGATTACCTCGCCGAGACCCCCGACCCCGAACGCGGCTGGGCGCTGGCCTCCCTCACCGGCGGTCTTTCCTTCGACGCCGCCAAGCCGGCGATGATCCGCAAGGCCGTCGAGGCCCGCGTCGACCCGATCCTCTTCCGGCTCTCCTACGACTATGTCGGCGACCTCGCCGAAACCGCCGCCCTGATCTGGCCTGCCCGCCCCGGCGCCAACCGCGAGCCCGACCTCTCCGAAATCGTCGACGCCCTCAAGACCGCCAAACGCAGCGAGGTCCAGGGCCTGCTGGAAACCTGGCTCGACGCCCTGGGCGCCGACGGCCGCTGGGCCCTGCTGAAACTCGTCACCGGCGGCCTGCGCGTCGGTCTCTCCGCCCGCCTCGCCCGCCAGGCCGCGGCGGATTTCGGCGGCGTCGATGTCGGCGACCTCGAGGAAATCTGGCACTCGCAGGCCCCGCCCTACGCCGATCTCTTCGCCTGGCTGGAGGGCCAGACCGAACGTCCCAACCCCGGCGCCCACGGCCGCTTCCGCCCCGTCATGCTGGCCCAGCCCCTCGATGAGGCCGCCGACCTCGCCAAGCTCGACCCGGCCGCCTACGCCGCCGAGTGGAAGTGGGACGGCATCCGCGTCCAGGCCGTCTCCGAGGGCGGCATCCAGCGCCTCTACACCCGCACCGGCGATGACATCTCCCACACCTTCCCCGACGTCCTGGCCGCCCTGACCTTCGAGGGCGCCCTCGACGGCGAACTGCTGGTCCTGCGCGATGGCAAGGTCGCCCCCTTCGCCGATCTCCAGCAACGCCTCAACCGCAAGACCATCGATCCCAAGACCATCGCCGCCTACCCCGCCGGCATCCGCGCCTACGATCTCCTGGCCGACGGCGACGAGGACCTCCGCCGCCTCACCTTCGCCGAACGCCGGGCGCGCCTCGAGGCCTTTGTGGCGAAAATCGCCTCTCCCCTCATCGACCTGTCCCCCACCCTGAATTTCGCCACATGGCCCGCCCTCGCCGCCATCCGCGCCAACCCTCCCGCCGGAGATCCTCAATCGGCAGAAGGACTTATGCTAAAGCGCCTGGACAGCCCCTACGAAGCCGGCCGCCCAAAAGGTCCGTGGTTCAAATGGAAACGCGATCCCTTTCTGGTTGATGTTGTGTTGATGTACGCCCAGCGCGGCCACGGAAAACGCTCCAGCTTCTATTCCGACTACACCTTCGGCGTCTGGAAAGACGGCGCCCTGACTCCCGTCGGCAAGGCCTATTTCGGCTTCACCGACGAGGAGCTGAAACTGATCGACAAGTTCGTCCGCGACCACACCATCGAACGTTTCGGTCCGGTCCGATCGGTAAAGGCCAACCGCGACTTCGGCCTCGTCTTCGAAGTCGCCTTCGAAGGCCTGCAACGCTCCACCCGCCACAAGAGCGGCGTCGCCATGCGCTTCCCGCGCATCAACCGCATCCGCTGGGACAAACCCGCCCGCGAGGCGGACGAACTGGAAACCCTGGAGCGGATGCTGCCTTAAACCGTTATGCCTTCCGGAGGCGACCCTAAATGGCGACCAAAAAACTCGCGCGCTATCAGGAGATGCGCGACTTCGAAAAGACCGCCGAGCCGTCGGGCAAGGGCGCCAAGGTTACGAAATCCGCCCGCCGCCGCTTCGTCATCCAGAAGCACGCCGCCACCCGCCTGCACTACGATTTCCGCCTGGAGCATGAGGGCGTCTTCCTCTCCTGGGCCGTCACCCGCGGTCCCTCCTTCGACCCCCACGACAAGCGCCTGGCGGTCGAGGTCGAGCCCCACCCCCTCGACTACGGCGACTTCGAAGGCGTCATCCCCAAGGGCCAGTACGGGGGCGGCACGGTCATGCTGTGGGACCGCGGCTACTGGGCCCCCGAACCCGGCTTCGACATCGGCAAGGGCCTCAAGAAGGGCGAGCTGAAATTCGTCATGGAAGGCGGCCGCATGCACGGCGGCTGGGTCCTGGTGCGCCTGCCGCGACGCGGCAATGAGAAGCGCAACAACTGGCTCCTCATCAAGCACCGCGACGAATACTCCGTCGAAGGCGACGCCGAAAAGTTCCTGGAGAAAGAAAACACCTCCATCGCGTCCGGCCGCACCCTGGAGGCCATCGCCGCCGGGACCGGCCGCGGCCCCTCCCCCTTCATGACCGCCGCCCACAACGACGCCGCGCCCGACGCGGTCTGGCAATCACGGCCCAACAAGGCCTCCACCGCGGGCGCCTCGCCGAAAGTCGCGCGCGGGACGAAAATGCCCAAGTTCGTCGAACCCCAACTCTGCAAACTGGTCGACCGCCCGCCCCAGGGCGGCGGCTACGGCCACGAGATCAAGTTCGACGGCTACCGCATGCAATTGCGCACCGAAGGCGGCAAAGCGCGCCTCTTCACCCGCAAGGGCCTCGACTGGTCGGAGAAGTTCACCGAAATCGTCGCGGCCGGAACAGACCTCCCCGACGGCATGGTCGATGGCGAGGTCTGCGCCCTCAACCACGCCGGCCAGCCGGATTTCGCCGCCTTGCAGGCGGCCATTTCCTCGGGCGAGACGCAGGACCTGGTGTTCTTCGCCTTCGACCTTCTGTTCGCCGGCGGCGAGGACCTGCGCGACCTGCCCCTCACCGAGCGCAAGACGCGGCTCAAGTCCCACATCGAAGACGCGGGCCCCAGGCTCCGCTACGTCGATCATTTCACCACCGCGGGCGACGCGGTCCTGCTCTCCGCCTGCCGCATGGACCTGGAAGGCATTGTGTCCAAGAAACTCGACGCCCCCTACCGCTCGGGCCGCGGCGAGACCTGGACCAAGGCCAAGTGCCGGGCCGGCCATGAGGTCGTCATCGGCGGCTGGACCACCACCGGGGACGCCTTCCGGTCCCTGATCGCCGGGGTCTACCGTGACGGCAAGCTCGTCCACGTCGGCCGCATCGGCACGGGTTTTGGCACCGCCAAGGTGGCGCAGCTGCTGCCCAAGCTGAAGGCCCTGAAGACCGGCAAGAGTCCCTTCGCCACGCCTGTCCCGAAGACCGGCGTCACCATCCACTGGGTCAAACCCGAACTGGTGGCCGAGATCCAGTACGCCGGCTTCACCGGCGAGGGCTCGATCCGCCAGGCCTCCTTCAAGGGCTTGCGCGCCGACAAGCCGGCGGGTGAAGTGGAGGCGCAGGAGCCCGCGCCGGTGGAAAAGACCAAGCTCGCGACGCCGACCAAGAATGGGCCCGCCATGGTCATGGGGGTCACCATCTCCAGCCCGGACAAGGCCCTGTGGCCGGGGGTCACCAAGCTCGAACACGCGCAATACCTGGAGGAAGTCGGCGACCTCCTGCTGGAACACGTGCGCGGCCGCCCCTGCTCCCTGATCCGCATTCCGGACGGGATCGGCGGCGAACGCTTCTTCCAGCGCCACGCCGGCAAGGGCGCCTCGGCGCTGTTCGACGCCGTCGAACTCCCCGGCGACCACGCCCCTTATCTCGTCATCAACCGCAAGGAAGCCCTGATCGCGGCGGCCCAGATGGGCGGGGTCGAATTCCACCCCTCCAACGCAAGGCCCGGAGAGCCGCAGGTCCCCGGCCGCCTGGTCTTCGACCTCGACCCGGATGAGGCGCTCGGCTTCAACGCGGTGATCGAGGCGGCTCGGGAGGTCCGCGACCGCCTGGAGGAGCTGGGGCTCACCGCTTTCTGCAAGACCACCGGCGGCAAGGGCCTGCACGTGGTGACGCCGCTGAAACCCACGAAACTGAACTGGGACCAGGCCAAGGCCTTCGCCAAGGGCGTCTGCGATCAGATGGCGGCCGATAGTCCCGGCAAGTATGTGGTCAACATGTCGAAGAAGCTGCGGGCGGGGCGCATCTTCCTCGACTACCTCCGGAACGACCTGACCAGCACCGCCGTCGCCGTCATGTCCGCCCGCGCCCGCGAAGGCGCCACGGTCTCCTTCCCGCTGAACTGGACCCAGGTGAAAAAGGGCCTCGATCCCAAGGCCTACACCATCCGCACGGCCCCCAAACTCCTCGCCAAGACCACCGCCTGGCGCGACTACGCCGATGGCGAGCGATCGCTGGAAGAAGCGGTGAAAAGGCTGGGCGCGCGCAAATAGGACCCTAAATCCTCCCTCGTTTGGGGAGGATTTCTAAGCCCGCTTCTTCGCCGGCGCCTTCTTGGCCGGCGCCTTGGCCGCCTCGCGCTTGCCGACCTCGCGGCGTTTCCCGCCTTCGCCCAAACTCCGGCGCAAGGCCTCCATCAGGTCGATGACCTCGGCTTCCTTCGGCTCTTCGGCCGTCACCTTGCGGCCGCTCGACTTTTCCTTCTCCGCGATCAGGGCCCGGAGCGCCTTCTCATAGTGGTCGGTGAAGCCGGTGGGATCGAAATCCCCCTCCGCCTGTTCGATAATCTTTGCGGCGATGTCGACCATCTTCTCGTCAGGCTTCACATCGGGAATTTCCCCGAAAAAATCCTCCGGCTTCCTCACTTCGTCGTAGGTCCGCAGCGTATAGGCGATCAGGCCGTTGTCCCTCGGCTCCATCGCCAGGATCCGCTCGCGCTGGTGCATGACGATCCGGCCCAGCGCCACCTTGCCGGCCCGCTCCATGGCCTCGCGGATGACGGTGAAAGCCTCGACCGCAACCTTGCCGTCCGGGACCAGGAAATAGGGGTCGTTCCAATAGAGGCGGTCGATCTCCTCCTCGTCGACAAACTTGTCGATATCGATGATCCGCGTCGACTCCAGCCGGACGCTGTCGATCTCCTCCTGGGAGACCACCACATAGCGGTCCTTCTCGTACTGATAGCCCTTGACGATGTCGCTGCGCTCGACCGGGCCTTTCTCAGGGTCGGTCGGGATCATGCGGATACGGTTGTGCGTATCCTTGTGCAGCATGTTGAAGGAGACATCGTTCGCCCTGGTGGTCGCCGTGTAGAGCGCGACCGGGCACGAAACCAGCGACAGGCGCAGGTGACCCTGCCAGGTGGGACGGGCGGCCATGACGTTACTCCTCGCAAGAACTCACGGGGAGTCGAACGCCTGAAGGCCCAGCTTGTTTCAGGCCTCGGAGAGGGCCTTTTCGCCCGAGCCCTTGCGCTTGGATTTGGCCGGCGGGGTCTTGGCCGGGGCGGCGGCCTTGGCGTTGAACACCTCGCGCAGTTTCGAGGCCAGGGCGTTGCGCTCATAGGGCTTGTCGATCAGTGGGAACTCGGCGATGTCCGCCGGCCGCTCGCCGATATAGCCCGAGGTTAGCAGGATCTTGAGGTCCGGACGGGCAAGGCGGGCCTGGCGCGCCAGCTCTATGCCGGAAAGCCCGCCGGGCATGATCACGTCGGAAAACAGCAAGTCGATGCGCTTCTTGCCGCGGATCATGGAAAGCGCCGCCTTGGCGTCCGCGGCCATGGTGACATCGTATCCAAGGCCCTTGAGCAGATCGACGGTGAAGGCCAGGACCGCCGGATCGTCCTCGACGACCAGGAGGCGCTCGGCCCCGCCCTCGGGGGCCTCGTTGCCGGGGGCGGCGCGCACGTCCGCCGGGCGGTCGGTGGGCGGCAGGAAGAGCTCGAAGGTCGCGCCCTTGCCGGGGGCGGACTCGACCCTCACATGGCCGCCCGACTGATTGACGAAACCGTACACCTGGGAAAGGCCCAGCCCCGATCCCTTGCCAACCTCCTTGGTGGTGAAGAAGGGCTCGAAGATGCGGCTGGCGACCTCGCTTTCCATCCCCAGGCCATTGTCCTTAACCGCGATCCTGGCCCAGGCGCCGGCCGGCAGGGTCTCCTCCTTGCCCTGGGAGGTGATTAGGCTCGTCGAGACGACGAGCTCGCCGCCCTTGGGCATGGCGTCCCTAGCGTTGACCGCCAGGTTCAAGAGCGCGCTTTCCAGGTGGGTGGGGTCGACCTCGACGCAGACCGGGACATCCGACGCCTTGGCCCGGATGGTCACTGCCTCGCCGACCGCTTGCTGCATCAAGGGCAGGAAGTTGCGGACCAGGCTGTTGAGGTCCAGCGCCATCGGTTGCAGCCGTTCGCGGCGTGAGAAGGCCAGCAGCTGGCGGGTCAGGGTCCGCCCGCGCTCGGCGGCGTGCCGGATGGCGGATAGCTGGCGACTGATGACCTCGTTCTCGCCGGCCTTGCGCATGATCAGGTCGGCGTTGCCGAGAATGACGGTCAGGAGGTTGTTGAAGTCGTG
>DGYN01000014.1:8036-12552 GCA_002398405.1 Caulobacteraceae bacterium UBA5005
CCCCGCCGGTCAGCTGCCCGACCGCCTCCATCTTGCGGGCCTGGGTAAGCTGTTCCTCAAGGGACCGGCGCTCGGTGGCGTCGATCAGGGTGCCAAAAATCTCGGTCGCCTCGCCGTCCTGGGCCGACGCCAGAACCCCCTGGTCGATGAAGTTCTTCCAGGTCCCGTCTGCGCATTGCCAGCGGAACTCGCAGGAGTAGGCCCCCACCCTGACCGCGCTCTTTAGAGCCTTGACCACCCTATCGCGGTCCTCGGGATGGATGCGCTCGAGGCCAAACTCCGGATCGCCGGTGAAATGGTGCGGCTCATAACCGGTGAGGCTCACGACCCCGTCGGACACGAAGAGGGCGGGAAAAGGATAGGTCACCGAACGCGAGGTGAAGACGATCGGAAGCGAGCGCATGATCGCCTCCTGCCGTTCGCGGGTCTTGCGAAGCGCCCGCTCGGCCGCCAGCTTCTCGGCATGGATGCGGCTGTTTTCCACCAGCAGGGCCTGGAGGTGTTCGGCCTGGCGGGTGCTCTCCATCTTTTTCAGATGCAGCTCGACCAGGATGGTGACCTTGGACCTCAGGATGAAGGGGTCGACCGGTTTGAACACCACGTCCACCGCGCCCGCCGAATAGGCCTGGAAGAGGTGGGCCTCGTCGCGGAACACCGCCGTCAGGAAGACGATCGGCGTATTGCGCGTCCTGCGGTGCGCGCGGATGAAGCGCGCCGTCTCATAGCCGTCCATCCCCGGCATGTGCAGGTCCAGGAGAATGACCGCGAACTCCTCGGACAAAAGCTGCCGCAGCGCATCCTCGCCCGAGCGGGCGATGACCAGCTCGTGGCCAAGTTCCTCCAGCGCATGGATGGCGGCATAGGCGTTGCGCTCATCGTCATCGACGATGAGGATCTTTGCTCTCGGCCGCACGTCGCCCTTCTCCCCCGCAGGCGGGGGTTGCCAGGCCTGGTGCGCGCTGGGAAAGCCGTCCCGCATCAGGCCACCGAGGGCGCCATGTTGACGACGCCGTCCGAGGCCAGGCGCATGGCGTCGGCCCGCTGTACAGAGACCCGAAGGACGCTGATCAGCTGGTCGATGTCCACGGGTTTGGAGACATAGTCCGACGCCCCGGCCTGGATACACTTCTGCCGGTCGCCCTTCATGGCCTTGGCGGTCACCGCGATGACCGGCAGGTCGGCGAACTGGCCGCGGGACCTGATCTCCCGCATGGTCTCGTAGCCGTCCATGTCTGGCATCATGATGTCGACCAGCACCATGTCGACGGCGGGCAGGCTGTCGAGCAGTTCAAGCCCCGCCCGTCCGCTTTCGGCGTAGTGCAGGTTGATGCCGTACTCTTCCAGGGCGCTCGCCAGGCTGAAGATGTTGCGGATGTCGTCGTCGATGACCACCGCCGTCCGGCCCGACAGGAAGGCGTCGGCATGGCGGGTCTGAACCAGCATTTGCTTGGCGGGATCGGGCAGGTCTTCGACATTGGAGTGGAGCAAGAGGGTCGCCTGATCGATCAGGTGCTCCGGCGTCCTGGCGAGCCGCGCCAGGCCGCCGAAGACGGCCAGGCGCAAGCGCCGGTCGTCGTCGGCATCGAGCTCGTCCGGCGCATAGATCACCACCGGGCAGAGGCCGGCGTGCTCGTGCTTGAGCTTTTCCACCAGTTCCGCGGTCGGCAGAGCGCCCACGTGGATGACCACGCAGTCCTTGAGGTCCTCCACCGGAGCGGCGGCCAGGGCCTCGAGGGTCTCGAAAATCTGCACGCTTGGGAAGGTGGTGCGCAGGATATCCGCGACCACGCCCTCGGTCCCGACCAGGGCCACCTGGCGCTCGCCCCTGGCCACGAAGGCCTTGACGTCTTCCAGGCTGGAGACGACGGCGTCGCGCTCCACCGGCTTTGAGGTGAAGCCGAAGGCGCCCATGGAGAGGCCCAATCCGCCCTGGTCGTCCGCCGAAATGACGTGCACCGGGATGTGGCGGGTCTCAGGGGTGCGCTTGAGGAGGTCGAGCAGAGCCAGGCCGTCCATGTCGGGCAAGCCGACATCCAGCATGATGGCGTCGGGCCCAAAGCGGCGGGCGAGCGATGGAACCGCCGAGCCCTCGCCGGTGACGACCCCCTTGAAGCCGCCGTCCCGAACCAGGGAGAGCAGGATCGAGGCGAAGCGCGGATCGTCCTCGACGATCAGCACCACGGAATCGCCCGTCTGGATGGCGTCGCGGTCGTCGACCACCGCTTCCATCGTCTCGCTAGGCTGCGGGGCCGAGGCGGCGTTGCGGAACACCGACTGGGCCATGCGCGGGGTCCAGGCGGGCTGGGCCTGGGGCGAGTAGTTGAGCGGCAGGTAGAGGGTGAAGGTCGAGCCTTCGCCCGGCCGGCTTTCGACCTTCAGTTCGCCGCCCAGCATCCGCGTGATTTCGCGGCTGATGGAGAGGCCCAAACCGGTGCCGCCATACTTGCGGCTGGTGGTGCCGTCGGCCTGCTGGAAGGCCTCGAAGATCAGCCGCTGCTTGTCCTCGGGGATGCCGATGCCGCTGTCCGTGACCGAGAAGGCCAGCACCTGGCCGGTCTTGTTGAGGTGATCGTTGGCGCTGCTCCAGCCGTCGGAGACCCGCTTGACCTCCAGTTTCACGCCGCCGTCCTGGGTGAACTTGAAGGCGTTGGAGAGCAGATTCTTGATGATCTGCTGCAGACGCTTGTCATCGGTGTACATCGAGCGCGGCAGGCCGGTGTCGATGTCGATGACGAAGTCGAGCTTCTTGTCCTGGGCCAGCTGGCTGAAGGTCCGGTCCATCTGATCGCGCAGGTCGGCGAAGGAGGTCTCGCTGATATCCAGCGTGACCGTGCCGCTTTCGATCTTCGAAAGGTCGAGGATGTCGTTGATCAGGCCCAGGAGATCCGAGCCCGCCGAGTGGATGTTCTGAGCGAACTCCACCTGCTTTTCCGACAGGTTGCCGGCGGTGTTCTCGCTCAGCATCTTGGACAGGATCAGAAGTGAATTCAACGGCGTACGCAGTTCGTGGCTCATGTTGGCCAGGAATTCGGATTTGTACTTGGAGGTGAGGGCCAGCTGTTCGGCCTTCTCTTCCAGGGCCCGCTTGGCCTGCTCCACTTCCGCGTTCTTGGCTTCCACCTGCTGGTTCTGGGTCGACAGCAGGACCGCCTTGTCCTCAAGCTCGAGGTTGGTCTGCTGCAGTTCCTCCTGCTTGGTGCGCAGCAGTTCTTCCGACTGACGAAGCGAGGCGGCCTGTTGTTCGAGCCGGTCGTTGGTCTTCTTCAGCTCCTCCTGCTGAGCCTGCAGTTCGGAGGTCAGGAGCTGCGACTGCTTGAGGAGGCCCTCGGTCCGCATGTTGGCGGCGATGGTCGAAAGCACGATGCCGATCGATTCCATCAGCTGGTCGAGGAAGCTTTGGTGAGTCTCGGAGAACTCGCCGAAGGTGGCCAGTTCTATCACGGCCTTCACCTCGCCTTCGAAGAGGGCGGGCAGGACGATGATGTTCAGCGGGGCGGCTTCCCCGAGGCCCGAGCTCACCTGCACATAGTCCTTCGGCACATTGGTCAGCAGGATGCGCGACTTTTCGTGCGCGCACTGGCCGATCAGGCCCTCCTTCAGCTTGAACTGGGAGGCCAGGTGCTTCCTGTTGTTGAAGGCGTAAGACGCCGCCAGGTCGAGGACGACCGCCCCTTCCTCGTCACGGTTGGAAACATAGAACACCCCGTGCTGGGCGTTGATCAGCGGGGCCAGTTCCGACAAAACGAGGTTCGACACGGTGGAAAGGTCGCGCTCGCCTTGCAGCATCCGCGTGAACCGGGCGAGGTTGGTCTTCAACCAGTCCTGTTCAGTGTTCTTCAGCGTCTGATCCTTCAGGTTGCGGATCATCTCGTTGATATTGTCCTTCAGCGCCGCCACTTCCCCGGACGCCTCAACGGTGATCGACCGCGTCAGGTCGCCCTTGGTCACCGCGGTGCTGACCTCGGCGATGGCGCGGACCTGGGTGGTCAGGTTGGCGGCCAGTTCGTTCACGTTGTCGGTCAGGTCGCGCCACAGGCCGGCCGCGCCCGGCACCTTGGCCTGACCGCCGAGCTTTCCTTCCGAACCCACTTCGCGGGCCACGTTCGTCACCTGGTCGGCGAAGGTCGCCAGGGTCTCGATCATGCCGTTGATGGTGTCGGCGAGTGACGCGATCTCGCCCTTGGCGTCCAGGGTCAGCTTTCTCTTGAGGTCGCCCTTGGCCACCGAGGTCACGACGTCGGCGATGTTCCGCACCTGGCCGGTGAGGTTGGCGGCCATCATGTTCACGTTGTCGGTGAGATCCTTCCAGGTGCCGGCGACGCCGGGCACGGCGGCCTGACCGCCGAGCTTGCCCTCGGTGCCGACTTCCCGCGCCACCCGCGTCACTTCCGAGGCGAAACCGTTGAGCTGGTCCACCATGACGTTGATGGTGTTCTTGAGCTCGAGGATTTCCCCCTTCACGTCCACGGTGATCTTTTTCGACAGGTCGCCCTTCGCCACGGCGGTGGTCACCTCG
>DGYN01000011.1 GCA_002398405.1 Caulobacteraceae bacterium UBA5005
AGGCCACCGCGGCTGCGCGGCCGCAGGGCGCAGACGGCGCCGCGCCGCGCGAGGACCCGACGGTCCCTTTGATCAAACTGCTGGCCGGCGCCGGCGCGAATCCCAGCCTCATCGCCAAGCGGCACTATCTGCAACGCACCCGCGGCGGCTCGGCCCTGCACTACGCCGTGCGCACCGGAAACCGGGAGGTGGTCGCCGCGCTCGTCGAGCTAGGCGTCGACGTCAACGCCAAGGATGAGGACGGCCTGACCGCGCTCGACTACGCCATGGGCCGCGGCTACGTGCCGTTCCTGCAGTTGCCGCAGGCGCCGCGCAGGGATCTCGCCGACACCCTGCGCCGGTCGGGCGCCACCATCGAACTTGCCAAGGCGCCGGACTGGCCGCCGCAGGGCGCGCCCATCGGCGTGGTCGTCTACGACGCGGTCCTCTGGCCGGTCGAGCCGGTAGGCCCCTGATGCTCATCAATCGCCGTTTCCTTTTGAGCGCCGGCCCGCCGGCCCTGCTGCTGCCGGCCTCAGCCTTGGCGCGGGGCGCGGACATCACCGTGACCGACGTGAACGGCCTGGCGGTCCTTGCCGGCGCGGGATGCAATGTCGTCGCCCTGCCGGGGCCGGAGGGCGCGCTGCTGGTCGACGGCGGCCGCGCCGTCAACGCCGCACAACTCCTCAAAGCCGTCTCCGGGGCCTTGAAGACCAGACGCGTCCACACCCTGATCAACACCCACTGGCATCCCGACCAGACCGGCTGCAACGAAGCGGCGGGCAGGGGCGGCGGGCAGATCATCTCTCACGAAGTCACGCGCCTGTATCTGGGCCGCGATGCCCGGTCGCCGCTCTACGAGGGCGTGATCAAGGCCCTGCCGCCCAGGGGCCGCCCGACCAAGACCACCTACAACACAGGCTCGCTGGAGTTCGCGGGCGAGACGGTCGCCTATCGCTATCTCCCGGCCGCCCACACTGACGGCGATCTCTTCGTCCACTTCCCCAAACGCAATGTCATCGCCGCTGGAGGCCCGGTATCGGCGGTGCGCTGGCCGGTAATGGACCACCTCAACGGCGCCTTCATGCACGGCTTCCTGCGCTCCTATGAAATCCTCGCCGCCGTCGCAAAACCCGACACCATCATTATCCCCGCTGATGGCCCAACGCTGACCGGCGCCGATATCGTCCGGCAAAAGGACATGTACTGGGCGCTATTCCGGCAGATGTTCGCCGGCTTCAACAAGGGCTTTGGTCCCAGGGACCTGATCGAGACTCGCCCGCTGAAGGACTACGAAGCGCAGTACGGCGACCCCGCGCAGTTCCTCGACGCCGCGTACCGCAGCCTCCAGCTAGCCACGGTCCCGCACTGACATCGTGGTCCGCGAAGACCTCGACAATCGATCCCAAGACTTCTATTTAGGCGTTACCACTAGAAAGGCTCTCGCCATGGATCGTGCGATCAGCGCAAGCGATGCAAACCAGCGGTTCTCCGAGCTTCTACGCGAGGTGCAGGAGGGGGAGAGCTTTGTCGTCACCTCGCGGGGGCGGCCGGTCGCCAGGGTGACGCCCGTCGATGACCTTGATCGTCAAGGACCAGCCATTTCCGGCCTGTTGGACTTCGTGGCCACCCAGCCTCGCCGCCGAGCCGAGGGGTGGCGGCGCGAAGACCTCTACGAGTGACGCGGATCGCCTTCGACACCAATGTGCTGGCCTACATCGCCGGCGTCGACCGGCATGCCGATGATGGCCCCAAGGTCGAGGCCGCCCGCACGTTGCTGAAGCAGCTCAGCGGTCGCGCAACCCTCATCGCGCCTGTCCAGGCGCTTGGTGAGCTCGTCGTCGTCCTGACTCGTGCTGGCGCCAGTCGCGACGAGGCCCGCGAAACGGTGCTTCGAATGGCTCAGTCGTTTGCGATGGCTGACAGCAACCGCTCCGCTCTTCTATCTGCGCTGGACCTAGCAGCGGCGCACAAGCTTCAGTTCTGGGATGCGCTGATCATCAATGCCGCGGCTGAAGCGGGCAGCGCGCTGCTCCTGTCAGAGGACATGAGCAGCGGCTTCGCCTGGCGGGGAACGGTCGTTGTCAATCCCTTCGCCCTTTCGCTCGATGAACGCTTGGCGCGCCTCCTGAACTGACCCGCCGGGTTTTCGCTGGCGCGCGATCACCTATGCGGGAACAGAGCAGACTGCGCCTAAGCCTATCCCACCGGCGTGGGGCTGACGGCCTCAGGCGGCGCTGACAGAATCTCCGGGACGTCAACAGGCGCGGCTGGGGCCGCCTCGGGAAGGCTTGCCCCTGGGGTAGGCTCGCGGACAGTCGCGCTGACGTCGGCGGCCGCCTGATCAACGCTACGCGCGGCGGGGAATTGCGGTTCCGCCGGACGAAGCGCTGGGGCGCGGGCGACGCGCGTTCTGCTGGCGGCGGGCAGCGCCGGGCTGACGATGCCTTGGGTCGGTATGATGACCGTGTCTCGCGGGAGCGGAATGGCCGGGACGGGCGCCAGCAACGGCGCTGCTGGCGTATCCAGGACCGCGACCTCATCTTCACGGGGAGCGCTGGTCAGCAGGACCACCGCTGCGACCGCTCCGACGGCGAGGACGCCGGCGGCGCCCATGAGGACGGTCTTGGTCCTGTCGGTCTTCTGCGTGCGGCGCGCATAAATCGGCGCGCCGAACATGACGTTCTCCGCCGGTTGGGGCGGCGCCGCGGTGGTCTTGGCTCTAGTCTTGGTGGTGGTGGCCATATGGCTTTCCTCCGGTTGCTTCGTTGCCAAAACAAACGGGGGTCTTACGGCCGAGTTCCGCGAAGGCTCGCCGGCGCCCTGTAGGATCAAGGCGCCGGTCCTTCGCCCCAAGCCCTAAAGAAGCCATTGGTCTTCAAGGCGTACAGCGATGTCTTTCCGGGCCTATTTCCGCTGGCGTGCGATGGCCTGTGCCTCGCTGAAATCCAGCCGCGCGGCGTCCATTTTCTCGGTGACCATCAGGCCGCCGGTCTTGGTCACCACCAGCCTCTGCTCGGTCCGGCGATCGTACTTCGGCCACGCCTGCAGGCCCGCCGTGTTGGGATTACCGGTCTTAATGAAGGCTGCGAAATAGGCGTTGATCTTGTCCGACACCGCCAGGTCTTCGGCGTCCAGCGGGCGCTGCGGATTGGCGCCGGCGAAGACATATCTCGTCTCGGCGCTGTGGCCCGCGCCGATGGCCGTGGCGCGCGTATCCTTCGGCACATAGGTGAAGTGGTAGACATAGGTCGGCGCCTTGGCGGCGTGCAGCCGGGCCACCGCGCGGTTGGGCTCACGGTTGGAATCATCGGTCATGATGTAGGCCAGCATCAGGTCCGCATCGCCCTTGTTCTGCGGATCGTAGGCGGCCTGGAAGCCGGGGACTTTCGACAGCTCCGCGACCCGCGCTTTGGCGTCTATGCCGCGCCGGAACATGCTGGAATCGTCGTCGGTATCCCCGAACAGATAGGGGATCGCCGCTTGTTTCCCGGCCCGGAAACCCTCTTCGATCGTCGCCTGGATCATCACCCCGTCGGCCATCGGCCTGGGACGGCCCGCTCCCGCCGCCGGCGCATTGGCGCGCAACTGCTCGAGGGTCAACTTGCGAAGGCCGGCCGCGGCGTCCGGACCGCTTCCCTTGATGCCCAGGGATTCGGCCCAGGCCAGGCCTGCCTTTTCAGCGCTGTCGCCGCTCGCTGCGCGGATCGGCGCCGCCTCGAGTCGGGCGAAGTTCGATTCCGAAATGGCCTTGGAGAACAGCCCCTTGGCCTGCGGGGCCAGCATCAGATAGGCGGTCGAGATCGCGCCGGCCGAGCTTCCGCCCAGGGTCAACTTGGCGGGATCGCCGCCGTAGCCGGCGATGTTGTCGCGCACCCACTTGAGCGCCGCGATCTGATCCATATTGCCGTAATTGCCGTGCAGCCCCCTGGGGTTCTCCGCTGTGAGGGCCGGGTGGGCGAACCATCCGGCGCGGCCCAGGCGGTAGTTGATCGCCACCGTGATGACGCCTGCCTTGGCGAACTTGGTCCCGTCCGTGCCGCCGCCCGAACCGCCGGCGAAACCGCCGCCGTGGACGAAGACGAACACCGGCAGCTTCGACGCCGCCGTGGCGTTGGCCGGGGTGAAGACGTTGAGGTAGAGGCAGTCCTCGACCTCGGCGCAGGAGCCGCCGTTCTTGGTCGCATCGCGAACACCCTGCCAGGTGGGCGCGGCGCCAGGCTCGCGCCAGCGCCGCTCGCCCACAGGCGCTGCGGCGTAGGGAAGGCCCCGGAACACCGCGACGCCATCGACGACGGCGCCCTTGACCTCTCCCTGCTTAGTCCTGGCCACGCCGGACGCGAGGGAGTTGGCGTTCTGCGCGGTCGCGCCACCGGCGACAAGGGCGCCCGCCAGCACGGCGGCCGTAAGGATCGTTCGCAATTTCATGGCAGATCTCCCTCCTGGTTTATCGCCGCCCCATCGCCCGAGTTCTCTCCGGGCGCGTAAAAGGCAAATCGATTTCAGTTGGGTTTATACCGAACCCGCTTCGCAGCACAATTCCTCGCTTCCGGGGCTTAGCTAGGTGGCTTCATTGGGCGTCCCTTCTCCCCTCGGGAGAAGGTGGCCTCCGAAGGAGGTCGGATGAGGGGCGGCCGCTCCAGTAGGGAGAGGCCCGCTAAATCCTTAAGCGCCTGAGCCTCCCCTCATCCGGCTCGCGCTCGCTCGCCACCTTCTGCCGAGGCGAGAAGGAAAGCCACATCTGAACCGGCGACGGGGCCTATGGAGTCGGGTACCTACCGCTTCGGCTTCAAGGCGATCAGCACATTGCCCGGCGTCTGGGTGAAGGACCCGTAGCCGGAGGTGAAGAAGATCATCCCGTTGCCCGCCGAGATGGCGTGAGCGTCGATCGACCCACCTTTTCCGGGCACGCCATTGACGGTCGCGATATCGCCGATGGTGTCGATGGTCTTGAGCACCTTGCCGGTCTTGGCGTCGAATACCGTAAGCTTGCCGTCCAGGGTCGCGGCGACCAGGGCCCCGTCGATCACCAGGGGCGCGGCGGAATAGCCGAACTTGGTGGCGCAGCGCACGACCTTTGGCCCGCGCGGGGGGGCGCAATCGGGCTTGGCGACGTGGGCCCAGACCTGTTTGCCGTCGGTCAGGCGATAGGCGTAGACGCCGGCCTTGTTCTTGGTCTGCTCGCTGTCCAGGAAGGTCGAGTCGGCGATGGCCGCGAAGGCCAGCTTGCCGTCGCTGGCGACGCCCCAGTGCACGCCGCCAAGCGCTCCTCCCTCGCCGATCCGGTCGCTCCACACCACCTTGCCGGTCTCGGCGTCCAGCGCCCACATGTGGCCGGATTTCTGGCCGTTGACCACCAGGTCCCTGCCGCCCCTGCCCTTGACGATCATCGCCGTGGCGCCGAAGTCGAGATCCCGGCCGACCACCTCTCCGACGAAGAGGTTGGGGCAATTGGGGCCGCTCTTGGCGAGCTCACGGTCGTTGCAGGACATGTTCCATACGTCGGCCTTCATGGCCTGGAACTTCCACGCTTCCTTGCCGGTATCCAGATCGATGGCGATGATTGCATCCGACGTTTCCGTCGCCGGGTGCGAAGTATTCTCGCCAGTGGAGACGATCACCCGGTTGCGCTTCACATCGATGGTCGGCAGCGACCAGATCGGCGCGCCGGAGGGGCCCCGCTGCTTAACGCCGGTCTTGGAGACCTGGCCGTTGTACGTCGCGTCCGGCATGGTGTGGTATTCCCACAAGCGCTTGCCGTCCTTTGCCGAGAGGGCCACCACCGCCCCGTGACCGACGCAGCACTCAAAGGCCGCGTTCTGGCCCGCCCCGACGCCGGAGGCCGAGATCGGAACCAGGATCTTGTCCTTGTAGACCACCACCCCGCCGCGGATTGAACCGACCCCGTTGGCCGGGCGTGCGTCCGCCTTCCACATCGTCTGGCCGGTCGCGGCGTCAACCACCGTCAGTTCACCGCGCCCGGCGGTGAAGAGCAGCGCCTTCTTGCCGCCGATGTCCGCCACCTCGGGCACGTTGCGGGACGAGATCGTCACCGCCCAGCGCGCGCAGCCCTTGGCCGTGTCGATGGCCAGCAGCCGGCCCGCCGCATTGATGAAGGCGGTGTCGCCGATCACCACGGCGCCTGTGCCAAGCGTCTGGGTCTGCGGAAAGCCGATCGCCCAGGCGATCTCCAGCTTGGCCATGTCGGCCTTGCGCAGCCCTGCCTGTTTGGCGGTCATATTGCGGGTCTGGGCGAGGTTCACGCCAAAGCCGGAAAAGGCCACCGGCTTGCTCACATCCACCGCGCGATTGTCGGCCGCGCAGAGCAGCTGCCGGCTCCAGTCGTTGGCCGAGGCCTGCTGGCCCGACGTCAGATAGCCGATCAGATTATTGATCTCCGCCGCTGACAAGCTCGCCGCCATTGGGAACATGGAGCCGCCTTCGGACAGAACGGTCCGAAGCTGTGTCGCCGAAGTTCCGGTCAGGGTGCTGAACGCCGCCACCCGGCCGCCGGGTGGCGGGTTGTTGTGGCAGCTGGCGCAATTGGCGTCATAGACGGCCTTGCCGGGATGGTTCGGATTGGGGGTGTTGGCCGCGCTCTGCGCGATCGCCGCGGCGGTGGGGACCAGCCCCAGGGCGGCGAGGCCGATGAACATCGAGCGGATCTTGGAGCGCAACACGTTTCCCCTTCTTGGGCCCGTTGAAGACCGGGCTTTGTCTTGGGGTGCAAACTCTGCGGTCAGAGCACGAATTTCAACTTCATTATGTGCAGCCCTGACTAACTCCTGCCGAACGGCACAATCTTGTTTTCGATGTCATGGCCGATGTCGGCGCGGCCCAGGTACGGGATGCCCGCGCGCTCGCACCAATGGATCATGACCTCTTCGTCGATGAGGCCGAAATCCGGGTCATTGGCCGGGACCGCGCTCACCCGGCCAAGCCGGATGCCCGCCACGCTACGCACGCTGGCCGCCGAGGTGATGTGAAACAGGTAGCGGTCGGTGCGGTACATATATTCGCCGACCTCCTCAAGCATCAGCACATGCCCGCCCATGGGCGGCTCCAGGGGACTGCCCAGCACCGAACTCAGCACCGCCATATTGTAGGCCAGCCGCGGCGCGTCCCCGTCCCGCGACGGCTCCAGGGCCGAAGCATCGCCGCCGACCAGATAGGCCAGGGACCGCGCCACCGCCGCCGCCCCGCCCTCGCGTTTCATATCTCCCGGCATGGGACCATGCACCGGCTTGCCGATCCCGGCCTTGTAGAGCGCGCCCAGAAGCGCCCCCATGTCCGAATAGCCCAGATAGGTCTTGCCGCCCGCCGCCGGCCTCAGGCGCGCGATCGCCTTTTCCGCCATGCGCACCGCGCCATAGCCGCCCCGTCCGAACCACACCGCATCGAAGCTTGGATCATTGGCCGCCGCGACGAAGGCGTTAATGCGGGTCTCATCGTCGCCGGCGAAATGGCCCTGGCTGACGAAGCACTGCGGATCGAAGTGGATTTGCACCTCGCCGTTCGGATACAGAGAGGCGGCGAGCGCTAAGGTCTCTTGCCCCACCTCGGGCGCGATGCGGCCCCCCGGCGCGACCACTGCGATCCGATAAGCTCCCACTTTCAAAAGCCCCCGCGCCGATGACCTCAAAGCCAGCCTATTTCTTCTGCGGAGTCGGCGGTAGCGGCATGTTGCCGCTCGCGCTGATTGTCCAGGCCCGGGGTGCTGTCGTGGCCGGTTCGGACCGTTCGCGGGACCAGGGCCGGACGCCCGAGAAGTTCGCCCTATTGGAATCCAAAGGCCTCGCCCTCTTCCCTCAGGACGGCAGCGGCCTGACCTCCGCCGACCAGATCCTGGTGACCTCCGCCGCCGTCGAGGAAACCATTCCCGACGTCATCGCCGCGCGGAAAGCCGGGGCGCGGGCCATGACGCGGGCTGAGCTTCTGTCCGAGTTGTTCAACGCGGCCGAGACCTCCGTCGGCGTCGCTGGGACCTCGGGCAAATCCACCACCACCGGCATGATCGCCCTGATCGCTGAGCGCATGGGCCTTGCCCCAACCGTGATGAACGGCGCCGAGATGAAGAACTTTGCCGCCAGCGCCCTGATCGGCGGCGATGACCTCTTCGTGGCCGAGGTCGACGAGAGCGACGGCTCCATCGCCCGCTATCGGCCCACCGTGGCGGTGATCAACAACATCGCCCTGGACCACAAATCCATGGACGAGCTCCGCGACCTGTTCGCCGGGTTCGCCGGGCGGGCGCGCACGGTCGTCCTCAACCTCGACAACGGTGAGACGCGCGCCTTGGCGGGCATGGTCTCCCGCGGAAAGCAGATCACCTTCAGCCTGAAGGACAGCGGCGCCGATCTTGTCGCCGAGGATATCGTCCTGGCGCCCGGCGGCGTCGCCTTCCAGGTCCGCCATGCCAACGAGAGCCGCGCCGTCCGCTTGCTCACGCCTGGCCGTCACAATGTCGCGAACGCCCTCGCGGCCCTGGCGGCCGCCAAGGCCCTTGGCGCGCCGCTGGCCAAGGCCTGCGACGCCCTCACCGGTTTTTCCGGCATCCGCCGCCGCCTCGATGTTGTCGGGACGAAGAGCGGCGTCACGGTCATCGACGACTTCGCCCACAACCCGGACAAGATCACCGCCACCCTGGAGACCCTCCACGCCTTCCCAGGCCGCCTGCTGGTGATGTTCCAGCCGCACGGCTTTAGCCCGCTGAAACTGATGAAGGACGACTTCATCGCGACCTTCGTCGAGAGGCTCTCCGGCGGCGATGTCCTGATCATGCCGGCGCCGGCCTACTTCGGCGGCACCGTGGACCGCTCGGTAACCAACACCGACATCATTGCCGGGGTTCGCGCCAAGGGCCGCGAAGGCTACGCCTTCGACGACCGCGAGGCCTGCGGCGACAAGCTCATCGAACTCGCCGGACCTGGCGACCGCATCGTCATCATGGGGGCGCGCGACGACACGCTCTCGACGTTCGCGGCCAAGGTGCTGGAGAGACTCTAGAGCTTTTGCGCGGGCCGTATCGGCGTGACCGATCCTTGGCCCATGGCCACCACATCGGAGTGGATGACGGTGACCAGGGTCCCGGGACCTCTGTCCCCAACTTCCAATTCCGCCTCAAGCTGCTTTGCCAGGGCCTCGACGATACTGGTGCCCAAACCCGGTTTGGACTCCTGCTTGCCCATGGGCATCCCCACCCCGTCATCGCTGACCGCCAAGGTCCACTCAGAACCCTTCGAGGCATAGGAGACGACGATCCTGCCTTTGCGGCCGTCTGGGAAGGCATGCTTCAGACAGTTGATCACCAGCTCGGTGACGATCAGGCCCAGACTGATCGATACGTCTGGCGCCACGACGCCATCGTCCGCGTCGACGAGGATGGAGACCTGGTCCGTATCGTGGATCATCGAGGCGCCGATGCTCTGGCACAGCCTGATCAGGTAAGGGCGCAGCGCGACCTCGCCGAGTTGCTGAGACGCCAGTTGCTGCTGCAGGGTGGCGACCGACATCACCCGGCTATGGGCGTCGTGCAGATGCATGCGGGTGTCTTCCGACTGGGTCTTGCGGGCGCTCTGCAGGATGACGCTGGCGATGATCTGCAAGCTGTTTGCGACCCGGTGCTGAACCTCCTGCAAAAGGATGGCCTTCTCGCGCAGCAGGTCGTCTTTCTTCTTCTCGTTCAGGCGCAAGGCCGTGACATCGCAGACCGTCACCAGCAGGCGAACATCCTGGCCGGGCCCGTACTCCAGCTTCTGGGCGTTGATCACCAGCCGCTGCAGCGAGCGGTCGGCAGCCTTGATGTCCATTTCATAGGCGTCGATCTTCAGGCTTCCCGACGCCGTCGCCTCAAGGAGCACCCGGAGTTGCGGGACATCCCATTCGCCCTTGCCAAGGGAGAAAATCTCCCGCCCACGGACCGTGTCGGTGTCGCAGCCGAAGGCGCTGCAGAACGATGCGCTGGCCGCAATGACCTTCATGCCACCGGATATCAACAGCAGAGGGGCCGTCGACGAAGAGATCATCGCCAGCGCCAGCGCCTGGGCGACGTCGGCTTGTACAGGTTTGGATTTAGCCATAACTGGCTTTCGAAAGACCGCAGGCTCGCAAGGCGAAAGCCATCTCGGATCGTCAATTTTGCGAAATCTTGCCGCTAACTCAGCGAGGGGGCCGAGGTATCTAAATTACTATTAGCACGGGCTAGGGCGAATTCTCATCCTAAACGGAAATATTGCCTGGGCTTTTCTGAAATGCCGCCACGCGGGCAGCAGAATTCCAATATTGATAGACTCCACAAACTGTTCGTAACACCTATAGTTCCGCCCCAAGAGCGGCGGACTTACGCCGCCGCGAAACGAAGGGTTGGACATGAAGAGCGCACTGCCGCTTGCCCTGGTCTTGGCCGCTGCCTGTGCGCCGCCAAGCTTGGCCCATCACTCCACGGCCATGTTCGACTTCACCAAGAGCATGACCCTGACCGGGACGATCAAGGAACTGCAGTGGACCAATCCCCATGCCTGGGTGCAGGTTATCGCCGACGGCAAAGAGTACAGCCTGGAGTGCGGCAGCCCCAACACCATGTCGCGTCAGGGCTGGAAGCGTAACACCGTCAAGCCCGGCGATCCGGTGACGGTGATGATGCGGCCGATGAAGGACGGCACGCCCGCCGGTATGCTGGTCAGCATCCTCCTGAAGGATGGCCGGACCCTTGGCGCGGGCGTCACCCCCGGCCCGCCCCCGCCCATCGCCGCGGCACCCAAATGAGCCGCCTTTTCGCCGCCCTGGCCGCGGTCGCCCTGATCGCCATTCCCGCTGCTCCGGCCCTGAGCCAATCCCGGCCCAACGCCCAGGCCTTCGCTAGACTGCCCGACTGGAGCGGCGCCTGGACCCGCGATACCGGCGGCTTCTACGAGTCCACGCCGGCCCAGGCCAAGGATCCGGCCCCGGCCCCGACCTCGCCCCGGCTGATCCCTCCCTTCACCCCGAAGTTTAAGGCGATCTTCGAGGACAATCTTCGGCGCATCGCCGCCGACCGCTATCCGGACCCGATCTCCACCTGCGGCACGCCCGCCGGCTGGCCGCGCCTCCTCGCCACCCCCGACGCCTATGAGTTCGTCATCCGGCCCGAGCAGAGCTGGATCCTCTCGGAAAACGGCCCCAACATCGCCCGCATCTATACCGACGGCCGCAAGCACCCCCCCGCCGACGAGCTTTGGGAGACCTATACCGGCTCCTCCGTCGGCCGCTGGGAGGGCGATACCCTGGTGTTCAACACCGTCGGCCTCAAGGGCGTCGGCTCGACCATCCTGGGCCGGCAAGGCGTTGTGATGAGCGACAAGTTGATGGTCGACACGAAGATCCGCCTGATCGAGCCGGACCGGCTGCTGATCACCATGGTCCTGACCGACCCGGAGGCCCTGACCAAACCCTGGCCGATCGCCTTCACCTTCAAGCGCCTGCCGAAGGACACCACGGTCTGGGACTACGCCTGCGCCGAGAACAACCGCAACCCGATCACCGACGCCGGCCAGACCCTGACACTCGATCCCAGCGGCAAGGTCATGGATCTGAAGACCGAGGGTCAGGTCCGGTAGCGTTTTGGCCAGACGCCTTGCTTGCCGGGCGACAGGATGCCCTTGGGATCGAGCGCGTCCTTGATCTTCTCGTTGAAGCGGCCGAGCGCATCGTCGTTCCAGCGATAGAGGTCCGCGACCTCGTCCATATAGGTGATGTGGGTGCGGTATTCGCCGTAGCCTGCCTCCCCGCCCTCCTTGATCAGCTTGGAAAACAGGGTCCGCACCCGCGCGGTCTCGGCCGCATTGTCCGCATCGAAAACGATGGCGCAGATCAAGGCCATGGACCGGCCGAAGTTGTAGAAGGTGCCCATATAGTCCTGGCCGCCCTCCTCGATGATCCGGCGGCTGAGGGTGTGGATACGCACCGCGTCCTCGCCCCTCGGCGGCAGCAGCGGCGAGAAGTCGATATGGCCACCCTTGCCGCCGCGCCAGTCGGCAACCCGCAGGCCCGCAAGCCCTGGAATGCCGGCCCGCGATCCCGCGCCCCCGCGGTCCGGCCGAACCAGGGCGTCACCCTCGATCACCTGGGCGTCGAACTTCGCGCCGGGGACCTTGGCGAAGGCGGCGCGGGCATGGCCGACATTGGCGGCGACCACATCCGATTTGCCGTAGATGCCAAACGACATATTCCACCAGCCGATGTTCTGGCGGCGCTTGATGGTCTCCAGCACCTCGTTGGGGATCGGCCCCGGCTTGCCGTACCAGTCCGTACGCCGCCCCTGGGCGATGGCCGAGCCCAGCACGTTGCGCATGTTGGGGATGCCGTTGACGACCCCCTCGACGCGTAGGGGCGCAAGGCCATCGACGGCGGCGGCAAGGTCTTCCTCCCGTTCGAAATTCACCCGGCAGGAGGCCAAGGCTTGGGGCCTGGGCATCAGCCACATGCCGATCTTGGTCACCACCCCGAAGTTCGACTGGGTGAACGCCTGATCCCAGGAAGGCCCAAAGCCGCCCTTGTGCAGCTGCCAGGTCTTGGCGCCCGGAACCGCGCCCATGCCGGTGCGAAGCAGGGTTCCGTCGGCCAGAACAACTTCCATGCCGCAGATCTGCGCCGCATGGTCGCCATAGGGCATGCCGCCAAAGCCGCGCTCCAAAGCGTTGCCCATGACGCTGCCCCAGCCGGGCGCGGGCGACGAAATCCACAGCCGGGAACCGGTTCGCAGGAGGTGATTGTGCAGCTCGAAGAAGGTGACGCCTGGCTCCACCAGGGCGTAGCCGAGGTCCTCGTTGACCTCGAGCACACGGTTCAGCCGCCGAAGGTCGAGAACCACGCACCCGGGCATGACCGGCGCCGAGCCGCCATAGGCGAGGTTTCGCCCGGTAGAGACTGTCCAGAGGGGCACCCCGGTCTCGGCGGCGATCCGCACAATCCCCTGCACCTCCTCGACACTGGCCGGGCCGACCGCCGCCGCCGGCGCGTGGGCGCTCGCATTGCCGGGCGCGAACTGGTCGTCATAGGGCGCCATGTGCTCTTCGCCGGAGAACACCCACGCGGCGCCGACCACGCGGCGGAAGCGGGAAAGGGCCGTCTCGAAAGTCCGGGCGCTGACGCCCTTGGGAAGAACCCGCGCCATCCCTAGCGCTCCAGCCAGGCGGCGATGGCCGCGGCGTCGGCGTCGGTGATCTCGGTCGGGGTAAAGCCGGGCATGGCGCCTTTGCCCTGCCGGATGATCTCGCGGGTGTAGCCGGCCGGAAGCGGCCTGCGGTTGGTCAGGACGCCTTTCCCGGCCTCAGCGCCGCGCCCAAGGATGGCGCTCGCGAAACCCCGGTCGTCATGACAGATCGCGCACTTGGCCTGATAGAGCGCCGCGCCGTCCGCCGCGGGCGGCTGGAAGAGCGCCAGGACCAGAAGCCATAGCTTCACTAGGCGAAGCCCGTTCCGCGCCGGGGCTTGGGAAGCTGGTCTCCCGGAACCCAGATGCCGTGGATCTGCGGCGGGGCCTTGAAGGGCAGCATGATGGTGCAGATCGGCCCCTCTTCCGGGCGTTGCGCGTCGATGATGATCACGTCGGAGCGGTTGCCCTCCTTCGACCTGCCGCCCACGCCGATCAGATAGCCGTCGCCCTCCGGCGAATCCTTCTTGCGCGGCACGAACACCATCTCGGCGAGGTTGGTGTCGGGCAGGCTGAACATCTTGGTGGTCCCCCGCGCGTGGTCGAACAGGGCCCAGCCGCGGGCGTTTGTCTTGGGGTCCGTCGCGTTGGCGAAGCCATAGCGGTAGTGCTGGGTGTGATAGCGGTCGTCCTGGCGCGAGAGAGAGACGCTGACCTGCGGGTGCAGCACCTCCATGGTGAAGCTGTCAGCGTTCTTGTTGGAAAGGTCGATGGAGAAGCGGCGAAGGGTGCCGCGCGCCTTGGCCGGATCGAAGGGCTCGGTGCGGCTCGGGAAGAAGCTGAATTGGTTTGAATCCCCGCCGTCCATGTCGACATAGACCTTCTCGCCGTCCGACCAGCAGCCCATGGTGTGGGTGCACATGGTCTGCGGGCCCTTGATCCAGCGGATGTCCTTGCCGTCGCCGCCGCGGCGCATGACGCCCAGATAGGTCGGAAGCTTGGAATCCCAGGCCCAGTGGACTTCGCCCAGGGGAATGCCGTCGGTGTTGTAGGCCAGCGGAATGGCCAGGAAGGCGATGTGCTTTTCGGTCACTGCCCAATCGTGGAGCATGCCGACGTAGGGCGCCTTCACCCAGGCCTGCCAGTTCATCTTGCCCTTGCGGGTCAGGGAAAAGATGTTGATGTCGGCGGTGCCCATCCCCTTGGCTTCATAGCCGAAAGCCAGGAGATCGCCGGTGGTCGAACAGGTCTTGGGGTGGGCGGTGAAGGTCTGGGACTTCAGCTGGCCGCCGAAGGTGTACCAGTCATCCAGGCATTCGAGGGTGAAGGGGTCGATCAGGGCCGGGGGCGTGTCTTCCTTCAGGGCCAAAAGCTGGCCGTTGTGGAACCAGACCTGGGTGTTGTGCTCGCCGCGGTTCTTGCCCTTGACGCTGGGGTCGTCGCTCATCGGATTGCGATAGACGCCGAACAGGGACTTGCGGGCCGCGTGCTGCAGTTTCCAGCGGGTGTTCCGGATAAAGCGGCTCTTGTAGTCGACATGCCCGTCCTTGATCCGGAGCATGCTGATGTGGCCTTCACCGTCGAACCAGGAGTTTGGCTGCAGGTGCGAAGGCTTGGGATACTGGAAGTCCGGACCGACCCTATAGAAAACGCCGTCAAGATCGTCGGGAAGGTCCCCCTCCACCTCGCAGTCGAAGAGGTCGGTCTCCGCCCGGCTGATTGGCCCGTAGATCGAACCGCCGCGGCTATAGCTTTGCCGGTCTGTGGGGAAGATCACCTCGTCATCCCAGGGGGCGCCCGCGGGGGCCGTCGCCGCCACGGCCGGGGCCGGGGCCGGGGCCG
>DGYN01000150.1 GCA_002398405.1 Caulobacteraceae bacterium UBA5005
CCCCCTCCCCCTACGGTGGAGGACTTTTGGAGTCCGCACTGTCGTCAGCGCACTTCCCGCCCCACCGGGTAGAGCAGGTAGCGGTCGTCGTTGAACGGGCTTCTCTCATAGAACCAGCGCAGGCGCTGGGTGGGGCTGGCGGCGAAGGCGGGTTCAGCGGCGAGCTTGGCTTCGAACTCGGCCTTCAGCTTTGGATCGTCGGCCAGCATCCGTTCGGCCATGGGGGCCAGGGCATAGGGCTCCATATATTCGACCCGCTGCAGGATCTCCGGGAAGAAGCCCCAGGCGAAGAAGCTGTCGCCGCTTTCCGGCTCGAGCATGGTGGCGACCAGGGCGCCGAGCGGCTGGTCGGTGGAGACGCGCACGGACCCGCGAGGGAAGGTCTCGCGGCGCGTCTCGCGCGTCCAGCCGGTGGCGTTGACGGGGAAGCGGCCCTCCTGGGGCGCGCCGACGGTGAAGGCGCCGGCTCGCAGCATCTCGACCTCGACGGTGCGGGGCTCGGTGAGGGTCTCGGTGATAATCCCGTGCAGGCGCAGCCGCATGATCACGTCGAGCTTGGTGGCGGGGACCCAGTAGGCGGGCGCGATGGCCACTTCGACGGCGGGCTCGGAGACATAGACCGGGACCTTGAGGGCCGGGGCGGGCGCCCCCAGGAACCGCGTCACCAGGCCGCCGGAGGCCGGGGAGTAGACCTGCTCGGACCGGACGGGGAGGAAGTCGAAGGTCCCGGCCGGCTCGCGGGCGGGGCGCCAATTGGTGACGACCTTGGCCGGGCGATGGGCGCGGTCCTGCGCGATCGCGGCCTTCAGCGCCGCGGCGTTGTCGCCCGCGGCTTTTAAGGTGGCTTCGAGGAGGACATAGGTCCCTAGCACCCTCTGGCGGTAGGGCTTGAGGGAATGGTTTTCGACCAGCACCGCCGGCAGGCGGCGCAGGTCGCCGTAGGGATGGGAGTAGCGCGGCGTGAAGGCGTTCATGCCGATGCCGGCGGCGGGATTGCCCTCGTCCCGGCCGAAGATCAGCGGCGCCGGGATATGGCCCGCGCCCTTCAGGGCCCCGTCCACCGCCGGACGGTAGACGGTGTCCAGCCAGCGCCCGATGGCCGGGCTCTCGGCATAGCGGCCGTCCCAGCCGTCGAAGCCGAAAGTGATGTCGAACTGGTAGTCCATGCCGTCGGTGACGTGCAGGTCGACATAGAGGTCAGGCTCGTAGCGGGTGAGGACATAGAGCAGGGACCGCATCTCCGGACTGTCGGCCTTCACATAGTCGCGGTTGAGGTTGAGGTTCTGGGCGGTGTGGCGCCAGCCCTGGCTGACGGGGCCCCGCTGGTTTGGCCGGCTGTAGGGGGTGGAGCGCTCGTGGCCGTCGGGGTTGAACACCGGGATGAACAGGAAGTCGGCGCGGTCCAGGAGACCGGCCTTGCCCTTGAAGGCGATGTCGCGAAGCAGCATCAGGCCCGCGTCCTTGCCGTCGATCTCGCCGGCGTGGATGCCGCCCTGGGCCAGCACCAGGGGCTTGGCGGCGTTGCGCCGAAGTCCATCCCTGGAGGCCCTGACCACCACGATCTCGCGCCCCTGCGGCGTCTGGCCGATGGTCTCCACCTGGATGAGGGGAGAGGCGCGGTCGAGTCGGCGGACAAAGGCCAGGGTCTCCTCATAGGTGGGGGTGTCCGTGAGCCCGGTCTTTTCCGACGGCGTGATCCAGGGATCGGAGGGCGCGGCGACCAGGGCCTCGCTGGCGCCGGTCCAGGGCAGAGGCGGCGGCAGGAAAGTCTGCGGCTCGAGCGGCGTCTGGGCGAAAGCCGAGGCGGCGGCGCCGAGCAGCAGGAGAGCCAGGCAGGATTTTATAAGATCACGCATGGACCGACCCTGGCAAAAGCGGGCGGGCTCAACAATAGGGCGGGCGGCTGGCGGGGTGGCCCCCTGGGTTTTCCATGGCGGCCCGGAAGGGACTCGAACCCCTGACCTTCGCTTTAGGAAAGCGCTGCTCTATCCTGCTGAGCTACCGGGCCTAGCGGGCGGTATAGGGAAATTGCCGGTGAAGGTCATCAGCCGAATAGGGAGTCTCCTACACCGGTTACGCCTGAAGCTGGCGCGGGTCTTCCAGCCTTCGCCCCAGGGCGTGGGCGGCGAGCCTCTGCCGCAGGGGGCCGATGTGGCGGTGGAACCTGACGACTTCCTTGTAGGCGCCGCTCCTGACCCGTTCGGCGCCGATCGCCTCGTACATGGGATTGTTCGGGGGTTCGGTGACCAGGCTGCCGACCTCCCAGAGCCGCTCGGTGGCGAAATAGTCCGCTCCCAGAGCTTCGACCCCGCCGGCGACCTCATGCGAAAGGGCCAGATAGTCGCGCGCGGCGCGGATCTTGGCCGCGTGGGTTTCCGTATCCAGGGTGAAGACCTGCGGCTGGCCATCGCCGGTGAATCCCGTCTCCCATTCTGACAGCGGGAAGGCGAAATTCTTGATGTCTCGCCCGCTGATCCGGCGCGCCAGGAGGACAGCGCAATCGATGATCACCCGGGTGAGGTCGTGGGAAGGGTTGTAGCCCTCGGCCGCGTCGCCAACCACGGCGCGCGATCCGCTGCCGACGATCTGGGCGGCGAGCCCTTCGGTGATGCCGATAAAGAACTCGGCGTCGCCGGTCAGCATGGCCTCGTAAAAGCGCCGGTCGCTCGCATCGCCGAAGACCGGCCCGGGCTGCATCCCAAGGGACGCCGCCAGCCGCCGCGAATAATCGATCCGGCCTTGGCCGCCGCGGCCGGAACCGTCGGTGAGGATCTGCAGTATGGGCTTGACCCTAGAGGCCCAGCCGTACACCCGTAATTCATGCCCCGGATGGGAGACGATGAGGCTGACAGGGGCGCATACGCCAACTGGCAAGATAGGCCCACTCACACGCACTCAACACTCCTGGACCTACACCGACCAATCGCGCTGATCAGCGTACACCTGAGGGCCTTTTGAAAGATGAACGTCCTCCTGACAACCTGGCGTCTGGCCGATCACACCGGCGCTGAGCTCTATGCGCGGGATTTGGCGCGGGCGCTTAACAGGCAGGGCTGCAGGGTCGCCATCTACGTGGTCGCCGCCGGTCCCCTCGCCAGGCTTGTCTCGGCTGAGGGCATAGAGGTCATTACCGATCCCCGGCGGCCTTCGTTCACGCCGGACATCATCCATGGGCACCACTCGCCGGCCCTGGGAGAAGCTCTGGCCGCCTGGCCCGGCTGTCCGGCGGTATCGGTGACTCACGACGCCGGCAGCCCCCTGGATGAGCCCTGGCCGCTGGAGCGGGTGCGGCGTTATGTGGCGGTGGATCACCGCTGTCTGGCGCGGCTCGAGCGCGACCCGGCCATTCCCAGGGACCGCCAGCGGGTCCTGCTCAATTTCGTCGACCTTGCCCGCTTCGCCCCCCGCCCCGCCCTCCCGGCCAGACCGGTCCGGGCGCTAGTGTTCTCGAACTACGCGCGGGAGGGGCCGGGTCTCGACCTGTTAAGACAGGCCTGCGCCGCCGCCGGTCTTGCCCTCGATGTCATGGGGAGCGGGGTTGGCGGGCTGGAGCCCCATCCCGAGCGGCGCCTGGGCGGCTACGATATCGTCTTCGCCAAGGCGCGGGCCGCGATCGAAGCCATGGCGGTCGGCTGCGCCGTGGTCCTGTCCGACTTCGCCGGCTTCGGAGAGATGGTGTCGGCCGCGCGGTTCGACTCCCTGCGGGCCATGAACTTCGGCGCGGCGGTGCTCACCCGTCCGCTGACCCTCGAAAACATCGCCGCCGAACTCGCCCGCTATGATCCGGCGGACGCCGCCGCGGTCAGCGCCCGCATCCGCGCCGAGGCGGGGCTTGAGGAGGCGGCGGCAGCCTGGCTCGCCCTCTATGCAGAGGTGCTGGCCGAACCCTGGTCCGCCTCCCCCGCAGAGGCGGCGGTTATCGCCCGCCGCCGCGCTGAGTGGCGGGGACGCCGCTGGGCGGCCAGACTGCAGCAGAGGACGCGCGCCCTGCGCGGCGGCGCGATCTATGGCGCCGGACGGGCCCTGTGGCGCCTTGCGGGCAGCCCGGGCGAGGTTGGGCGCCAGCGCCGCTAGTTCTTGACTTGGTTCGCCAACTGATGAACCGCTCCTGGAAACCATAAGAACGACTGGAGGATATCGTTGGGCGCTTTCCGGTTTTTGAAGGTTCTCTACGTCCAGGTCCTGATCGGCATCGCCCTTGGCATCACCGTGGGCGCGGTCTGGGCTGAAACGGGCGCGTCCCTGAAGCCTCTGGCGGACGCCTTTATCGGCCTCATCAAGATGATCATCGCGCCGGTGATCTTCTGCACCGTGGTCGCCGGCATCGCCCACATGAGCGACCTGAAAAAGCTGGGCAAGGTCGGGGGCAAGACCCTGATCTACTTCGAAGTCGTGTCGACCATCGCGCTTCTGGTCGGCTGGGCCGTGGCCGAAATCTTCAAGCCGGGGCTCGGGATGCACCTGGACCCGGCGACCCTGGATACCAGCAAGGTTGAGGCCTACATCGAGCAGGGCGCCAAGGTCGGAACTGTCGGAGAGCAGCTGGTCCACATCCTGACCGGCATGATCCCGAAGAGCTTCGTGTCGGCCTTCACGGACGGCAATCTGCTGCAGGTGCTCCTGATCGCCATCCTCACCGGCTTCGCGCTCGGCCGGCTGCGCGATTTCGGAGAGAAGGGGGTCGCCGCCGTAGAGGCTGTCAGCAAGGTCTTCTTCTCGATCATCCACATCATCGTGAGGCTGGCGCCGATCGGCGCCTTTGCCGCCATGGCGTACACGGTGGGTGAGTACGGCCTGCAATCCCTGGTCAACCTGGCCAAGCTGATTGCCGTCTTCTACGCGACATCCCTGTTCTTCGTGCTGGTGGTCCTGGGGATCATTTGCCGGATGGCCGGCTTCTCGATCTTCAAGTTCCTCGGTTACATCCGCGAAGAGCTGCTGATCGTCCTTGGCACGTCCTCCTCGGAATCGGTGCTGCCGCAACTGATGGACAAGCTGCACAGGCTGGGCGCCTCCAAGCCGGTCGTCGGCCTGGTGATCCCGACCGGCTATAGCTTCAACCTCGACGGCACCAACATCTACATGACCCTGGCGATCCTGTTCCTGGCCCAGGCCACGAACGTGGACCTGACGGTGGTGGAAGTGATCACCCTGCTCCTGATCGCCATGGTGACCTCCAAGGGGGCCAGCGGCGTCACGGGAGCCGGCTTTATCACGCTGGCCGCAACCCTTTTGTATGTGCCTGAGATTCCGCCCGCCGCCCTGGCGGCGATTTTCGGCATCGACCGGTTCATGTCCGAGTGCCGGGCGCTGACCAACCTCTGCGGCAATGCCGTGGCCGCGATGGTCGTGGCGCGATGGGAGGGCGAACTCGATACTGAGGTCCTGCACCGCGAACTCAACCGCGGCCCCAAACCTACCCCGGCGCCTATCATCAAGGATGTCGAGCCCGACTAGCCGTGCTGATCTCCAACAGCCATCGCTTCATCTTCGTCCACATCCCCAAGACGGCCGGGATGTCGCTGCGCCATGTGCTGGAGCCGTTTGGCAATGGAGCGCAGCGTGCGGGGCTTCGCCGCCTGCTCTCCAACCTGCCGGTCCCGGAGGACCCGCGGAAGGTCGCCTTTCCGCTGCATGTCACCGCCCGCTGGGCCAGGCGCAAGCTGCCGGCCAAGGTGTTCGACGGCTATCTCAAATTCGCGGTGTCGCGAAACCCCTACGACCGGGCGGTCTCCTACGTCGAGTTCCTGCGCCAGACGCCGCACCTGCGCCGTTACGAGCAGTACAAGGATGCGACCTTCGAAGGGGCTCTCGACATGATGGGCGAGCGCCGCCGCAGCGAGACCCAGTTCGACATGGTGGCGGATGAAGGCGGCCGGCCCCTGGTTGACCGGGTCCTGCGCATGGAAAACCTGGACGAGGATTTCGCCGCACTGGCCAAGGACCTCGGCCTGCCGGCGGGGATCAAGGTGCCGCGCCACAACACCACCGAGCGTGGTGACTACCTCGACGCCTATCGGTCCCACCCGGCCGCGGTGGAAAAGGTTCAGGCCCTGTTTGGCGAGGACTTCGACGCCTTCGGCTATTCGCGCGACATAGAGGTCCGGCAGGCAGTGACCGCGGCGAAGCTTCGCGCTTGACGATAGTGGATAACTTCAAACTCACGTTAAGGCTAAGGTGTGATACTGTCGTCCCGGAACTTTAGAGTCGGAAGCGCGACATATGGCGGCTCAGCCTGCACTTGCTGATATCCCGGCGGCCTCATCCACCCTGGCGCTGAACACCCTCGTCGACACCATCGAACGGCTGTCCTCGGCGCGCACGGTTGCGGACATCGCCGCGGTGGTGCGGACGGGCGCGAGGGCCCTGACCGGCGCGGACGGGGTTGCGGTGGTGCTGCGCGACGAGGACCGCTGCCACTATGTGGACGAGGACGCCGTTGGTCCCCTTTGGAAGGGTCTCAAGTTTCCGATGACCGCGTGCATCTCCGGCTGGGCCATGCTGAACCGTGAAACCGCGGTCATCCCGGACATCTACAAGGACGCGCGCATCCCGCACGACGCCTACCGCCCGACCTTCGTCAAAAGCCTGGTCATGACTCCGGTGGGCGGCGATCAGCCGGTGGCGGCCATCGGCGCCTATTGGGCCGCCGAGCGCACGCCGACCAATGAAGAGATCGATTCCCTGAAGGCCATCGCGAGGGCGACGGCCACGGCGTTTGAGAACGTCAGGCTGGTGAATTCGCTCACCGAGACCATCAACCAGCGCGATTTTCTGATCCGCGAGCTCGACCACCGGGTCAAGAACATGCTGGCCTCGATCCAGTCGATCGCCACCCAGTCCCTGCGCAGTTCGGAAAGCCAGGAGGCCTTCGTCGAGGTTTTCGCGGCCAGGCTCCAGGCGCTCTCCCACGCCCATGAACTCCTCACCAAGCGGTCCTGGAAACACGCAGACCTGAAGGAGCTTTCCGCCGCGGCGCTCGCCCCCTTCTCCGATTCCAAGACCGGCCGCATCCGCATCGACGGGCCGCAGATCGGCCTTCGTCCCGAAACCGCCGTCGCCCTGCTGCTCGGCATCCACGAGCTTGGAACCAACGCCGCCAAATATGGCGCCCTGTCGCAGGACGGCGGGACGGTCGACCTCTCCTGGAACGTCGACATGGGCGCTGAGCCCAGGATCCTGACCCTCGACTGGCGCGAGACCGGCGGCCCGGCGGTGGAGGCGCCCAAGGCCAAGCACATGGGTTGTAAGATGATCGAGCGGGGGCTGCCCTACGCCCTCGGCGGTACGGCAAAGCTTGATTTCGCGCCTGAGGGTGTCACCTTCTCCCTCAAGACGCCTTTGTCCGAACGGGTGGCCCTGACATGAAACCCCGTATCCTTCTGGTCGAAGACGAAGCGCTCGTCGCGATGATGATGGAGGATGTCCTCGAAGATCTCGGCTGGGAGGTGGCGGCGTCCTTCGCCGACGTTCGGCCGACCCTTGAATGGCTGGAAAAGTGCGACACCCTCGACGGCGCGGTCCTCGACATCAATCTCGGCGCCGAGATGGTCTTTCCGGTGGCTGAGGCGCTGCGCAAGCGCGGGACGCCCTTCACCTTCCTGACTGGCTACACCGCCCCGCCCAAGGCCGTGGAGTTCGAAACACCCGTCCTCACCAAACCGGTGGATGTGGATGAGCTTGAACGCGTGCTGGAGCGATTTCGTCAGGCCGCGTAACGAAAAAGGCCGGCGCTGAGGCCGGCCTTTTCCAAATCAGATGGAATAGCTCTTAAGCCGCTTTTTGCAGCGACTTGTTGAGCATGCCGATCGCGGCTTCGCGGTCGATCTTCTCGATGGCGGCGACTTCGCGGGCCATGCGGTCGAGCGCGCTCTCATACAGCTGGCGCTCGGAATAGGACTGCTCCGGCTGGTTGTCGGCGCGGTGCAGGTCGCGGACCAC
>DGYN01000010.1:0-23663 GCA_002398405.1 Caulobacteraceae bacterium UBA5005
AAGATGGTGGAGGGGGTTCTCAGCGCCTGAGGCGATGGACCGCCTACCTCAACAAATGCAAACGGGCGCGCTGGCCTTAGGACCCCCTCCACCGCTGCGCGGTCCCCCTCCCCCTACGGTGGAGGATTGGGGAGTCCGCTCCCACCTACAGCGGCAGGGGTTTTCCGAGTTCTCCCGCCAGATCGCGGATGAACTGCCAGGCGACGCGGCCTGAGCGGGCGCCGCGAAGCTGCGCCCACTGCAGGGCCTTGCGGTCGAGGGTCTTGGACTTCAGGTTGAAGCGTTCGGCGTAGAGGCGCACAGCCGCCAGGTACGTGTCCTGGTCCATGGGGGAAAACCCGATCCACAGGCCGAAACGGTCGGAGACGCTGATTTCTTCCTCGGCGTCCTCGGCGGCGGCGATGAGGCCCCGGCCGGATTCGTCATGGCCGCGGGGCATGAGGTGGCGGCGGTTGGAGGTGGCGACGAAGAGGACGTTGGCGGGCGGGCCCAGGACGCCGCCTTCCAGGGCCGATTTCAGGGCCTTGGCCTGGGCGGTGAGGCCGCCGGGGCCTTCCTCGAAGGAGAGATCGTCGCAGAGGACGACGAAGCGCTCGGGCAGGGTGCGCAGGGTCTCGAAGAGCCGCGGCAGGTGGTCGATCTCGTCGCGGTCGACCTCGATCATGCGCAGGGATTTGACGGTCCTGGCTTCCTCCATGAAGGCGGCTTTGGCCAGGCTCGACTTGCCGCCGCCGCGGGCGCCCCATAGCAGGGCGTGATTGGCGGGCTTTCCGGAAGCGAAGCGGTGGAGATTGGCGACGAACCGCTCCTTCTGGCGGTCGACGCCGACCAGGAGATCGAGGGTGAGGGCGTAGTCCGGGGCGGCGACAAATCGCCGTTCGGCCGCGTCATGGCGAAAGAGCTTCGCCGCCGAAAAGTCGGGCGCGGCGGCCGCGGGAGGGGCGATCCGCTCCAGGGCCTGCGCGATCCTGGCGAGCAGCGGTGTGACATCCTTGTCGCTGAGAGCGGTCATGGGCCCTCCTTATCGCCGGCAATCGGTCAATCCAAGGCGGGCCATGCATTGCAAAGCGATACTCAAGTCCCTAGTTTCCGCCCGACTTTGAAACCAGGCGCCTTTTCAAGAGCGCCAACCCGTCGGGAGACGTCATGTTCGCCACCCCTGCCTATGCCCAGGCCGCCGATGCATCGGGCGGCTTCATGTCGTCCATGGGCCCCTTGGGCAGCATCCTGCCGCTGGTGGCGATGCTGGTGCTGTTCTACTTCCTGCTGATCCGGCCGCAGCAGCAACAGGCCAAGCGCCATCGCGAAATGGTCCTGGGCGTCAAGCGCGGCGACACGGTGGTGATGTCGAACGGCATGATCGGCAAGGTGGTCCGCGTCGAAGAGACCGAGGTCGGGGTGGAGATCGCTCAGGGCGTGACCGTCAAGGTGGTCAAGGCGATGATCGCCGACATCCGCGCCAAGGGATCGCCGGCGCCCGCCAACGACGTGGTCAAGTCCTGACCGCTCAGGCTTAAGAGGCGCAACCGCCATGATGCAGCTATCGCGCTGGAAGGTGATCCTCGTCCTGGTGGCGGCGGTGCTCGCCGTTGTGTTCGCCTCGCCCAACGTTCTGCCGCAGAGCGTGCGCGACGGCCTGCCCGGCTGGGTCCCGAAGAAGACCTTGAACCTCGGCCTGGACCTGCGCGGCGGCTCGTCCGTGCTGATGGAAGTGGACACCAAGGAGCTGACGCGGGGCCGGACCACCAAGGTCCTGGAGGACATCCGCACGACGCTGACCGCCGACGGCGTCGAATTCTCGGGTCTCTCCCAGCCGACGGACGAGTCCATCGTCCTGCAGATCAACGATCCGGCCAAGGTCGATGCGGCGTTCAAGACCATCAACAACCTCGCGCAACCCGCCGTCGCCGCCGGAGGCGTCCGCGAATTTGTGGTGGAGCGCACCGGCCAGCAGATCAATCTTCGCCAGACCCCCGAGGGGGCCGCCGCCGCGACCAGCCGGGCGGTCGACCAGTCGCGCGAAGTCATCAATCGCCGGATCGACGCCTTGGGCACCACCGAGCCCGACGTGGTGCGCCAGGGCGCCAACCGCATCCTGGTCCAGGCCCCGGGGGACTCTGATCCCGACCGCCTCATCGCCGTGATCGGCCAGACAGCGCGGCTGTCGTTCCAGATGGTCGACCTGACCGTGTCGCCGCAGGAGGCCGCCGCGGGCCTGATACCGCCGGGCTCGGAGCTTCTGCCCAGCGACGAGAACCCCGCGGGGACCGTGGTTCGCCGCCGCGAGATCGTCACCGGCGAACAGCTGGTGAAGGCGCAGGCCCAGTTCAACGACAAGGGCCAGCCTACGGTTTCGATCTCGTTCAACGGTGTCGGCGCCCGCAGCTTTGGCCGCGCCACGACGGAGAATGTCGGCAAGCCCTTCGCCATCATCCTGGATGAGCGGGTTGTCTCCGCCCCGGTGATCAATGAACCGATCCCGGGCGGTCAGGCGCAGATCACCATGGGCGGGGGCGGCGACCTGACGGAAGCCAAGAACCTGGAAATCCAGCTCAACGCCGGCTCTCTGCCGGCCAAGCTGACCGTCGAAGAGCGCCGGACGGTGACGGCGGCCCTGGGCAAGGAAGCGGTGGAAGCCGGTCTCACCGCGACGGTCATCGCCTTTGTCGGCGTGCTGGTCTTTATGATCCTGGCCTATGGCCTGCTGTTCGGCGGCATCGCCGTGGTGGCCCTGGTGGTCAATGGCGCCCTGGTCATCGCGGCCATGTCGGTGTTCGAGGCGACGCTTTCCCTGCCTGGCATCGCCGGACTGATCCTGACCCTGGCCATGGCGGTCGACGCCAATGTGCTGATCTATGAGCGGATGCGCGACGAGGTGAGGGCGGGACGCACCGCCATCATGGCCATGGACGCCGGCTTCTCGCGCGCCATGGTGACCATCATCGACGCCAACCTGACGACGCTGATCGCGGCCCTGATCATGTTCATCTTCGGCGCGGGTCCCGTCCGCGGCTTTGCCTGGACCCTGTCGATCGGCCTCTTCACCTCGGTGTTCACCGCGGTCCTGATCACCCAGGTGCTGCTCGCCCTCTGGTTCCGCGTCGCGCGGCCCAAAGCCCTGCCGATCGCCTAGGAGCGGAAAAGATGTCCTTCTGGCCGCTGATCAAGCTTCTGCCGCACAAGACGAACTTCAAGTTCGTCTCCTTCGCCAAGTACGCCGCCGCCCTTTCGGTGATCGGCGTGGTCGGCTCCATCATCATGGTCTTCACCCCGCCGAAGCTGCCCTGCGGCGGCCTTAACTGCGGCGTCGACTTCAAGGGCGGCAACTCGATCGTCGTCTCCACCGCGCCGGTCGAGCTCGACCAGAGCGAACTGCAGGAAGCCGTCGAGAAGCTCGATATCGGCGAAGTCTTGGTGCAGGGATTCACCGCCAACCCAGGCGGGGTCGCGACCGACGCCACGGTGCGCTTCGAGACCCCTACCGGCTCGACCGCCAACGCCGTGGTCGAGCGGGTCAAGCAGGCGGCGACAAAGGCGCTTGGGCCCAAGGTGACCTTCGCCAATCCTGAGATTGTCGGCCCCAAGGTTTCCAAGGAGCTGCTGACCGGCGGGGTCATGGCGCTGGGGATCGCGGTGCTTTTGATGCTGCTCTATATCTGGTTCCGGTTTGAGTGGCAGTTCGCGCTGGGGGCCGTCGCCGGCCTGATGCACGACACCATCCTGGTGTTCGGCCTGTTCGCCGTCTGGGACCGCATGGAGTTCAACCTGACGGCCATCGCCTCGATCCTGACGGTGATCGGCTATTCGATGAACGACACGGTGGTGGTGTTCGACCGCCTGCGCGAGAACCTGCGCAAATATAAGAAGATGCCGCTGCGTGACGTAATCGACCTTTCGATCAACGAGACCCTGTCGCGGACCATCATCACCGGGGTGACGGCGATTTTCGCGCTCGCCGTGCTGGCTATTTTTGGCGGCACGACGCTCTTCACCTTCTCCATCACCCTGATGTTCGGGATCGTGTTCGGCACCTATTCGTCGATCTATGTCGGCGCGCCCATCATCCTTCTGTGGGGCGTGAAGCGGGGGGAAGAAGAGGCCAAGCCGTTGAAGCCCGCCACCGTCCGTTAAGGCTTGCAGCCGGCAAGGCCGCGGCGCAGATTGCGGCCAACGGGGAATCTGAGGGAGGCTTAAGTGGCCGGACTGCTATCCAATTTCCGCAACACCTTGATCGTCAGCGTGCTGCTCGCGCTGGTCATCGTGTTTGTCTACTTCCAGCACTTCCAGGGCTCGGGCCATCAGTTCGCTGAAGCCGTGTTCCGCTGGCTGCACACCTTCTTCGGCATCCTGTGGATCGGGCTGCTCTACTATTTCAACTTCGTCCAGATCCGGAAAATGCCGGAAGTGCCGGCCGAGCTGAAGCCGGCCGTTTCCAAGTACATCGCGCCTGAGGCCCTGTTCTGGTTCCGCTGGGCGGCACTGGCCACCTGGGTGATGGGGGTGCTGCTGGCCTTCCAGCGCGGCTACCTGGTGCAGGCGATGACCCTGGGCGCCCTGGACGGCTTCGCGGCGCCTCAGCACACCATGATCGGCATCGGCATGTGGCTGGCGACGGTCATGTTCCTGTTCGTCTGGGGCGTAATCTGGCCGAACCAGAAGATCGCGCTGGGCATCAAGGAAGCCGACGCTGACGCCAAGGCCAAGGCGGCGAGAACGGCGATGCTGTTCTCCCGGACCAACCTTCTGCTGTCGATCCCGATGCTGGTCACCATGACCATGAACCAGACGGTGTTCGGCTAGGGCCTATCGATTGGCGGACGACCTCGAAGACCTAGACGAGGCCGTCCGCCGCCACGATCCCGACCGCTGGCTGGCGAGCCGGTTCATCGCGGACCGCGAAGAGCGGGCGGATGTTATCGCGCTCTATGCTTTCAATCATGAGCTGGCGCGGGTCGCGGGCGCGGTGAGCAACCCCCTGATGGGCGAAATCCGCCTGACCTGGTGGGCGGAGGCGGTCGCGGAAATCTATGAGGGCCGGCCGGTGCGCAAGCATCCGGTGACCCTGGCGCTGGCTCAGGCGGTTCTGCGGCGGGGCCTGCCGCGCGAGGCGCTGGACAACCTGGTCGAGGCGCGGTTTCCGGAACTGGATGGGGCGGCGGTCGATGAGGGGCCGTTGATGGTTCTCGCAGCTCGAGCCCTCGGCGTTGAGCACGCGGGGGTCGCCGCGGTCGCCGCGGGACGCCTCACCGAAGCTAAGCAGATTCCGGCCAAGGCGTTTCCCGCCGTGGCGCATCTGGCCTTGCAGCGGGTGAATGGCCCGCTTGCTCGCCGCGTGGCCATCACGTGGGCTGTCATCAGGGGCCGGGTGTAGACCCGGGACATGTAGCGCGCAGCGATACGTGTACCGAGGAGCAGGGCTGGCGTTTGGGGACACGTACCGCTTGCGCGCTACATGTCCCCGGCTGGTGCTAGAGGATGTTCCTGGCTTCCAGGGCCTGGATCACCTTCTTGGCCGCGTCTTCCGGCGAGAGGGTGTCGGTCATCAGATGGATTTCCGCTTCCTCGGGCGCTTCGTAGGGGCTGGAGACGCCGGTGAAGTTGGCGATCTCGCCTTTCAGGGCCTTGGCGTAGAGGCCCTTGGGGTCGCGTTTGATGGCTTCGTCCAGGGAGGTGTCGACGAAGACCTCCAGGAATTCGCCCGGCGCCAGGAGTTCGCGCGCCATCTGGCGTTCGGCCCGGAAGGGCGAGATGAAGGCGGTCAGGACGACGACGCCGGCTTCGACGAACAGCTTGGCCACTTCGCCAACCCGGCGGATGTTTTCCACCCGGTCCTCGTCGGTGAAGCCAAGGTCGCGGTTAAGGCCATGGCGGACGTTGTCGCCGTCCAGGAGGACGGTGCGGACGCCCCGGTCGTGCAGCTGGCGCTCCACCAGGTTGGCGATGGTCGACTTGCCCGAGCCCGAGAGGCCGGTGAACCACAACACCGCGGGCTTGTGGCCGTTCAGCTCCTCGCGCTCGGCGCGGGTCACCAGAATGTCCTGGCGGTGGATGTTGGCGGCGCGGCGCAGGCCAAAGCTGATCATCCCCGCCCCGACCGTCGCATTGGTGTAGCGGTCGATGAGGATGAAGGCGCCGGTCTGGCGGTTCTCGGCATAGGAGTCGAAGGCGACCGGGCTTGAGGCTGAGAGGTTGCAGAAGCCGATTTCGTTAAGCGCCAGCGTCTTGCCGGAATGATGGTCGAGGGTGTCGACATCCACCTTGTGCTTGAGAGCGGTGACCTTCACCGGCACGTAGGAGGTCCCGATCTTCATCAGGTAGGGGCGACCGGGCAGCAGGGCTTCGTCGGACATCCACAGCACATGGGCGGCGAACTGATCGGCGACCTCGGGGCGGTCGGTGGCGGGCGCGATGACATCGCCCCTCGCGATATCGACTTCGTCGGCCAGGGTCAGGGTGACGGCGTCGCCGGCGCGGGCTTCGGGGAGGTCGCCGTCGGCGGTGACGATGCGGGCGATGGTCGAGGTCTTGCCGGAGGCGGCGACGGCGATCTTGTCGCCGGGACGGATGGTTCCGGACGCGATGGTGCCGGAGAAGCCCCGGAAGTCGAGGTTGGGGCGGTTCACCCACTGGACAGGGAAGCGGAAGGGTTTTTGCGTCAGGTCGCTCTCGACGTCGATGGTTTCCAGGTGCTGGACCAGGGTTGGGCCGGAATACCAGGGTGTATGATCAGAGCGGGTGGTGACGTTATCGCCGGTGAGCGCCGAAAGCGGGATCGGCGTGATCGACTGGAAGCCGAGCTTATCGGCGAAGGATGCGTAGTCGTTGACGATGGAATCGTAGATCCCCTGGTCGAAGCCCACCAGGTCGATCTTGTTCACCGCCAGGACGACGTGGCGGATGCCCAAGAGGCTGCAGATATAGCTGTGGCGCTTGGACTGGATTAGCACGCCCTTGCGCGCATCGATCAGGATCACCGCCAGGTCGGCGGTCGAGGCGCCGGTCGCCATATTCCGGGTGTACTGCTCGTGGCCGGGGGTGTCGGCGACGATGAAGCTGCGGCGGGGGGTGGTGAAGAAGCGGTAGGCGACGTCGATGGTGATGCCCTGTTGGCGCTCGGCCTCCAGGCCATCGACGAGGAGGGCCAGATCCATGGTGGCGCCGGTGGTGCCGTGCTTCTTGGAGTCGCGTTCCAGGGCGGCGAGCTGGTCGTCATAGATCAGCTTGGAATCGTAGAGCAGGCGGCCGATCAGGGTCGACTTGCCGTCGTCCACCGAACCGCAGGTCAGAAAGCGCAGGAGGGTCTTGTCCTCAGCGCCGGGAAGGGGATGCGCGCCGTCCATCAGAAGTATCCCTCGCGCTTCTTCTTCTCCATCGAGGCGCTCTCGTCCGTGTCGATCAGACGGCCCTGGCGCTCGGAGGTGCGGGAAGCCCGCATCTCATCGATGATATCGTCGAGGGTGGCGGCGTCGCTTTCGACCGCGGCGCTGAGCGGGTAGCAGCCCAGGGACCGGAAGCGCACGGAGCGGATCTCCTCGGTCTCGCCAGGGAGAAGCGGCATGCGGTCGTCGTCGCGCATGATCAGCATTCCGTCGCGGTGCACCACCGGGCGGGGCGCGGCGAGATACAGGGGAACGATCGGAATGGCCTCAGCGCGGGTGTATTCCCAGATGTCGAGCTCGGTCCAGTTGGAGAGCGGGAAGACGCGGATGGTCTCGCCCTTGTTGATGCGGGTGTTGTAGAGGCGCCAGAGTTCGGGCCGCTGATTGCGGGGGTCCCAGACGTGGCCGGCCGAGCGGAAGGAAAAGACGCGCTCCTTGGCCCGGGACTTTTCCTCGTCGCGCCGGGCGCCGCCGAAGGCCGCGTCGAACCCGTAGAGATCGAGCGCCTGCTTGAGGGCCTCGGTTTTCATGACTTGGGTGTGGAGGGAGGAGCCGGAGGCGATGGGGCCGATGCCGCGATTAACGCCGTCCTGGTTGGTATAGACCTTGAGATCAACGCCGTAGCGCTCGGCGATGGTGTCGCGGTGGGTGATCATGTCCCGAAACTTCCAGGTCGTGTCGACATGGAGGAGCGGGAAGGGGAGCTTGGACGGGAAGAAGGCCTTGGCGGCCAGGTGCAGCATGACTCCGCTGTCCTTGCCGATGGAATAGAGCATCACCGGATTGTCAAAGGCGGCGGCGACTTCACGGATGATGTCGATCGATTCCGCCTCCAGGCGTTTCAGATGATCTGAAAGCGGCCGGCGCTCGGATGTGGCGACGCTGGGAAAAGCAGACATACAAAACCTCAAGCCAGCACGGGGGCTCCGGCGGGGCGAGGCTGCGGATTAGTGGATCAGTCCGGCGGGAGCGAGCGGGTTTATCTGCCCGCCGGCTGAGAAATCCTAATCGCCTGACCGACTGGGACCGTACCTGGGGCTCCCGGACGCGCCACCCCATCGGGCAGGACCGAGATGCGATAGGTCTTCTCGGGCGCGAGCCACCGCCTGGCCGAGGCGTTGACCTCTTCCACGGTGATGCGTTCGATCATGGCCAGGGGATTGCGCGCGGTCTCCAGGCGCCGCGGCTCGCGTTGCGCCCCGACAAGGGTGCTGGCCCAGTAGGCGTCGGCGCGGGTGGTCAGCAGCATTTGCTGGCGCTGAGCGCGCACATGCTTGTCGACCTCGGCCTGGGTGACGCCCTTGGTGCGGAGGTCCTCGGCGATCGCCGAGGCGGATGCATAGAAGTCGTCGACCGCGGCGGGCGGCACCTCGGCGGAGATGATGAACTGACCATAGCCGGTGAAGACACGGGAGAAGTCGACGCCGCCGGCGATATTATAGGTCTTGCCCTGCGCCATGCGCACCCGTTCGAGCATCCGCTCGGCGTAGATGGCGTGCAGCGTCTGAGCGGCATAAAGGGCGGCGGGCTCCGAATAATAGTCGCTGGTTGGCCATGACACGACCGCCATGGCGAGATCAGGCCGCCCCTTGTGAGTCAGCTTGACCGGAGTAGCTGTGGGAGCCGGGAAGCGGACCTGGCGTGCGCCCGGTGTCTCCTTCAAGGGCTTACGGTCGGGCAGGGCGCCGAAGGTCTTGGCCACGGCCTCGATCGCCTGGTCGACGGTCAGGGTCCCCACCATGAGTATCTCGATGTCGGATTGGGCCAGGATGGGTTCAAAGAAGGCGCGGATGTCGCGCATGCTTGCCCGACGTACGACTTCCTCGGTCAAGGGCGCGAAGCGCGCGTCGCCACCATAGAGTAGCGGCGCGCCCGCGAAGGCGTAGGCCGACCCCGGCGTGGCGTCGCGGGTCGCATAGGCCTGCAGATACCGCGCCTTGACCCCTTCGAAATCGTCCGGACTCCAGGCGGGCTTCGTCATGAAGGCGGCCAGCAGTTGCATCTGTAGGTCGAGATCGGCCTTCTTCGTGGTCCCAGCCAGGGTGAATCCGCCGTCGGAGTCGAGCGCGGCGATGGAAACATCGCGCCCCTCCAAAGCCATTTGGCGCTCACGGTTTGTCAGGCCCTGAAGCCCGCCGGGCAGGAAGCCGCTGGTCCAAAGGCGGGCCGCGGTCGGGCGGTCCTTGGGGTATTCCAGGGTTCCCTGGCCGAACAGCACGCGCACCAGGATCTGGTCTTCGCGCAGGCTGCTGGGCTTGACGGTCAGACGGACATTGTTGGCGAACTTGACCATGGTGACGCCCAGGGGATCTTCCTTGCGATCCACCACCCCGCCAGGCGAGCCGAAGTCGGTGAAGGGCCAGGTCTTCAGCTCGGCCTGGGTCAAGGCGGGCAGGGCGCCCTGCCGGGCTCGGTTAAGCGCGGTGCGCAGTCCGGCTTCGCCGCCCTTGGGCTCCGTCCGGCTCGCCACGAAGAGCAACGGAGTTCCCGGGAAGAGGTCTTTGAAGGCCAGGTCGATCTTGCCGGGGGTAGTCGCGGCTGCGGCTTCCTCAAACAAGGTCAGGCGTTCTGCCTCAGCCGTAAACACCTTGTCCCTGGCGATGGACTCCAGAAGACCGGCGATCACCACGCGCGTGCCGTTGGCCAACGGCGAGGCGATACCCTGCTTTATGGCGTCCCGGTTGCGGGTGACGGCGAGGTCCAGTTCCGTCTGGGTGACGGGCCGTTCCAGGATCTGACGCTGGGCGGTCGCGAGGCTGGCCACGGCGGCGTCCATGTCCACCGGTTGGCCGATGGCGATCTGCGTCGGCGTGCTGCCGTCGGGCATGTCGGGCCGGCCTATGGCGACCTTCGTATTGCCGCTTACCGTCGACATCTTCGAGAGGCGGTCGGCGGCGATCGACAGGGCGATGGCCTCGGTCATCCTGGCGGTGCGAGCCGATCGGCTATCGGCCTGATTGTCGGCCGGCGCCGTCCAGATAAGCGCGGCTTGGGGCGTGGTGTCCGCCTCGACGTGCAGCGCGGTCCGCTCGGTGCGCGCGGGGGCCACGGGGGGCGGGTCCTTGCCGGCGGGACCGCGGCCCCGCCACGACCCAAAGCGTTCCTTGATGCCGGCTTCGACGGTCGCCGGATCGCCCGGTCCGACCACCACCAGGATCGCCCGTTCGGGGCGGTAGTAAGCGTCATAGAAGGCGCGCACCCGTTCCACCGGCGCGGTCTGCAGCACCTGCACCTTACCGATCGGCGGGCGGGAATAGGCATGCCCGGGGTAGACGGCCTTCAAGACGGCAAAGACGGATCTGAGATCGGGGGAATCGCGCTCGCGTTCCTCAGCCAGGACAATGTTGCGCTCGGCGTCCATGCCCGTCTGGCTCAGGTCCGCCTCGAACATCATGTCGCGAAGGGCGTCCATGACCGCCGCGACCTTGGGCTGCGAGGCCGCCGCGATGTCGAACTGATAGATGGTTTCGTCGAACCCGGTCATGGCGTTGAAGGCCGGGCCAAAACGCATGCCCTGGCTCTCGAGGTGGGTCTTGATGCCCGTGTCGCCGGGAAAGTTCTTCGTGCCGCGGAACACCAGGTGCTCCAACATGTGGGCCAATCCGTCCTGGCCGGGACCCTCGTGCGCAGCGCCGGCCGCGATGCGCATCCGCACCGAGATCAGGCCTGCCGGTTGCCGGTTCTGAAGGATGGCGTAGCGCATGCCGTTGTCGAGCACGCCGTAGACCACGCCGGGACGGGGCTTGAGGTCGCTGGCCTGATGGGCGAAGGCCGGGGTGGCCGGGGACTGGGCGGCCGCGCCGCCGCCGGCGATGATCAGGACGGCGAGGGCCGCGCCCACGCTGCGACGTATGTTAAGACCCCACATCGCGCTCTCCCCTGAACCCTGCCAAGGTCAGGAAGCTATTGGGGCGGCCGCTCTTGTCAAGGTTGTAGCCGACATAGCTCTCTAGTCCCGGCGCAGGGCCTCGATCGGGTCGAGCTGGGCGGCGCGCCAGGAGGGGTAGGCGCCGAAGATCAGGCCGACGAACATGGAGAAACCCAGGGACAGGGGCGCGGCCCAACTGGGGATGGTGGTCGGCCAGCCGCCGAGTTTGGAGACCACTACGGCTCCCAGAAGCCCGATGGAGAGGCCTATGAGGCCGCCGAAGATCGAGAGAGTCACGGCTTCCAGGGCGAACTGGGCTAGGATGTCGCCGCGGGTTGCGCCAAGCGCCATGCGAAGGCCGATCTCGCGCGTTCGTTCGGTCACCGCGACCAGCATGATGTTCATGATGCCGACGCCGCCCACCAGCAGGGAGACACCCGCGACCGCGGCCAGCAGCAGGGTGAAGGTCTGGGTCGTGGCCTGCATGGCTTCCATCATTGAGGCCATGTTCTGGATCTGGAAGTCGTCGTCCTGGCCCGGGGCGATCTTGTGCCGGTCGCGCAGGAGGTTGGTTACATCCTCCTGAACCTTGGCGATGGCCTCCTTGTCGACGGCCTTGATGTAGATGTTCTGCACCGCGTCGCCGCGGATCCGCCGGCCGACCACGCGGCTGCGGATCGGCTTCAAGGGGCCGATGATCAGGTCGTCCTGGTCCTGGCCCATGCCGCTCTGGCCCTTGGGCGTCAGAACGCCGATCACCTCAAAGGGCACCCGGCCGACCCGAACGCGTTGGCCGACCGCGTCTCCGTCAGGGAACAGGTTGGTGGCTACCGTCTGGCCGATGATGATGACCTTGCGGCCGGCTTCGGCGTCGCCCGCCTCGAACATGCGGCCTTGCGCGACGGTCATGTCGCGCACGGTGAGATATTCGGGGTCAACGCCATGCACCTGGGTGAACCAGTTGGTTCCCTCGGCGGCGACCTGACTTTGGCCACGGACCGAGGATGACACCGCGGCGACACCCTGGATCTCCGCCTTGATGGCGTCAGCGTCGCCCGTCTCGAGCGAAATGTTCGATCCGCCGCCCATATTGACGTTGCTGCCCGGACCCCGCGCCGCGCCCGGCTGGACGATGATCATGTTCGAGCCAAGGCCGGAAATCTGGTCCTCGACGCGTTTGGAGGCGCCAAGGCCGATGGAGGTCATGGTGACCACGGCGGCGACGCCGATGACGACGCCAAGGGTGGTCAGGGCCGAGCGCATCGGGTGGGCGAGAATGGCGCCGGCGGCGAAGCGGATAAGTTCTACGCGTCTCATCAGTGCGCCGCTCCAGTTGTGCCGATGATGGCCTCTTCGATAACGCCGTACTCGTCGCTGAGGATCTCGCCGTCGCGGAAGGTGACGCGGCGTTTTGCCTGCGCGGCGACGCCGAGGTCGTGAGTGACGATGATGAGGGTCAGACCCTCCCTGTTCAACTCACGAAACAGTTCGAGCACTTCCTTGCCGGTTTTGGAGTCGAGGGCGCCGGTCGGCTCGTCCGCGAGGAGGAGGTCGGGCTTGTTGGCCAGGGCGCGGGCGATGGCGACGCGTTGCTGCTGGCCGCCGGACATCTGGGCCGGACGGTGGCCGGAGCGGGAGCCGAGGCCGACGCGGTCCAGAAGCATCTGGGCGCGCTCCTTGCGTTCGCGGGGCGCGATGTCGCCGTAGATCATGGGCAGTTCGACGTTCTGCAGGGCCGTGAGCCGGGGCAGAAGCTGGAAGGACTGAAAGATGAAGCCGATCCGCTTGTTGCGGAACAGCGCCAGCTGGACGTCATCGAAGGTGGCGACGTCTTCGCCTTCGAAGAGGTACTGGCCGGCCGTGGGCCGGTCGAGCCCGCCGATGATGTTCATCAGGCTGGATTTCCCCGAGCCGGACGGCCCGATGACGGCGGTGTGCTCGCCGCGCTCGAACTTCAGATCCACGCCGGCGAGAGCGGCTACGCTCTCCTCGCCCATGACGTAGATTTTCTTCAGGCCTTTGACCTCGATCATCGCCACGGGCGTCGCGCCTTTTTTACTTAACGGCCGCCGCGGCCCATGCCGCCCATGCCACCCATGCCGCCCATGCCGCCCATTCCGGCGGGGGCTTGGACCTTAGGCTGCGGACCGCCCGAGATGATGACCTGGTCGCCCTGCTTGAACGAGTTGGAGATGACCTGGGTGTTGGAGCCGTCAGTGACCCCCACGCCCACGCCGATGCGGAACGGCTTGCCGTCCCGAAGCACAAAGACCTGGCCGCGCTGATAGGGCGAGCGCAGCTGACCCGATTGAATCTGCTGCATCTTGGCGAGCTGGGCGGGGGTGAGGATCTTCTGCATCTCCTCGCGCATCCCGCGCTGGGCTTCCTGCATCTGCTTCTGGAAGGCCGTGCGGTCGACATTGCCGCTCTGCATCTGCTTCATCATCTTTTGCTGAACGGCCATGGTCTCCTTGCGGGACTCGTCCATCAGCTCGTTGAAACGGATCAGCTGGGTGTCGGTCAGGTCGAGCTGGTCGTAGATGGTCATGCCGCCGCCGCGCCCGCCGCCGCCGCCGCGTCCAGCGTTGCCGCCGCCGCCACCTCCACCGCCCGCTCCAGGAGGTCCGCCACGGCCGCCGCCGGCAAAGCCGCCGCCGCCACCAAAACCCCCGCCGCCGCCGAAGCCGCCACGACCAGCGGTTGGCATCTGCTGATCGGCCGGGCTCCAGCGCAGAGCCGCGGTCGGCACGCGCAGGACGTTGGTGTGGCGCTCAAGGGTGATCTCGGCGTTGGCCGTCATGCCGGGCAAGAGGGTTTCGTTGGGGTTCTCGGCCTGGGCGATGACCACATAGGCCACGACGTTGGACTGGGTCTCAGGCTGCTTGCGCACCTGGGTGATTACCGCCGTGAATTGCTCGGACGGGAAGGCGTCGACGGTGAAATTGACGGCCTGGCCAATACGGACCTGACCGATGTCGGCCTCGTCGACCATGATCTTCAATTCGAGCTTGGTGAGGTCCTGGGCGATCTTGAACAGCACCGGCGCGTTCAGGGACGCGGCGACGGTAGAGCCCTTGTCGACCTTGCGATCGACCACGACGCCGCTGATCGGCGAGGTGATGACCGTGCGGCCCAGGTCGATCTGGTTGGATTGAACCGAGGCGCGGGATTGCGAAAGGCGCGCCTGGGCGGATTTGACGCCGGCTTCGCTGACCTTGATCTGGGCCCGTGAACTTTCGACCTGAGCCTCCGCCTTTTCCAGGGCCGCCTTGGCGACGATGCCCTGGTCGAACAGGGTCTTGGTGCGGCGGTACTCGGCCTCGGTCACCTTGGCGTTGGCGATGGTCTGGTTGAGGTTCGCTTCGGCGGAATTGACGCTCTGGGTCGAGGATTGCATCTCGGCCTGGGCCGATTGCAGGCGCGACTGCTGGGTCTGGGGATCGATCCTGGCGAGGACCTGGCCTTCGCGGACCCGGTCATCGAAGTCGACCAGGACGTCCTGAAGCTGTCCGGAAATCTGCGAGCCGACATCAACGGTGACCAAGGCCTGAAGCGTGCCGGAAGACGACACCGACTTGGTGATCGCGCCGCGCGTGACGGCCTGGGTCCGGTAGGGTTCGACGTCTTCCTTTTTGCGGGTCATGACCAGGGCCACGATCGCCACGATAGCCACCAGGGCGACCACGAGAATGACCGGCGGCGAGACGCGGAAGCGCTTCTTGATGGCGGTGACGCTCGAGCTCATCAGGACCAGACTCTTTTGTTGAATAACGGCAAGACCGGCGGGATAGGCGCCATTCTTTGCACGTTGATTTCAGGTGTTTGTCCGCTCTTTGGTGCGCCGCTCGAGAATTAAAGCGGCGAGACATCGTGGATAAAGTTCATGTTCCGCCTTCAGGACGCGGGCGGCAAGCGTGGCCGTGTCGTCGCCGGGAAGCACCGGAACTTGGCTCTGCCCCAGGAGCGGCCCCTCATCCACCCCGGCGGTGACCAGATGAACGCTGCAGCCGTGCACGGCGCCCTTGTCGGCCAGCACCCGCTCGTGGGTGTCGAGGCCGGGATAGGCGGGAAGGAGGCTGGGGTGGATGTTGATCATCCGGCCTGCCCATTTCTCCACCAGGAAGGGGGAGAGAACCCGCATGTAGCCCGCCAGGGCGATGACCTCGACCCCCGCGGCGCGGAGGGTTGCATCGACCGCGGCCTCATGCGCGGCGCGGTCCTTGCCGAAGGGGCGATGGTCTACCACGGCGGTGTCGACGCCGGCGGCCTGAGCCTTGGCCAGGCCTGGCGCGCCGGGGACATTGGAGAGCACCATGACGACCCGCCCGGGATAGGCGGAATCGCGCGCCGCCGCGATCAGGGCTTCCATGTTCGAGCCCCGGCCGCTGATCAGGATGCCGACCGGGGTCTTGTTCATCCGGCCGCGAGTTCGCCGCAGACGAAGGCCTCTTCCCCGGCGTTGAGCAGGGAGACGAGGACGGGTTCGACGTTTTCGGCTGCGACAATCAGCATCAGGCCAATCCCGCAGTTGAAGGTGCGGCGCATCTCAGCGTCCGCGACACCGCCTTCCTTCTGAAGCCATTCGAACACCGGCGGCAGGGCCCAGGCGTCCCAGTCGAAGCGGGCGGCGAGGCCGTCTGCGATGACCCGCGGCGGGTTTTCGATCAGGCCGCCGCCGGTGATGTGGGCGCAGGCCTTGACCAGACCGGCCTGAATGAGGGGGACGACCGAAGAGATATAGATGCGCGTCGGCTGCATCAGGGCCTGGGCCAGGGTGGCGCCGGGCGCGAAGGGGGCGGGGGCGTCCCAGGCAAGACCCGAGCGCTCGACGATCTTGCGGACCAGGGAATAGCCGTTGGAGTGCGGGCCGGAGGAGCCCAGTCCGATCAAAACATCGCCCGCCTGCTGATCGGTAAGCTTGGGAAGGACCGCGCCGCGCTCGACCGCGCCGACGCAGAAGCCCGCCAGGTCGTAGTCGCCCTCGCCGTACATGCCCGGCATTTCCGCCGTCTCGCCGCCGGAAAGGACGCAGTTGGCCTGTTTGCATCCTTCGGCGATGCCAGCGACCACTCGCCGCGCGGTGGCGACGTCGAGCTTACCCGTCGCATAGTAGTCTAGGAACAGCAGGGGCTCGGCGCCCTGGGCCAGCAAATCGTTGACGCACATGGCCACCAGGTCGATGCCGACCGTGTCGTGCAGGCCCGTCTCGATGGCGACTTTCAGCTTGGTGCCGACGCCATCAGTTGTGGATACAATCAAAGGATCGGAAAAGCCGGCCGCCTTCAGGTCGAACAGGGCGCCGAATCCCCCAAGACTGCCATCCGCGCCGGGACGTCTCGTCGCCTTGGCGAGCGGCTTGATCGCCTCGACCAGCTCGTTGCCCGCGTCGATGTCGACGCCGGCGGCAGCGTAGGTCAGGCCATTGGGACGGTTGGTCATCTTGGGATTGGACTTAATGGACAGAATCGAAGCGGGGGCCGCGGACGCCTCTTGCCACGGCGCGGCGATGGAGGGCTATAGCTACCCGATGACTCCGACGATCACCACCACCGCCGAACTGAAGTCCTTTTGTAAGCGGTTGGAGAATTCCCCCTTCATCGCCGTGGACACCGAGTTCATGCGCGAGACCACCTATTGGCCCAAGCTGTGCCTGATCCAGGCCGCCAACACGGAGGAGGGGGCCTGTATCGATCCCCTGGCCGAGGGGCTGGACCTGGGGCCGTTCCTGGCGCTTCTGAAGGATCCGAAGATCTGCAAGGTGTTCCACGCCGCGCGGCAGGACCTGGAGATCTTCAACAATCTCGAAGCCATGCCGGTGAACGTGTTCGATACCCAGATCGCGGCCATGGCGGCGGGGTTCGGCGAGCAGGTGGCCTATGACGCCCTGGTCCGCTCGATGCTGAAGATCGACATCGACAAGTCGAGCCGCTTCACCGACTGGGGCCGGCGGCCGCTGGCGGAGTCGCAGCTTTCCTATGCCCTCGCTGACGTGACGCACCTGGCGACCCTTTATCCGATGCTGCACGAGCGGCTGGAGAAGGCCGAGCGGCTGCGCTGGGTCGAGGATGAGATGAAGGCGCTGACCGCGCCGGCGCTTTATGACTGTTCACCCGAAAACGCCTGGAAGCGCCTGAAGCCGCGGAAGAGCGCGTCGAAATATCTGTCGGTGTTCAAGTCGGTGGCCGCCTGGCGCGAGCTGACAGCCCAGACACGGGATCAACCCCGCTCGCGCATCCTCAAGGATGACGCCATCGATGAGGTGGCGACCCAGACGCCGACCGACGCCGACGGCCTCAATCGCCTGCGCAGCGTGCCCAAGGGGTTCGCCGGGTCGCGGTTTGGGCCGGACCTGCTGGAGGCCGTGAAGGCGGGACTGCGGGATCCGGAAGCGACCGCGCCGGTGCTCGATGCTCGGGGGCCGCCGCCGCAGGCCGGGTCCGGAGCGGTGGTCGAGCTTTTGAAGGTGCTGCTTAAGGCGCGGGCGGAGGACGCCAAGGTCGCGTCCAAACTGATCGCCACGGTCTCGGACCTGGAAAAGATCGCCAATGACGACAATGCCGTCACCCCGGCCCTCGAAGGCTGGCGGCGGGAGGCGTTTGGGGACGACGCGCTGCGCCTAAAGCGGGGTGAGTTGGCCCTGGTGCTGGACGGCACGCGGGTGCGGGTGGTGGAAGTCCGCAGAGGCCCTAAGCCGTCCTGATTTCCAGGTCGCGTCCGAGCGCCTGGGCAAGGGTCTGAGCGCGCTTGCGGGTCTGTTCGCCGAGCAGCAGATCTGCATGCGGCGCCGTGGCGGTAACGATCACGGACTGCTCTTCGATGTCGAGTTTCGCGTGTTTGAGCAGGGCGGGGTTACGGCCGCAAAGATCGCAGGCCAGGCGGATGGCGGCGCCTACGGCCTGGGCGCGCCGTTCGGTGGGGAAGTCCAAAAGCCGTTGCAGGGTCAGGGGCTCGGGCGGGTCGGCCACGGCGGTATGGCGGTAAAAGATCGCCGTCGCCAGGAAAGCGCGCTCACGGTGGCTTTGGCCCGAGATCGGCGCGCGGAGCACCTGTTCGAAAGCGAGCGTCGCCCGGTGATCGGGATGGAGACGGGCGCCGAGCTCCGCCAGACGCGACGCCGCGGCCAGCAGGGTCGCGTCGCGGCCGTTGAACACCGGCATCAGGGTCTCGAAGGCCGGCGCGAGCCAGGCTTCGACGGCCGATCCCAGTTCCTGGGCCTCGGCCTGGCGCCCGCCCAGCGCGGCGGCGCCGGCCAGCAGGGGGTCCTGGCCGCGGATGACCTGACCCATGCCCTCGAACAAGAGGCCTTCGCGCACCCCGAAGGCGGAGATGGTCACCTGTTTGATCTTCAACCGCTCAATGAGCCCGGCGAGCACCAGGGCCGCATAGGGCATGGTCTCGGCCCGCTTCTTGGAGGCGCCGCCCATCCGCTCCAGGGAGCCGCGCGACTGGCGGGCGATAAAATGAGCAACCTCTAGGGCGTCAGGGCTTGGGATCGAATATTGGTGCACAATCTCAAGTGGATAGTCGGACATCCTCATCTGCAGAAGCGCCAGGTTTCGCCAGGCGCCGCCCACCGCGTGCAGGGTGTCCGCTGAGAAGGGCTCGGCGCCCTTCAGCCGTTGGGCGATCCTTTTCTCGATCTTGCCGTAGTCGAAGGCGGCGCCCTCGCTCAGGGAAAAGGGACCAACGGCGAAGGTTTTGCCCTTACCGGGTTCACCCTTGCTGAGCTTGGTGAGCTCCAGGCTCGCGCCGCCGAGGTCCGCAACCACGCCCTTGGCGTCAGGGAAGCCGGCGGCGACCCCCAGGGCGGCATAGCGGGCTTCCTCGGGCCCGGTCAGGACGCGCAGGTCGAACCCGGCCTCCTCGCGCACCCGCTGAACGAACGCCGGCCCATCCTTGGCGTCGCGGACGGCGGCGGTGGCGACGGCGAAGACAACGCCCTTGCGCTCGGGTCCCAGCAGGCCGCGGAACCTGCGAAGGGCGTAGAGCGCCTGATCGACGCCCTCGGGCCAGAGTTTTCCGGTCTGCGCCAGATCGCGGCCGAGGCCAGCCTGAACCTTCTCGTTATAGACCGTCCAGATGGCCCGGCCCTCGAGCCGGTAGACGACGAGACGAACCGAGTTTGAACCCACGTCGATGACAGCCGCGTCGATCGGGGGAAGCGCGTCGGCGCCAAGGGACGAAGGGGCGGTCACCTTGGCGTTCTAGCGGGCAGAACCTTACCTGGAAACTAGCGTCTGCCGCCGACGTGGTCGAAAGCGCGCGGCATGTCCTTCACCTTGGCCCCGCGGCCCGAAAGGCTGGGGTTGGTCATGAAGTATTCGTGGGCCGAGAAGGCGTCCTTGGCCGCCCAACCTTCGGCGCGCTGATAGCTGCCATCCGGGCTGAGGTACCAGCTCTGGGCCTCGTCATTGAAGTTGGCGACCATGATCTGGCCAAGCACCTGCTGGTGAACGGTGGGGTTGTCGATGGGGGTCAAGACCTCCACCCGGCGGTCAAGATTGCGCGGCATCCAGTCGGCGGAGGAGATGAACACCTTGTTCTTGGCGTTGGGCATGGCCTCGCCGTTGGCGAAGGCGGCGATGCGGGTGTGCTCCAAAAAGCGCCCCACGATGCTCTTGACGCGGATGTTGTCGGAGAGGCCCGGCACACCGGGCCTGAGGCAGCAGATGCCGCGCACCACCATGTCGATGCGCACGCCTGCCTGGCTCGCCGCATAGAGGGCGTCGATCAGCACCGGATCGACCAGGGAGTTGAGCTTGACCCAGATGCCTGAAGGCCTCCCGGCCTTAGCAGCCTCGGCCTCGGCGGCGATCATCCGCAGGAGGTCCTGCTTCATGGTGATCGGCGAAAAGGAGAGCTTTTCCAGCATCTCCGGCTGGGCGTAGCCGGTGATGTAGTTGAAAAGCCGGCCCGAGTCCCGGCCCAGGGCCGGGTCCGTCGTGAACAGGGAAAGGTCGGTGTAAACCTTGGCCGTCTGCGGGTGATAGTTACCGGTGCCGAAGTGGCAGTAGGTCTTTAGGCCCTCGGCCTCGCGCCGGACCACCAGGCTGAGTTTGGCGTGGGTCTTGTACTCGACGAAGCCGAAGACGACGTGGACCCCGGCGCGTTCCAGATCGAGCGCCCACTTGAGGTTTGCTTCCTCGTCGAAGCGGGCCTTGATCTCCACCAGGGCGGTGACGTTCTTACCGGCGTCGGCGGCCTCAATAAGGGCGGCGACGATCGGGCTGTCCTTTGAGGTGCGGTAGAGGGTCTGTTTGATGGCCACTACGTGCGGGTCGCGGGCCGCCTGGCGCAGGAACTGGACCACCACATCGAAACTCTCGAAGGGGTGGTGGACCAGGATGTCCTTCTCGCGGATGGCGGCGAAGACATCGCCGGCCTGGTCGCGGATGCGCTCGGGGAAGCGGGCCTCGTAGGGTTTGAACTTCAGGTCCGGGCGGTCGGCGGGGATCAGCTGGGCCAGTTCGTCCAGGCCCAACAGGCCTTCGACAAGGATGACGTCCTCGGGGATGGCGTTGAGGTTGGTGAAGATGAAATCCCGCAGTTCCTGCGGCATGGCGGATTCGATCTCGATCCGCACGACGCTGCCCAGGCGCCGCTGCTTGAGCAGCTGCTGGAACTCGCGGACCAGGTCCTCGGCTTCTTCCTCGATCTCGACGTCGCTATCCCGGATGAGGCGGAAGACGCCGGAGGCCTGGACCTCGCAGCCGGGGAAAAGCTTATCGAGGGAGAGCGCGACGACGGTCTCCAGGCTGATGGCGCGGCGGGCCTTCTTGCGATCCTTACCGGTGGGCATCTCGAAGAAGCGCGGCACCTGGGCGGGAATCGGCACCAGGGCGTGCAGGGTGCGGCCGTCGGCGCGCTTCAACTTCATCACCAGAGAGAAGGCGAGGTTGGGGATGAACGGAAAGGGGTGCGCCGGGTCGATGGCCAGCGGCGTGAGGACCGGGAATACGTCCTTGCTGAACTTGTCCGCCAGCCAGTCCCGTTCTGCGGGCGTGACCTCTTCAGGGTTGACGAGCTTCAAACCCAGGTCGAACAGCTCAGCATTCAGCGCTTTCAGGATGCGCTGCTGGTCGGCCATCAACTCGGCGGCCTCGGCGTTGATACGGATCAGCTGTTCGGAGGGGGTGAGGCCGTCCTGGCTGACGATCCGGATGCCCTCGCGGACCTGTTCGCGCAGGCCTGCGACGCGGACCATGTAGAATTCGTCGAGGTTGTTGGCGCTGATCGCCAGGAAACGCAGACGCTCGAACGGCGGATGGCGGGGATTCTCGGCTTCCCCCAGAACCCGCTTGTTGAACTCCAGCCAGGAAAGTTCCCGGTTGAAGAAGCGATCGGGCGATCCCGCGAGCTCCGCGTTCAACGGCGCGGCGGCTGTCTCAGCGGGCTTTTTGACTTCTAGGGCGACGACCTGGGGCATTTGGTTCTCGGCGGTACCACAACTTTATGACTGTAGTTTACGCTCGCTAACCCAACAGATGGTTTATGGCCTTGTCCACCTCCAGGACCTTGCTGGCGAGCGCGCGATTGACCTCGCGGCCGCTGGCGGCGGCGGTTTCGTCGAGCAGTTCGGCAAGGCGCCGGGCGCTGGCGTAGGACCGGTCCATCCGCGTCAGCAGATAGGGAATCAGATCGGCCGCGGGGACGATGTTCCGCGCCTTGAAGAGGTTCATCAGCACGCCGGAAAGGGCGACATCGTCCGGCGCCGCCAACTGCAGGACCTGCACGGAATTTAAGCGCGAACGCAGATCAGGCAGGGTCGCGGGCCAGGTCCTGGGCGCAACGCGCGAGGTCATCAGCAGCGCGCCGCCGGCCGCCGCCATGTTGATCAGGTGGAAGAGAGCGGTCTCGTCGCTCCAACGGTCGGCGTCCTCGATCAGGACCGGCTTGCCGCGCAAAGGGGAGAGATCGCCGGGCGCGGCGGTCAGGATCGTGGCGCCAGCCTCCTCGACCCACAGCCGGGCCAGGTGCGTCTTACCGCTGCCCTCTGGCCCGATGAGGGCGGCTACGCCCCCCGGCCACATGCGCCAGACTTCGAGCACGTCCTTGGCCGCCGCATTGGCGGGCGAGACGATGAAGTCCTGCCGCCGGTAGACGGGATCGCGGTTCAAGGGGAGGCGAAGCTGCTTCACGAAATTGAATCTAAGGGATGGGGCGTCAGACTTGAAGAGCGGCCTTCCGAGCGCCCACAGTTGCGCATCCCTCTGGGGAGAACCCGGGTCAAAGTGAGCTAAAGCGCCGCGCCCCTGCGTTTGGCGCTTTCAAACCGGGCGCTTTGTCCTATCTAATGGTCATGCCGAGCGTGGTATGCTTCGGCCAGGAGACGCGAGACTCAGTGATGGCTGGGCGTAGGCAAGGCAATCAGCAGGACGACGGACGGGGCGATGGCGTTGGCGTTGTCACTTCGACCAAACCCAAGCTGCAGAAGCCGTCGATGTACCGCGTCTTGTTATTGAATGACGACTACACACCTATGGAGTTCGTCGTTTACGTGCTTGAGCAGATTTTCAACAAGTCGCGGGAAGATGCGACGCAGATCATGCTCCACGTCCACCAGAACGGCGTCGGCGTCTGCGGTGTCTTCACCTACGAAGTGGCAGAGACGAAAGTCGCTCAGGTGGTCGATTCGGCGCGCAGGAACCAGCATCCCCTGCAGTGCACTATGGAAAAAGATTAGAAAGGTAGCCTCCCTTGCCCTCGTTCTCGCGTAACCTCGAAGAAACCCTCCATAGGGCCGTGGCGTACGCGAACCAGCGAAAGCACGAATACGCGACGCTGGAGCATTTGCTGCTTGCTCTGACTGACGACGAGGATGGGGCTCAGGTCCTGCACGCCTGCGATGTGGACCTGCCGTCGCTAAAGGCGTCCTTGATCAATTACCTGGACGTCGAACTCAAATCCCTGGTTGTCGAAGACGGGGAGGACGCCAAGCCGACGGCAGGTTTCCAGCGGGTGATCCAGCGCGCCGTGATCCATGTGCAGTCGTCCGGCCAGGACGATGTGTCGGGGGCCAATGTGCTGGTCGCCATCTTCTCCGAGCGCGAAAGCCACGCCGCCTACTTCCTGCAGCAGCAGGAGATGACGCGCTACGACGCGGTGAACTTCATCGCCCACGGCATCGCCAAGCGGGCAGGGGCGTCCGAGACCCGCGCGGTCAAGGCGGCGGGCTCCGAGGAAGAAACCCGCACCGGCGGCGCCTCCAACGCCAAGACCGGAGGCGATGCGCTCGAAGCCTACTGCGTCAACCTCAACGAAAAGGCCCGCGACGGCCGCGTCGATCCCCTGATCGGCCGGACCAGCGAGGTCGAGCGCTGCATCCAGATCCTCTGCCGCCGGACCAAAAACAACCCGCTGCTGGTGGGCGACCCTGGCGTTGGCAAGACCGCAATCGCCGAGGGCCTGGCCCGCAA
>DGYN01000010.1:23859-24796 GCA_002398405.1 Caulobacteraceae bacterium UBA5005
AGGGCCTGGCCCGCAAGATCGTCGACGGCCAGGTGCCGGAAGTGCTGGCCGGAGCGACCATCTTCTCTCTGGACATGGGCAGCTTGCTGGCCGGCACCCGCTATCGCGGTGACTTCGAAGAGCGGGTCAAGCAGGTGGTCAAGGAACTGGAAAACCACCCCAACGCGGTCCTGTTCATCGATGAGATCCACACGGTGATCGGCGCGGGCGCGACGAGCGGCGGGGCTATGGACGCCTCGAACCTCTTAAAGCCCGCCCTGGCCTCGGGCACCCTGCGCTGCATGGGCTCGACCACCTACAAGGAATTCCGCCAGCATTTCGAAAAGGACCGCGCCCTGGTGCGCCGGTTCCAGAAGATCGACGTCAATGAGCCGTCGATTGAAGACACGCTGAAAATCCTCAAAGGTTTGAAGGTCTACTACGAGGAATTTCACAAACTTCGCTACACCGCCGAGGCCCTCAAGGCCGCCGTCGACCTGTCGGCGCGCTACATCACTGACAGGAAGCTGCCGGACAAGGCCATCGACATCATCGACGAGGCGGGCGCCAGCCAGATGCTGTTGCCGGAAAGCCGCCGCAAGAAGCTGATCGGCCTCAAGGAAATCGAAGCGGTGGTCGCCAAGATCGCCCGCATCCCGCCCAAGTCGATCTCCAAGTCGGACTCAGAGGCCCTGCGCCAGCTGGAAGCCGACCTGGAGCGCGTGGTCTTCGGCCAGGAATCGGCCATCGAACAACTGTCCTCCGCCATGAAGATGGCCCGTGCCGGCCTGCGCGATCCGCAAAAGCCCATCGGCTGCTACCTGTTCAGCGGCCCGACGGGGGTCGGCAAGACCGAGGCGGCCAAGCAGCTGGCCCACACCCTGGGCATCGAACTGCTGCGCTTCGACATGTCAGAGTATATGGAGCGGCACACCGTCAGCCGCCTGATCGGCGCGCC
>DGYN01000010.1:25026-30053 GCA_002398405.1 Caulobacteraceae bacterium UBA5005
AGCCGCCTGATCGGCGCGCCTCCCGGCTATGTCGGCCACGACCAGGGCGGGCTTCTGACCGACGCCGTCGACCAGCACCCGCATTCGGTGGTCCTGCTGGACGAAATCGAAAAGGCGCACCCGGACGTCTACAACATCCTCTTGCAGGTCATGGACCACGGTGTCCTGACCGACGCGGTCGGCAAGAAGATCGACTTCCGCAACGTCATTCTGATCATGACCACCAACGCCGGCGCCGCCGACAGCCAGCGCCAGTCGATCGGCTTTGGCCGCGGCCGGGCCGAGCACGAGGAAGACGAAGCGATCAAGCGGCTGTTCTCGCCCGAGTTCAGGAACCGCCTGGACGCCACCGTCGCCTTCCGCGCTCTGACGCCTGAGATCATCCGCCAGGTGGTCCACAAGTTCGTTTTGCAGCTGGAAGCCCAACTGGCCGACCGGCACGTCACCGTCAGCCTCGAGGACGAGGCTGCCGACTGGCTGGCCAAGAACGGCTTCGACGAGCTTTACGGCGCGCGGCCGCTAGCCCGGGTCATTCAGGAGCACATCAAAAAGCCCCTGGCCGACGAGATACTGTTCGGCAAGCTGGTGCGCGGCGGCCACGTCAAGGTGGTGCTCAAGGACGGCAAAATCGGCTTCGAGATCGAGCCCGGCGAAGACAAGCCCGCCAAGACCAAGGCCAAGGACGGCGCCGCCGAACTCGCGTAGCGGGTCGCGGTCCGCGCGGCCCGCTGCCAAGGGCAATCAGAACACGCTCAGGGCGACGCTCGTCCCGCCGCACCCTTTGTCTGGCGCTTGAAGAAGTCCCAGATGACCTGGGAGGCGTCGAACTCCTGTGACGCGAAACGCGCGGCAGGATTGCCGGGCCAGGCATGGCCGTTCTTCGCGACGTCGTAGAAGAGCACGGGCGCGCCGGTGCAATCCTTGTATTCCGTTAGACGCGCGCCCTTTGCCCGGATGTTTTGAGACTTGCCGCAGCCGTTGGCCTTGGCCCAGTATTCATGCGCCCGCTTGGCGGGAGCGACCCGGGCCTCGCCCCGGCCCATGGCCAGCGGACCGCCGCCTCCAGGCACGACCTGGTCGTTGTCGCCGATGATGATCGCGGCCGCGACGGGACCCTTCGCTACAGGTTCTCCCCCGAAAAGAGCGCCGGCGACGGGCGCGATGGCGGCGACTTTCTGCGGGATTTCCATGGCCAGGCGATGGGCGAGCATGGCCCCGTTCGACATGCCGGTGACGTACACGCGGGCAGGATCGATGTTCCGGCGGGCGACGAGGTCATCAATCAGCGCGGCGATGAAGCCGACGTCGTCGACATTGTTGTTCTTGGCGAAAGCGCAGCACGGGCCCGCGTTCCAGCTGTGCGCGCCGCGCCCGGGACCGGAGCCATCGGGGTAGACCGCGACGAAGCCTTCGCGGGCGGCCAGGGCGTTGAAGCGGCTGGCGCTCATGGCCGTGTTGGCGTCCCCGCCCGCACCGTGAAGCATGATCACCAGGGGGCGCGGCGTTGAGGCCGCCCCGGGGTCGAAGATCAGGTAGCGCCGGGTGGCGTTTCCGTGGCGAAGCACGCCTTGGTCCACACGCTCCGAAGGGGACTGGGCGACGACCGGGCTCGCGCCCGCGGCAGCCAGCAGCCAGACGGTCAGGCAAAGCAGAATCCGAGCGGCCATGATCGTTCCCCCAGGAAATCTACCTAGCCCCGCTGGGCGCCACTGAAAAGGGAACTTCTCCTCCACTCAACGCAGCGACGCCGGGTCTAGTTTGGTGTTTGAAGAAGTCCCAGATCCGCGCCGTCGAATCGAAGCCGCCGCCCGGCCAGGCGTGTTCTCCCCCATCGACGGTGTAGGCCGCAACCTCAACGCCGCTCGCGCAGGCGGGCCATTCAACCTTCCGATAGCCGGCCGCCGTTGAGGCCCGCGCCTCTCCACAGCCACCCGCCTTGGCCCAATAGGCGCCGGCCGCGTCCACCGAGATCAGGTCGCGGGTAGCGAAACCATAGCCGACCCCCGGGCCAACACCCTCGCCCGGCACGGTCGTGTCGCCGGCATAGCGGACCATCATCACCGAGAGGGGCGCCTTGGGTGCGGGCTCGTCGCCGAACAGGGCGCCGGAGACCGGTGCGATCGCCGTGATCTTGCCGGGCAGCTCGATCCCGGCCTTGTGGGCGAGCATTCCGCCGGCGGAGAAGCCGGTGACATAGACCCGGGCCGGGTCCACACGGCCCGAGGCGACCAGCCGGTCGATCACCGCGCCGACCAGGCCGACATCGTCCACCTTGGCGCGCATGGGCCCGCCGCAGCAGTGACCGGCGTTCCAGCTGTGGAAGAAATAGGGGTTGGGCCCGGTCCCGTCGGGATAGGCGACCAGGAATCCCTCCCGCTTGGCCAGGGCGTTGAAGTTGGACTGGCGCACGCCCCGCTCGGCCATGCTCATGCCGCCGTGCAGGACGATGACCAGGGGGCGGGGCCCCCCGGCCTTTGGATCGTAGACCAGGGTCTTGCGCGCGATGCCGCCGTGTTCGAAGCGCAGGCGCTCCAGGCGCAGGGGCTGGGTGGAATCCCAGGGCCTCTGCCATCCCAGAAAGGCGACAAGGGCCAGGACCAGCGGCGGGCCCAGGACCCAGCGCCAAATCTTTCGCCTAGAGGCCAAGCGCCCGCTCCACGCCGCCGATCCAGCGCTGGACATTGGGATAAAGGGAAAGGTCGAACCCGCCCTCATCGGCCATGCGCGTATAGGCGACCAGGGCGATGTCGGCGAGGCTGAGCGCGCCGCCGGCCAGGAAGGCGCGGCCCGCCAGGTGGTCGTCCATCCGCTTGAGGGCGGCGGCGCCCTTGGCGACGAGGGTGGGGTCGAGGTCGGCCACGGCCTGCCCCTGGTAACGGACGCGGAAGCGGGCGACGGCGATGGTGGGCTCGTGGCTGTACTGCTCCCAGAACAGCCATTCGAACATCTGGGCGCGCTGATAGGCGTCGGCCGGAATCAGGTCCGAGCCCTCGGCCAGATGCAGCATGATGGCGTTGGACTGGGCGAGCGGCCGGCCGTCCTCCAGCACCACCGCGGGAACCTGGCCCCAGGGGTTGATGGCGAGGTACTCGGGCGTACGGCTCTCGCCCTTCATGATGTCGATCTCGACCCACTCGAACGGACGGCCGAGCTTTTCGGCGACCCACTTCACCTTGAGGCAATTGCCGGAGTTGGAGTCGCCATAGATGCGGAGCATGGATGCCTCCCTTGTGTTGCCGCCGGGCGGCCCTGCCGTCGGCGAGGTGGATGTCTAGAGCTTGGCGGCGATCTTGGCCGCGAGGGCTTTCAGTTCCCCCGCATCCGCCATGCCGCCGCCGTGGCGGGCCAGCGGGGCGCCGTCGAAACGGGGAATGACGTGGAAATGCAGGTGGAAAACGCTCTGGCCGGCGGGGGCGCCGTTGAACTGGGTAATAACCACGCCGTCGGGGTTCAAGGCCGCGACGACGGCGCGGGCGAGCCTCTGGGTTGTGGCGGCGAGTTTGGCCAGAACGCCAGCCTCGACATCGAGGAGATTGCGCGCCTGGCTGGTCTTGGAAATGACCAAGCAGTGGCCCTTGGATTGCGGGAAGGCGTCCATGAAGCAGAGGACGTCGTCGTCCTCATAGATTTTCGCCGACGGAATCTCGCCCCGGATAATCCTGGCGAAGATGTTGTCGGCCTCGTAGGCGCCTTGCAAACTCACGGTATCTGCTCCCTTGCCCCGGTCTAACGGCTTTCGACAGCGCAGTGCAATAACGGGTAGGAATCTCTGCGATTTGCCCCTATAGGCGAACGCCCTGCGGCCGAAGGGGCTTTGGCTGCGGGGAAACCGTTCAAAACCAACGAACTCGTCATCACCGATTGATGGCTGCTCGACGGGGGACGGTGTATGTTGGATCAAGCGCCGTTGCGGGTTTCCGCAAGGGTCGTTGAACTATGAGTGGAGAAGGCCGGCTGATGGGAATGCCGACGGCACAGGGTCTGTACGATCCGCGGAACGAGCATGACGCTTGCGGTGTGGGCTTTATCGCCAACATCAAAGGCAAGAAAAGTCATGCCATCGTTCAGCAGGGCCTGCAGATCCTGCTGAACCTGGACCACCGCGGGGCGGTGGGCGCTGACCCCCTGGTCGGCGACGGGGCCGGCTGTCTTATCCAGATCCCCGACGCGCTGTATCGCGCCTGGGCGGCTGAGGCTGAAATCGACCTGCCGCCGGCCGGCGAGTACGGCGTCGCCATGTGTTTCCTGCCGCAGGATGCGGGGACGCGGGTCGTCGCGGTCGACCAGTTCGAGAACTTCATCCGCGTCGAGGGCCAGGTGCTGCTCGGCTGGCGCGAGGTGCCGGTGAGCATCCAGGGCCTGGGCAAGACCGTGCTCGACGAGATGCCGGTGATCCGCCAAGCGTTTGTCGGCCGCGGCCCCAACTTCAAGGGCGACCAGGACGCTTTCGAGCGCAAGCTTTTGACCATCCGCAAGCAGGTGCAGAACCCGCTGGCGGAACTGGCCAAGAAGAAGAACCTGCCGGGCCTGACCCAGCTTTACCTGCCGTCGTTCTCGACGCGGACGGTGGTCTACAAGGGCCTGTTGCTGGCGGGCCAGGTCGGGACCTTCTACGAGGACCTGGCCAATCCCCTGTGCGAGAGCGCGCTCGCCCTCGTGCACCAGCGGTTTTCGACCAACACCTTCCCGTCCTGGAAGCTGGCGCACCCCTACCGGTTCATCGCCCACAACGGCGAGATCAATACCGTGCGCGGCAACGTCAACTGGATGAACGCCCGCCGGCGCACCCTGGAGAGCGATCTCCTGGGCCCGGATCTGCAGAAAATGTGGCCGCTGATCCCGCACGGTCAGTCGGACACCGCCTGCCTGGATAACGCCCTCGAGCTCCTGGTCGCCGGGGGCTATCCGCTGGCCCAGGCGGTGATGATGCTGATCCCGGAGGCCTGGGCCGGCAATCCCTTGATGGATCCCAAGCGCAAGGCTTTCTACGAATACTATGCCGCCCTGATGGAGCCGTGGGACGGCCC
>DGYN01000010.1:30283-32118 GCA_002398405.1 Caulobacteraceae bacterium UBA5005
CCGTGGGACGGCCCCGCCGCCATCGCCTTCACCGACGGGCGCCAGATCGGCGCGACGCTCGACCGCAACGGCCTGCGCCCGGCGCGCTTCTGCGTGACCGACGACGACCTCGTGATCATGGCTTCGGAAAGCGGCGTCCTGCCGATCCCGGACGAGCGGATCGTGCGCAAGTGGCGCCTGCAGCCCGGCAAGATGCTGCTCATCGACCTGGAAGAGGGACGCATCGTCGAGGACGCGGAGATCAAGGCCAAGCTCGCCGAGGCTCACCCTTACGAGGAATGGCTGAAGCAGACCCAGTACAAGCTGGAGGAACTTGGCGACGGGGCCGAGGAAGGGCCCACCGAACGGCGCGACGATGCCCTACTTCTCGATGTCCAGCAGGCGTTCGGCTACACCCAGGAGGACATCGCCTTCTTCCTGGAGCCCATGGCCAGCGTCGCCGACGATCCGATCGGATCGATGGGGGTCGATATCCCGCTGGCCGTGCTCTCGCGCAAGGCCAAGCTGCTCTACGACTATTTCAAGCAGAACTTCGCCCAGGTCACGAACCCGCCGATCGATCCGATCCGCGAAGAACTGGTCATGTCGCTGGTGTCGATGATCGGGCCTCGGCCAAACCTGCTTGGTCATCACGCCGGCAACCACAAGCGGCTGGAAGTCTCCCAGCCGATCTTGACCAACGCCGACCTGGAGAAGATCCGCTCCATCGACACCGTGATCGACGCGGCTTTCCGCACCTCGACCATCGATATCACCTGGCCGGCCATCGAGGGGGCCGCGGGTCTCAAGGCCGCCCTGGACCGGGTCATGACCGAGGCGACGGAATGCGTGCTCGCCGAGAGCAACATCCTTATCCTGTCGGACCGCAACGTCGGCCCGGATCGCATTCCGATACCCGCGGCGCTGGCGACGGCTGCGGTGCACCACAAGCTGATCCGCCAGGGTCTGCGCATGCAAACCGGACTTGTCCTGGAAACGGGCGAGGCGCGCGAGGTGCACCACTTCTGCGTCCTGGCCGGCTATGGCGCGGAAGCTATCAACCCCTATCTGGCGTTCGAGACGCTTGAACAGATCCGTCAACGCACGGACCTGAAGCTGAAGCCCTATGAAGTTCGCAAGAACTACATCAAGGCCATCGGCAAGGGGGTTATGAAGGTCATGTCCAAGATGGGCATCTCGACCTACCAGTCCTATTGCGGCGCTCAGATTTTCGACGCGGTCGGCCTGTCGACCGAATTCCTCGAGGCCTATTTCACCGGCACCGCCACCACCATCGAAGGCGCGGGCCTGGCGGAGATCGCCCAGGAGGCGGTGGAGCGTCACGCCCAGGCGTTCGGCGACAATCCGATCTACGCCACCCAGCTCGATGTCGGCGGCGGCTACGCCTACCGGATCAGGGGCGAGGAACACGCCTGGACGCCGGAAAGCGTCGCCAACCTGCAGCACGCGGTGCGCGGCAACATCCCGGCCGAGTACGAGGCTTTCGCCCGCTCGATCAACGAGCAGTCGGAGCGCAACCTGACGATCCGCGGCCTGATGCGGTTCAAGTTCGCCGACAAGCCCTTGCCGATCGATGAGGTTGAGTCCGCGGAGGATATCGTCAAGCGGTTCGCCACCGGGGCGATGAGCTTCGGCTCGATTAGCCGCGAGGCGCACACCACCCTGGCCATCGCCATGAACCGTATCGGCGCCCGGTCGAACACCGGCGAGGGCGGAGAGGAAGTCGATCGCTTCACGCCCATGGCCAATGGCGATTCCATGCGCTCGGCGATCAAGCAGGTCGCTTCAGGCCGGTTTGGGGTCACCGCCGAATACCTGGTCAACGCCGACGACAT
>DGYN01000118.1:0-21935 GCA_002398405.1 Caulobacteraceae bacterium UBA5005
CCGTACCACCACTGGGTCAGGGCGTCCTGCACGCCCGCGAAGGCCGAATAGCTGGAGTGCGATAGCGCATTCACCGGGACGGCGGCGTTGTTCACTAGGTGCAGGATGGCGATGGTGACGATGAAGGCCAGGTAGAACCAGTTGGCCACATAGATGTGCGGCTCGCGGCGCTTCCACAGGGTCCCGAGGAAGACCAGCAGATAGGCGACCCAGACGATCGTCAGCCAAAGATCCACCAGCCATTCGGGCTCGGCGTATTCCCGCGACTGGGTGATGCCAAGCACGTAGCCGAGCGCCGCCATGACGATGAACAGCTGATAGCCCCAGAATACGAACCAGGGCAGCACCCCGCCCCAGAGCCTGGCCTTGCAGGTCCGCTGCACCACCCAGAAGGAGGTGCAGATCAGGGCGTTGCCGCCAAAGGCGAAGACAACGCCCGAGGTATGCACCGGCCGGATCCGGCCGAAGTTCAGCCAGCCCGCCTCCGGGAAATAGAACACATTGGGCCAGGAAAGCTGCAGGGCGGCCAGCAGGCCCGCGCTCATGCCGATGATGGCCCATAGCATTGTGGCGATCACCCCGGCGCGGACCGGGCCGTCCATATAGCGGTCGGGCTCGTCCTTCAGCGTTCCACCCGACAGGCCCATGACCAGGGCCCAGCCGGCCAGCAGAGCTGCGGCGGCGAACACGTACATCTCCTTGCGGAACAGGGGGTCCTGCGAGAAGCCCGCCGCGAACATCGCGATCACCCCGCCCACGGCGGTGAGGGACAAAAGGACGCCCGCACCCGGCAACGGCCGGCTGGACGGGAGGGATACGGCGGACATGAAACGGACTCCCCGGTGGCGTCCCGCTTTCATCACGCTGCGCGCGATGGCACGTTGACATGGGTCAAAGGGCGCCGCGGTCAGCGCGCCCAGATTGTCGCACCCGCGATGCGCGAGCTGGCCTTCGTGGCGCCCCTCCAGGCGGTTCGCGCTCGCGCCTGAAACAGTTGAGGCCGCCCGAGGGACCGGGCGGCCTCCATCCGTCCGTGCGCCGTTCCGACCGTCGCAAGGGCAGAGGTCTTTTTATCCGTCCTGGCGCACCTCATCCGCGCCGCCGGCGGAAATCTTGAAGGTCACCGCACCGACACGTTCACCGTGATCATGTCGCTGACCGCATTGGCTTGCGCGCCGTCGCGATAGACGAAGCGAAGCTGGTCGGAGCCCGGTTTGACCGCGAGAAAACTGAAGCTCTTTGAGCCCTGCCCGCCCGAAACCTCGGACGCGTGGTCGATGACCTTGACCGAGGTCGGCGCCACGCTTTCGTCGACCCAACCTCCGGTCGTCGCGTTGGACGACAGACGGACTTCGAGAGGCTGGTCCACCTGCAGTTCGACGGCGGCGCCGTCCAACGGGTTGTCGAGCTTTCTGGCGATCGGCGCGCAAGCTGACAGAGCCAGCGACGCCGCGGTGAGGCTGACGACGCCCCAGGTCGCCAGACAGCTTTTCCAGGACTTCATGCCAACATCCTCCAGGCACAGGGAGATCGATGCGGTCGGCGTTTCGGGCCAGACATCGGGCTCACCAAAATCAAGGGCCGAAGCTTGGCGTTGAGCTCGCTGGCTGACCATTCCGGCGCTTCCCTTAAGGGGTGATACGGAGGTTCCCTCCCTGGGCGGTTGAGACAGTATGGGGCGCGCGGATCAGCCCGCGCCTCGCCTTCGGCGGATTGGAGATCGTCCTGACAAGCGCACCCTTCGACCGAGTCCTGAACCTCACGGCCTTCGACAATATCCCGGCCTTCGAGCACGCCCTGCGCATCGCCGTGGCGGCCCGATGCAGCCTCGACATCGCTCACGTCGAGTCCGACCGCGATCAGCTGGGACGGGAATGGGACGCGTTTCCGGGCGTGCGCTCCACCCTGCAGCGCTGGGGCCTTCTCGACGCCGGCGCCCCTCCGTCCGCCGTCCGCGAACAGCTGGGCGTCAAGGTCGTCAAACACGACCTTTCGGGCAGCAGTCCCGTGCATGCCTTGGGGCCGGTTGTGGCAGACCCAGAGGTTGGGCTTGTGGTTGTCGGCTCCGGTCTGCGCGAGGGCCTCGGCCGCATCGTGCATCCTTCCGTCGCAGAAGCCCTGGCGCGCAAGGCCAAGGCGCCGACACTATTCATTCCCAAGGGCTGCCAGGGATTCGTCAATTCCGCGACGGGCGCGCCCACTCTCCGCAATGTCCTGCTTCCGATCGATGGAACGGTCGCGCCTGATCGCGCGCTTGAGCTGGCGGCTGATCTGGCGATGCTCCTGGGACAGACGCCGGTCTTCCACCTCCTAACGGTGAACGAGGCTGGCGGCCGGCAAAGCGACCGGCCAGTGAGCGTCGGCGCGTTCGATGTCTTCCGCAGCGGCCCCCTGGTGGCGACGATCGTGAGCTACGCGGAGGAGATCGACGCCGACCTCATCGTCATGGGAACCGCCGGCCACGACAGCCTGCGCGACATTGCGCTCGGAAGTACGACGGAACAGGTGCTGCACGCCGCCGGCCGCGCGCTCGCCGCCGTGCCGGCCTGAGCTGGACCTTTTCGGCCTAGGCGACCTCGGCGTGATTGCGGGCCAGTTCGCAGCGGCTCCAGAGGCTTTCAAGCGCCGCCACCAGGTCTTCCATCATCTCAAGGGTATGGTTCGGCGACGGCGTGAAACGCAGGCGCTCGGTTCCCTTCGGCACGGTCGGATAGTTGATCGGCTGCACATAGATGCCGAACTCCTCAAGCAGCAGGTCGGAAATATGCTTGCAGTGCACGGGATCGCCGACCATCAGCGGGACGATGTGACTTGCGGACGTCAGCACCGGCAACCCCGCCCGCGCCATCCTGGCCTTGAGGGCGGCCGCCACGGCCTGATGGCGTTGCCGGACCTCATTGCGGGCTTTCAGGTCCCGGATGGAGGCCAGCGCCCCGGCGGCCAGCGCCGGCGGCAGGGAGGTGGTGAAGATGAAGCCATCGGCGTGGGAGCGTATGGCGTCGACGATGGACGCCCTGGCCGCGATATATCCGCCCATCACGCCGAAGGCCTTGGCCAGCGTGCCCTCGATGATGTCGATCTTCTCCATGACCCCGTCGCGCTCGGCTATGCCGCCGCCCCGCGCCCCGTACATGCCGACCGCGTGCACCTCGTCCAGATAGGTCAAGGCCCCGTATTTCTTGGCCAGGGCGACGGTTCCGGGAAGGTCGGCGATATCGCCATCCATGGAGTAGACGCTCTCGAAGGCGATCAGCTTGGGCGCCGCTGGGTCTGCGGCCGCGAGCAGCTCCTCGAGATGGGAAAGATCGTTGTGACGGAACACCCGGCGCTGCGCGCGCGGGCCGGCGCGGATACCGCTGATCATCGAGTTATGGTTCAGCGCGGCGGAAAGAATGATCAGGCCCGGCAACACCCTGTAGAGGGTCGCCAGGGTCGCCTCGTTCGAAACATAACCCGAGGTGAACAGCAGGGCTGCTTCCTTGCGGTGGAGGTCGGCGAGTTCCGCCTCAAGCTCCACGTGATAGTGCGTCGTGCCCGAGATGTTGCGCGTCCCTCCGGAGCCCGCGCCGGCCTCATCGATAGCCGCCTTCATGGCCTCGGTGACCCGCGGGTTCTCCCCCTGACCCAGGTAGTCGTTGGAGCACCAGACGACGACCTCTCGGGTGTCTCCATCGGGGCGGGTCCAGGTCGCCCGGGGGAACTGGCCGCGCCGGCGCTTCAGGTCGGCGAAGATCCTGTAGCGGCCCTCCGAGCGGATCTCGGCGACTGACGCCTCGAAGGCGTGATCATAGGCATACATCTTAAGTCGCCTTCCGGAAGAGGTGAGGGGTCTAACGCGCGGTGGCTGGGGCGGGCGAGAGCAGCGCGTGCGCCGCGCCGTCGCGGCTCAGGATGATCTCGATGGCGCGGGCCCGGCACTTCGGATTGCACGCTTTGTCGGTTGATCTGTAGGCCCGCACTTTGACGGCGGCGCCCCGGGCAAAGACGTCCGCGCTCAGGCCGTTGTCGAGCAGGGTCCGGGTGTTGGGCAGGGCGATGTCCCACAACGGCCCACCGTCCGCGGGCCGCAGCTCAAGCGTTCCCTCGGTCATGCTCCAGATCACCGTTTCGGTCATACCTTCCAAGGTCACGACCTGGGCCGGATCATAGGCCGTGGCCGCCTCTTGGGCGGCGAGTGGTTGCGCCGCGGCCAGGGCGGCGGCGATTGCCAGGGTGCTGATCAGTCTCATGGTGGGCCCTCTGCTGTTTCGGTTGAAACCGTAGGGTCCCAAGCACGCCGGTTCGTTGACATGGGTCAAAGCGGGCGCCGGTCAGCGATCCCACACTGCTGCAACCTCAAGCCGCCTGGAGCGTCGCCCAAGTGTTCTCGCCATCAAGACGCGACCTTTCTCTCCTCGCCCTGATCAGCGGGACCGGCGCCGCCCTTCTGTGGACCAAGGTCCTGGTCGCGGCCTGGCCGACCCTGTTCCTGGCGGGGACGATCTGTGGTCAGGCGAGCCACTGCCCGCTGTGTCTGCCGGCTGCGGCCTTGACGGGTATTGCCCTGGCCGCCGCAACGGCTGCCGTCTGGAACAGACGGAGATTTGAACGATGGGGATGACCGCCGCCTCTGCGGCCCGCACCTTGATCGTGACGGTGGTTGCCCGCGAGACCGCGATCATTTGTCCCTCGCAGAAAACGCCACTTGAGCCAGACGGGCGCATGCGATCCAGCCCATCGTAGCGCCCGGTTCCAACCCGCAGGCGGTCGGAACGTCCGCGGGTCCTGGGAGAGGCCGCCTGCCCCTGTGGGCGGCCTCGACTCCCCCAAACAACTGTCATTGAGAACCTTCGTGACCGACAAAGCGCCCCCAGAACGCCCCGCCATCATCGATGAAACCCAGGCGCCTGCGCCCGTATCCGGCTTCTGTCTGTTCCTGCGGAACCGAAAGAGGAACGCCCAGAAGAAGGCCCAACGTCTGGCCGCCAAGCTAAAGCAGCGCATCGACGAGAAGATGCCCTACCCCTCGAACGATTGAGCCTTGGCGCCGTCGTTCGAGGCGGCTGCGGTGCCTGAGCAGAGCGCGTCCCCGGCAGCCAGAGTCAGCCGATCAGCGGTGTGTTCAGCCAGGCTCCCAATTCGTCGGCTGGCGTTTTGACCAGATCCTTGGACGCCTCATGCACGATCTTGTTCAGCGCGCCCGGCAGGAGATTTTGCCGGATCGCCCTCAGGACTTCCGGTGGCGCGATGATCGCCAGCCGCTCAAACTCGCCGCGAGAGGACTGACGATTGAGACGCTCAGCAATAATGCGCCCAAACCGGTCTCGCCCCATCGCGGCCAGATCCGCCTCCCCCGCGCCATGGCGTAGCGGACTGGCGCTGTGGTGCGTGGTTCCCTTGGGATGAACGGCGGTCACCCGGTCGGCTTCGAGCTCGGCGATGGTGACGAAGTTTTGCCCCTGGCGCTCAAGCCACTTTGCATGCCCGCCGTTGGCGAGAACAATTCTGGTTCTTAAATGGTGGGTCATCACGGCTCCGGACGTTCTGGGTCGTCGTGATCATGCCGTCCTCTGCCCGCAGCGCTTTGAGCGGGATCAAGCCTGCCGGAAATCCTCGTGGACAATGCGCACCGGGCTGGAATCAGTCTGCGCTTCTCGCCGGAATCCCATATGGGCCGCCAGGTCCAACATGCGATCATTGCCCCGGGCGACTTCGCCCCAGACCTTGGACAGCCCGCTCGCGCCCGCATAGTTCAGAATCGCATGCATCAAGGCCGTGCCGACTCCCCGGCTTTGCCAGTCCGTGCGCACCAGCAGGGCCAACTCGGCGGTGGCGCCCTCTGGATCGGCGGCGAGCCGGACGACGCCGGCGATCTCTTCGCCGGCGAGCGCGATCAGGACCATCTCCCGGTCGTAGTCGATCTGTGACAGTCGCGCGGCCCATTCATGCGGCGGCGCATTCAGCGCGCTGCGAATCCGAAGGCGGACGTCCTCCTTTGCGGTTTTGGCCATCAGGCCGGCGAGCGCCGCCTCGTCGGAGGGCTTGATCGGCCGTATCGCGACGGCAGCCCCCTCTGGCAGGACCACGTCCGTCGCCAAGGCCGCCGGATAGGGCCGGATCGCCGGCCGGACGGGATCGCGCGTCAGGCGGGCCCGCGCGTCAAGGCCGATCACCCCCTCCTGGCCGGCCAGCAGGGGGTTGATGTCCAGTTCGGCGATCTCCGGGATATCCAGCGCCAGCATCGCCAGCCGCTCCAGCACATCGGCGATGGCGTCCAGGTCGGCTGGGGGAACGTCCCGGTAGCCTCGCAAGAGGCGCATCACCCGGGTCCGGCCGATCATGTCGGCGGCAAGGACGCGGTTGAGCGGCGGCAGGCCGATCGCGCGGTCGGCCAAGGCCTCGACGGCGACGCCGCCCGCGCCGAACAGGACGATGGGCCCAAAGGCGGGGTCTGTGGCGATGCCGGCGATCAGTTCGAGGGCGCGGGGGCGCGAGATCATGGTCTGCAGGACAAAGCCTTCGATCCGCGCCTTCGGCTGTAGCTTCGCGACCCGCTCCAGCATGGCTTGCGCCGCCGCGCTCACCGCCTCCGGCGTCGCAAGGTTCAGGGCCACGCCCCCGGCGTCCGACTTGTGGGTGATGTCGGGGGACAGGATTTTCAGCGCGAAGGGTCCGGCCATTTCCGCCGCCAGCATCTCGGCCGCCTCCGGATCGGCGGCGGCCGCACTGGCCAGCACCGGAACGCCGTAAGCGGCCAGCACCGCCTTGGCTTCCGGCTCGGTGAGTTCAAGGCGTCCCTGGGCCAAGGCTCCATCGACCACCGCCCGCGCCGCGGCGGGGGAGGGCGCCGATGGTCCGGCCGGCGGCGTCTCCAAGAGCAGGGTCTGGTTCCGGCGGTGCTCGGCCAGGTGCATGAAGGCGCGGACCGCTTCGTCCGGCGTCTCATGGCTGGGAAGGCCCGCCTTGCCGAAATGCCGCCTTGCCGCCTGCGCCCCCTGATCGCCCAGCCAGCAGGTCAGCACCGGCGGCGTGGGGCCAGAGGCGCGCGCCAGCGTCCCGGTGATCGCCTCGGCGCAGGCCAGACTGTCGGTCATGGCGGTGGGACAGCTCATCACCAGGATGGCGTCGGCGTCCGGTTCCGCGAGCAGGGCTTCAAAGGCCTTGGCGTACCGGTCGGCCGTGGCGTCGCCGATGATGTCCACCGGATTGCCACGGGACCATGTCGCCGGCAGAACCTTGTCGAGCGCGGCGACCGTCCCGTCGCCAAGGGTCGCCAGGCGCCCGCCCAACGCCTCCAGGGCGTCCGCCGCCAGGACCCCCGCGCCGCCGCCGTTGGTCAGGATCGCCAGCCGGTCACCCTTGACCTTCATTCCCGCCGTCAGGGTGGAGACCGCGTCGAACAGCTCCCGCAGATCGTTCACCCGCACCATGCCGGCGCGGTGGAAGGCGGCGTCATAGACCGCGTCCGATCCCGCCAGAGCTCCGGTATGAGAGAACGCTGCCTTGGCGCCGGCGGCGCTGCGCCCCGCCTTGATCACCACCACCGGCTTGGCCCGCGCGGCGATGCGTCCGGCGGTCATGAACTTGCGCGCGTCGGTGATGCTCTCGATGTAGAGCACGATCGCCTTGGTCTGCGGGTCGAGCGCCAGGAAATCGAGCATGTCGCCGAAATCGGCATCGGCCATGTCCCCCAGGGTGACGACCCGCGAAAAGCCGTAGCCGCGGCCGCTCGCCCAATCGAGCGCCGCCGTGGTGATCGCGCCGGACTGGGCCACGAGGGCGACGCCGCCAGCCTTGGGCGTCAGCTGGGCGAAGCTTGCGTTCAGGCCGTTCGCCGGTGAAAGCACGCCAAGGCAATTAGGCCCGATGATGCGCAGCAGGTGTGGCTTGGCGGCGTCCAGCATGGCCTGCCGCAGCCGGCGGCCTTCCTCGCCGCTGAAGCCGGCGCTGATGACGACCGCGGCCCGCGCCCCCTTGGCGCCCAGTTCGGCGATCAGGCCGGGGATGGTGGCGGCCGGGGTCGCGATGACGGCCAGGTCCGGGGCGACGGGCAGCGAGGCGATGTCGGGATAGGCCAGGGCGGAGCGAATGGATTTGGCGTGTGGATTGACCGGGAAAATCGGGCCGTCGAATCCGCTTTCCAGCAGATTGCGGGCGAGCACCGCCCCTAGCGAGTTAGGGGTGTTGCTGGCGCCGATCACGGCGATGGCGCGCGGCGCGAACAGGGCGTCAAGATTGCGGATCGTCATGCCGGAACCCTGCCCTTCAGCCACCGCCGCCAGTCCAGCAGCCGGAACCAGCCGCCGGCCGCAACACCCACCGCGACCGCCGCCGCCAGGAGAGGGAGGCCAGGCGCCTCAATTCGAAAGATCGGCTGAACGGTGGGCGTGTACAGGACCGCGCCCAGGATCGCCATCGCCGCGATGGCGATCAGCCAGAAGAACCGGCGATGGGGGTCGAACACCGAAATCCGGGCCGATGCGGAGTCGGAAATCGCCAGGGCGAGATTGGCGATAATCAGGACCGCGAAGGCCGCGCCCCGCGCCTCGCCTTCCTCCCACCGGGACAGCGCCCAGGCATAGAATCCCAGGATGACGATCGTCGCGATCACCCCCTGCAGGATGGCGAAGGTGATCTGCCGTGGACCGAACAGGGCCTCGGTGCGGGCCCGGGGCGGCCGCCGCATCGCGCCATCGTCGCTGGGCTCCCCCTCGAAGACCAGGGAGCAGACCGGGTCGACCACCAGTTCCAGGAGGACGACATGCATCGGGAACAGCAGCTGCGGCATGCCAAGCAGAATGGGGGCCAGCGCCAGGCCGGCGATCGGCACATGGATCGCCGTGACATAGGTGAGCGCCTTGCGCAGGTTCGCGAAAATGCGTCGTCCCAGACGCACCCCGCCGACGATGGATGCGAAGCTGTCGTCCAGCAGAACCAGGTCCGCCGCCTCGCGCGCCACGTCTGTGCCGCGCCGGCCCATGGCGATGCCGATGTGGGCCGCCTCCAGGGCGGGCGCGTCGTTCACCCCGTCGCCGGTCATGGCGACCACCTCGCCGTTGGCCTTGAGGGCCTCGACCAGTTTCAGCTTCTGGTCCGGCTGCACCCGAGCAAAGACCCGCGCCGTGCGCACCCGCGCTTGCAGATCGGGCAAGGACATGGCGGCGATCTCGCCGCCCAGCAAAACCCCGGCGGAAACGTCGATCCCGGCTTGCCGTGCGATGGCCAGGGCCGTCGCTGGATAGTCGCCCGTGATCATGGCCACCGCGATGCCTGCGGCCCGCGCCTCCGCCAGGGCCGCGGGAACGTCCGGGCGCAAGGGATCGACGAAGGCGAGCAGCCCCTGGAACTGGAACGCCGCGTCTTCGGGCGAGTCCGGAAAACTTTCACCCCGCCAGGAGGCCGCCGCCAGGACGCGATGGCCCGCCGAGGCGAGGTCCTCCAGGGCTGCGGCGTAGATCGTCACCTCGTCCTGCGGCAGGCGGCAAAGGCGGAATATGGCTTCGGGCGCCCCCTTCGCGCCGGCAACCTGTCCGTCGCCGGACGCCCAGACTTGGACGACCGCCAGCCGCTCCTTGCACAAGGGCCAGGTGCGCAGCGGCGTCTGCGGCGCGCGGGGCGCCGCGAACTCAAGCATCGCCTGATCGAGGGGGTCGATCGAATGCCGTGGCGACGCCAGCACGCCCGCCTCGACAAGCGAGGCGGTTTGGTGTGGGAGAGGTTGGTCCGAACCTGCGGCGTAGGTCGATCCCGAGACCCACAGCTTCGCAAGCCGCATATGGTTCTCGGTCAGGGTTCCGGTCTTGTCGACGCAAAGGACGCTGGCGGCGCCGAGACTTTCGATCACCGCCCCCCGCCTGACAATGACCTTGTGCCGCGCCAGCCGCCAGGCGCCCAGCGCCAGGAACACGGCCAGCACCATGGGAAACTCTTCGGGAATGAGCGCGATCGAGATCGTGAGGCCTGCAAGCACGCCTTCAACCCAGTCCCCTCTGATCAGCCCGTAAGCGGCCGTGATCACCCCGCAGAAGACCAGAGCCGCGGCGCCGAGCAGTCCGACGAGCCGGCCGGCGGTCTTCTGGAGCGGCGTCCGCTCTTCACCCAGGATGGCCAGCGAGGCGCCGATACGCCCGAACTCGGTCTGCCGGCCCGTAACGGTCACGAGCGCCAGCCCATGTCCGCCCACGACCAGGGTTCCGGCCAGAAGCGCTGCTCCATCTCCCGCGATATCAGGCGCTTTTGCGACCGGTGCGGACTCCCCGGTAAGCGCTGACTCATCCACCATCAGCACATCGCCGCTCATCAGGGTGGCGTCGGCGGATAGGCGCTCGCCCTCGCCGACGACCAACAGGTCGCCGGGAACGATATCGCGGGCGGGAACGCGCCTTTGCACCCCGCCCCGAAGGACCCGCGCATAGGGTTCAGCCAACTGCCGCAGGGCCGCCAGGGCGCGTTCACTGCGGGCTTCCTGGGCAATCACCAGCCCCAGGGCCACGCAGGCGCCGCCGGCCAGAAACAAGCCCTCGGCCAGGTCGCCAAGGAACAGGTAAAGCCCGATGGCGGCCAGCAGCAGGAGAAACATGGGCTCCCGCAGCGAGCCCAGGATCAATTTCACGAGCGACCGCCGCCTTGGCGCGTCCAAGGTGTTGGGGCCTGTGGCCGCGAGCCGGCGGGCGGCTTCGTCCTCGCCCAGACCCAGATGAAGATCGGTAGTGGTCAAGTCCGCGTCCTCTAGGCGGACTTCCGCCTGAGGTGGACCCTGACCTAAGGCGGCCTACGCTCCCTTGACCTGGCTCAACGGTGAATCATTGGGTGCGGCCCGCGAACATATTGCACTTCAGGGATGGAGTAGCCGCCCGTTCGATCACAGCGGCCGCCGCCGCCTTTTCCACCTGGGGGTTCACCTCCATGTAGTCGAGGAAGGCCTGGCGGAAATGGTCAAGACTCAGCGCGGTGTTCGGGCAAAGATCCCGCGCCGAGACGCCGCTGATCCTATCCTGGGCGACCAGTTGATCGATGGACCCCGCCAAATAGCCAAGGCACATCTCGAACTGACCGTCGCCCGCGTTCTCGGCGGCGGCGCAAAGGCCTTTCACCTGGCCCGCGTTCACAAACCCGCGCGTCTCCCCCAAGGTTGAGGCCGCCGGGGGCTCGGCGTTTCTATAAAATCGAGGCGGCACATCGGAGGCAGCCAGGGCGAAGACAAAGGTCAGCAGGATCTGGAGCATCTATTCGAACTCCCAGGGCCGTCGAAGGACGGGTCAGTTCTGAAGGCAGTCTGAGCCCAGGCAAGGCCATGGCATTGACCTGGCTCAAGGGCGCCTGGACCTGGACCGCTACCTTGGCGGCGTGACCCGCGCCCGGCCATATCGGCGACACTCAACGCCCCGCCTCCGATGGATCGCCGCCGCCGTGCTTGCGGCTCTTGGCGCCGTGGCCGTCCTCGCGGCCAAATCCGCCTTCGACAAGGACATGACGGCCGCCCGCGCCGCGACCCAGGGCCGCAGCCAGGTGATCGCCAGCCCCTATGGCCCCATCGAATACGCCGATGTCGGCCAGGGCCCGGTGCTTTTGATGATCCACGGCAGCGGCGGCGGCTTCGATCAGGGCCTGGCCTTCAGCCGGCCTTTGCGGTCGCAGGCGGTGCGCATCATCGCGCCCTCGCGCTTCGGCTATCTGCGCAGCGCCATGCCCAAGGACGCCACGCCGGAGATGCAGGCCGATGCGCTGGCCTACCTTTTGAGGACCCTAGAGATAGACGACGCGGTGATCTTTGGCGGCTCGGCCGGCGGCCTCTCAGCGGCGCAGCTCGCCATACGCCATCCTGACCTCTGCCGCGGTCTCATTCTTGGCGTGCCGGCCATCTATGCGCCGGAACGCGCGCCCAACACCAACGCGGCGCCGAACCGCGCGGTGCAGGCCCTGATCAACCGCGCTCTGGGCTCTGACGTCCTGTTCTGGCTGGGCGTCAGGACCGCGCCGGATTTCATGACCAAGATGATCCTGGCGACCGATCCGCGCCTGGTCGCGGATGCTCCCGTCCCGGAGCAGCAACGGGTCCGCGACGTCCTCTTCCACATCCTGCCGATCAGCGCCCGCAAGGAGGGCCTGGTGATGGACAGCGCAACCGCGGGGGCGCCGCCGCGATACGCCTTGGAGTCCATCGCCTGCCCGGCCTTGGCGATCAGCGCCAGGGACGATCTCTATGGAACGGACAAGGCCGCGCGTTTCGCCGCGGCCCATATCCCCGGCGCCCGGCTCATTCTCTACGACACGGGCGGTCATCTGTGGGTCGGGCATGACGCCGAACTCTGGCAAGCGGTCGCGGCGTTCATCGCTGATGGCGGCTAGGAATCCCTAACTGGCCTTCCCTCGCGCCTCGGCCAGCAGGGCCTGTATCTCGCCCCGCCGGCCGCGGTCGGCGATCTCGCGTCCCGGGCGGGCAGGCGCGGCGAGCGCCTTTTCCAGGTAGCGGACCGCGCCGGCATAGTCCTTCTGGCGCAGCAGGAAGTCTCCCATGAAGAAGTTCGGATCGATCCCGTTGGGGTTGGTCTGCAAGGCGCGCGTCAGATAGCTCCGCGCCTTTGCCTTGTCGCCAAAGCCGATCGGCGCGCCCGGAACCTGGGCATAGAGTGAGCCCAGGCTTGTATAGACCGAACCCTCCAGGGCGAGTGCGTTGATCTTCTCGGCGCGCTCAAGCATCGCCTTGGCTTCCTTGGCCCGGCTAAGCCCCCCCAGGCCGCCCTTCAGCCCGCCGGCGGACGCGGTGATGATCGCATCCCAGACCAGCGGCTCGGCCCGGCCCGGGCATTGGGCGACGAAACCGTCAGCCTGGGCGGCGAGCTTTTCCATCGCGGCCGAGCGGCTGGGCTTTGGCGTCTGATAACTGACCCGCTCCCACGCCCCCTGCAGGGTGCGGACATTATCGTCGCATACGTCGGCGAGGGCAGGGGCGGCGGCGGTCAGGGACAGGATCGCGGATAGGAGAAGGGTTCGCATAAGGGGCTCCGTTCAACTCGGGGATTGGAAGAGGGCGCGCGCCTTGGCGTCGTTGGGCCGCAGGGCCCTGTCGACCAGGGCGGGCAAGAGCGCATTGAGGCGCACGAAGGCGGATTCGGGGAAGCCGAGGAACGCCTCGCCCCGCTCCTTTCTAATCGCCTCGACAATGCGGCGGGCGACCAGGGCGGGGTCATCCATCGTCATGCCGGTCAGGGCCGCGAAGCGCAGCACCAGGGGGGAGTTGAGCGGGGTCTTGACCGCCCGGGGTGCGATGTAGGTCACGCCGGCGCCCGTACCTGCGAGTTCGCGGCGAAGCGCCTGGCTGAGACCCCTCAGGCCCGCCTTGGAACTGGAATAGGTCGCGAAATGGGCGAAGTTGATCGAGCCGAAGATCGACCCGATGTTGACGATCCTGCCGCTCCCGCGCGCCTTCATGCGGCCGACCACCGCCTGGCAGAGACGCGCCGGGGCGATCAGATTGATCATATAGGTCGCCACGGTGTCGGCCGGGCTCTGCCCTTCGATCGGCCCGAACCACTGCACGCCCGCCAGATTGATGAGCACGTCCCAATCGCGGGCGCCGACCGTGGCGGCCGCCCGGTCGATGCCTTCAGGCGAACTGAGGTCCGCCGCGATGTAGCCCAGACGGGGGTTCGACGGACGGATGCGGTCCAGGACCGTCACCCGCGCGCCCGCCTCGACCAGCAGGGCGGCGATCAGGCTTCCGAGCGAGCCGGAACCGCCCGTCACGAGCACCTCCAAGCGTTCAAACTGCATTGGCGAACCGGCTGTGCGGAATGGCGCCGAAGACGCGCGCGTAGAGCAGGAACATCCGCCGGGCCATGTGGATGATGGCGGTCTGGTCCGCCTCGTCCTCCACGCTGTCCATAAGGCGTTTGAGGAACAGAATATGTTCCGCATCGAGGGAGCCGTGCGAGGTCAGGTATGAAAAGGCCGCGGCCGGGAGGTTGAGGCTTGCCCGGACGGCCTCCGCGCCCTTGGTCGCCAGCTGGGTGGATGTCCCCTCCAGGACAAACACCATGCCGAAGAAGCCCATCGGATTGACGCGCGCGATGTAGTCGTAGGCAAAGGCCACCATCAATTCAGTCTCGATCCCCGGCTGCCCGTTCTTGACGGCGGCGGCATCGCCGCCCGCGTGCCGGATGTCGTTGAGGATCCACTGTTCGTGGCCGGTCTCTTCGGTGATGTATTCGTCCAGCGCCTCGGCGAACCGGTGATGCGCGGGGTCCAGTCGCTCCCGCGCCGCCTGCATCAGGGGCACGGTGTGGCGGACGTGGTGATAGGCCTCCGTCAGATAGGCGATGTAGGTCTCGCGGCCGATGCGCCCGGCGAGGCCATCCTGGATCTGCGGAACCCCATAGAGGAAGTCGCGCTCGGCGGCGGTCTCGGCGATCAGGCGGGAGAAGAAGGACATGCGGCCTCGTCAGGTGAGCGAATGAAATCGGCGTAGGTCTCGGCGAGCACCGCGCGGCGGGGGCGGCCGTTGGCTGTCACCTCCCCCTTGGCGGGGTCGAAGGGCGGCGCGGCGCGCCAGCGGCGGACCTGGGCGTACTGCGGCAGGGCGGCGTTGGCCCGGTCGATGGCCGCTTGCAGCGCGGCGGGCGGCAGGCCTGCGCGGCTGGGAGAGATTAGGGCGCCAAGCGCGGGCTGGGCTTCGCCGAACACCATCGCCTGGCCGATTTCGGCCTGGGCGAGAAGCTGGCTCTCCACCCATTCCGGGGAGATGTTACGGCCATAGGAGGTGATGATCCGGTTCGACTTGCGCCCTGAGACGCTCAGGAACCCGTCTGGCCCGAGCGCGCCCAGATCGCCGGTGCGCACCGGTCCTGATTGAGGCTCGCCGCCCACATAGCCAAGAAAGGGACTGGGGCCGGCGATGATTTCCCCGTCTTCAATCTCCACGCAGAGGTGCGGCAGGACCCGGCCCACCGAGCCTTCCTGATCCGCCTGCGGGCTGTTCAGGGCGACGACCGAGCCGCATTCCGAAAGGCCATAGCCCTCATAGGCGGGAACGCCGGCCGCGCGGGCGGCGTGCAGAAGTTCAGGCGCGACCTTGGCCCCGCCCACCGCGACAAACGCCAGATCGGGCAGTTCACGTCCGGTCGCCGCCTTCGCCGCCAGAACGCCCCGCAGGATCTCAGGCACAAGGATCAGGCTGGTGGCCCGCGCCTCGGCGATCTTGGCCGTCAGGAGGCCGAAGTCGGGCGCGAAAGCCTGGGCAAAGCCAATCTCGGCGAGGCCCGCCACGTGATAGACGCCGCCCGCCAACAGGATGGGATAGAGGCCGGCGACGTTCTCCAGCAGCACGCTAAGCGGCAGGACAGGCATGTGGACGCCGGCCAGGTCCGTTCCAAGCACGCGGACAAGGGATGCCGCCGTCGCCTCCATCTGGGCCTGCGACAGACACACGCCCTTGGGATCGCCGGTCGATCCGGAGGTGAAGGTGACCTTGGCCGTCCCCTTATGCAATTCGACCGGGGGCGCCGGCAGGGCGCTCAAGGTCACGTCTTGCCCGGCGACGATAATTCCCTCGCCGTCGTGCAGAATGGCTCTGACCCCAGCGCTCTGGCAGGCGCTGCGCCGCTGCGTCTCGGTGAAAAACAGAGGCAGGGGAAGGGTCGCTCGCTGGAGCGCGATCAAGGCCAGATCGGCGACGACGAAGGCCGGTGAATTGTCCATCAGGATGGCCACCGCGCCGTCCGCCGGCAGACGCTCGCGCAGAATGCCGGACACCCGCTCCACCTCGGCCGCCAGCCGGGCCCAGCTCCATCCCTGCGTGGAGGATTTAAGGGCGGTCGCCTCCGGCTTGACCGCGGCCCAGTGCGCCAGCGCGTCCAGGACGAGGCTCAACCCTCGGCCCCCGCGCCGAAATGCAGTCGCGAGCGCATGGCGGGTTTCATTGGGCCCGCCGCGACCAGGGACTTGAGAGAGGGACAGGATCGGCCGATCGAGCCCGCCAGGACCACCGGCTCGGTCTGGTAATAGGAGCCCCAGTCGCGGCCGCCGTCGGGAAGCCGCGCCGCTTGCGCCTGCGCCAATTCCACGGTCTGGATCCCGGCCTTGTCGAAGACGCCGCGCAACACCTTGGTCGCGGTCGCCACCGCATAGTCGCAGCCCATGGTCCGCAGGTGCTCGGCCAGCGCCAGGAACAGAAACACCGTCGCGCCCCGGCCGTCCGAGGCCAGGTGGCCTATTTCCACGATCGCGCTGCGATCGGCGCTGGGGTCATTCCAGGCCCCCGCGACGGAGGCTTCCACCGGCGCATCGAGATACTGCTCCAGAAACAGGCTGCTCTCGCAGGCGCGCCGAAAGCCGACGACCGCGTATATGCGGCCCTCCGCGTCCTGGACGCTCATCAGGGTGGGATAGTGGCGGGTCAGATGAACGCCGAAGGTCCGCGCATAGACATCTTCGACGAACGCCTCCACCCGCCGGCGCTCGGCGCGGTGCGGATCGTCGATGTGGATCACCTTGGACGCGAGAATGGGAAGACGATGAAAACGGGTCGACGCCGCCGGGGACTTTTTCGCGGCTGTCGAGACTGCTGGATGGGTCACAGGGGGTACGCTCCGGCCAGGTCAAGGTCGACCCGTCTTCCAGACCCATGACGCCGCCGCTTCGAAAGCCCCTCACTCACCGCCGAATTTTTTTGCGTGGATGGGACGGCCCTGACTAGAAGGGCGGAGCGTTCCCGCCCTCCGGCGGACCTGGCGGTGAGGCGGTTTGCCCGACAACGGCCCTGAAGACCTGATCGAGGCTTATCTGCAGCGGCGCGATGCGCTGCTGCGATACTTCACCTTGCGCACCCGCTCGCAGGCGCAGGCCGAGGACATCCTCCAGGACCTCTACCTCAAGATCGCCTCCCTGGACGCGGAGGTTATCGCCGAGATCCGCAACCCGGGCGCCTTTCTTTATCGGACAGGCTCCAACCTCATGCTCGATCGTTTCAAGCAGCAGGCGCGAAGCGGCGCGCGCGATGCGGAATGGCGCCGCGGACAGGCGGTGGAGACGGGCGGCGAGGACGCCGCTGACCTTCCGGCCGCTGACCGGATCGTCGACGCCAAGCAAAGGCTCGAGCGTGTCACCGAGGCCCTCAACGAGCTTTCGCCCCAGACCCGCAGAGCTTTCCGGCTGCACAAATTCGAGGGGCTCAGCCACACCGAAACCGCGGCCCAGATGGGGATTTCACGCAGCGCGATTGAGAAACATATCAGCGCGGCCCTAAGGCATCTCATGCGGCGTCTGGAATGAGCCGCCGCATTTTTGTCATTTTTTGCCTGGGGTGCGGCGCGCCCGGCGGCGTCTGGAGTATGCGCGGGCAAGAATCCGCGTCTTAAGGAACCGGCATGAACCGCGAAGACGACAGCGACAGGGAGTTGGACGCGCAGGCCGCGGCCTTCGTCGTTCGCGTCCATGCCGAGGACGCTGACGAGGCTGACTGGCTCGCCCTCGAGACCTGGCTTGCCGCCGGTGCGGCCCATCTCGACGCCTACGATCGCGCCGAGCGCCTTTGGGCCGAGTTCGGCGATGCGGCGGTTGTGGAGATCGAAGCTGAACTCCTGTCCGATGAGCCCGATCCCGCCGTCATCGACCTCACCGCCCGCCGCGCGCCCAGGGTTCGCTGGCTCGCGCCCCTGTCCGGGGCGGCCGCGATCGCCGCCGGGCTGCTCGTCGTCGTCATGCTTCAGCCGCCCGCGCCGCAGGTCTATCAGACCGCCGCGGGAGAGACCCGCGAGGTGGTGCTCGCCGACGGATCGAAAATCCACCTGAACGGCGCCTCGAAGCTGACGGTCAGCCTCGGCCGCCGTGAGCGCAGGGTCGAAATGGATTTCGCCGAGGCCTCCTTCGATGTCGCCAGGGACGCGCGGCGGCCCTTCCTTGTGGACGTGGGCGAAACAGAGGTCCGCGTCGTCGGAACGGAATTCAACATCACCCGCGATCGCGCCGCCACAACGGTCACCGTTCGTCGCGGAATCGTCGAGGTCAGGCCCGGGCAGGGAGCCGGCGCGGTGCGTCTGACGGCGGGCAAGGAACTGCGTCACTTCGCCGGACGCACCGGCGAAATTGTTCGTGAAACCGATCCCAATCTCGCCTTCGCCTGGCAAGGCGGAAGGCTGATCTACGACAACGAGTCCCTGGCCGACATCGCCGCTGACCTCAGCCGTCAGTTCCCCGTTCCGGTGAAGGTCGAGGGGCCGGCGGCGAACCTGCGCTTCACCGGCGTCCTGATCCTCGATGGCCCGGATGCGGTTATTGGCCGCCTTGAAACCTTCCTTCCGGTAAAGGTTCATCGCGGAAGCGATGCAATTACGATAACGCGTCGCTGACCCGCGATCGGAGACGCGCCGAAGTTGGACTGCAAGGCCGCCCTGTCTGTCGCCCTGGCGGCCGCCGCCTGCGTCACGGCGGGACCTGTATTGGCGCAGTCCCCGCCGCCCTTCGCTATTCGGCCGCAACCGCTCTCGTCCGCCCTGGTGGAGTTTGCTTCAACGGCCAAGGTCTCGATCAGCGCGGAGGCGGCGCGATCCTGCGGGCCGACCCGTGGCCTGACCGGCCGCTTCTCGACGATCCCGGCCCTGCGCCGGCTCCTTTCCGGCACGGGCTGCGATTTCCGGACGATCGATGCTGTGACCTTCGTCATCGTCAAGGCGGCGCCGGCTCGCCGTCCGCCCGCCAGAGCCAGCACCGGGCCCGCCGCGGCGCCCTCGCCCGCGGGCCCCAGCGAGGTGGCCGAGCTCGTGGTCACGTCCCCCAAACGCACCGTCGGCCTGGCCCGGGCGCCCTACGCTGTCAGCGCCGTCGATGGCGAAGCATTGGCCGAACGCGGCGAGGCGGATCTAATCGGCGTATCCTCGCGCATCGCCGGCATGACCATCACCAACCTTGGGCCTGGCAGGAACAAGGTTTTCCTCCGCGGCATGGCGGACGGGGCCCTTAGCGGGCGGACCCAGTCGGTCGTCGGCATCTACCTCGACGACGCCAGGATCATCTACAACGCCCCCGACCCGGACCTGAGGCTCACCGACGTTGAGCGGGTCGAGGTCCTGCGGGGCCCGCAGGGGTCGCTCTATGGCGCGGGCTCAATCGGCGGCGTCGTGCAGATCGTGACCAAGGCGCCGCGCCTTGACGCGCGCGAAGGGTTCCTGTCGACGGGCTTCACCGCCACCCGGGGCGGCGCCGCTGGAACGGTGGTCGACGGCGCGATCAACCTGCCGCTTATCGAGGATCGCCTTGCCCTGCGGCTGACCGGCTATCGTGAGGAGACGGGCGGCGTCATCGACGATCCCGGCCTTGGGCTCAAAGACGCCGGCGGCGTCCTTCGCCAGGGCCTGCGCGCCAGCCTCGCCCTGAAGATCAACGATGAGTGGCGCGCGCGGCTGTCCTTCATCGACCAGACCATCCACGGGGAAGACAGCCAGTACGCCGAGGGTGGCGCATACAGCCGCGCCCTCGCCATGCGCGAGCCGCACCGCAATGATTTCGACGGGGTGTCCACGGTCGTCGAGGGCGACCTCGGCTTCGCGAAGCTGAAGGTTTCGAACGCCCTCCAGAGCCATCAACTGTCAAACCGCTACGACGCCTCGCTCTCCCTGCCGCTCCTGAGCGCCTCCGCACGGGGCCCCGCCGCCTTCGATGAAGACAACCGGATCCAGGCCGTGGTCACTGAGGCCTCGCTGTCGTCGCCCGGCTCGGACCGGCTCAGCTGGCTGGCCGGCCTGTTCGTCTCCGAATACACCCAGGAAACACGCACCGCCCTGTCGGCTGCATCGGCGCCCGTGGCCCTCTATGCGCAGGACCGCCGCGATCATCTGGACGAGTACGCCGTCTATGGCGAGGGCGCCTGGTCGGTCAACGAGCGGCTGCGGCTTACGGCGGGGGGCCGCTATTACCGGCTCGCGGTCGATACGCGGGCGGCCGGGGCCAGCCCCTTCGAGGGCGACTCAAAGGACTCCGGCTTCGCCCCCAAGCTCCTGGCGGAATATGACCTCTCGCCGGCTCTGCTGCTCTACGCCCAGATGGCGGAGGGATATCGCGCCGTTGGCTTCAACACGTCGGGTCTGCCGGGACAGGTGTTCGCCACGCCGGGCCAGGGCGCGCAGCCCAACCGCGAATTCAAGGCGGATGAGCTGATCAGCTACGAACTGGGTGTGCGCGCCACCCTGTTCGCTGACCGCCTGCGCGTCCGGGCGGCTCTGTTCCGGGCCAACTGGAGCAATATCCAGAGCGACCGGCTCCTGCCCAATGGCCTGCCGTTCACAGCCAATATCGGATCGGGAAACAACACCGGCGTGGAGTTCGAGGCGAGCTGGCGATCAGGCGGCCTGAGTCTTGAGGGCGACGTCTTCCTCAATGACCCCGAGCTCTCTGAACCCGATCCGGGATTTCCCATTCCCGCCGATCGCCACCTTCCCGGGATCGCAAGCGTGTTGATCAACGGCGGCGCGCGGTACGCCTGGACGTTCGGGGCCGGCTGGCAGGCCGAAGCGGGCCTCGACCTCGGCTACATCGGCAAGTCCAGCCTGACCTTTGACGCCCAGATCGCCCCTGTCATGGGAGGCTATGTCACCTCTCGCCTCCACCTGGCGCTCGGCCGCGAGGCCTGGCGCCTGTCGCTGTATGGCGACAACCTGTTCGGCGGCCAGGGCGACACCTTCGCCTTTGGAAATCCCTTCCGTATCCGCCGGGTCGACGAAGCGACACCCCAGCGCCCGCGCAATGTCGGCGTCCATCTCTCGCACGGCTTCTAGCGCGTCCTGAGGCGCGGCGCCTTTGGCGGCGTCTAGAGGGCAGGCGAGCAAACATGCCGGTTGTCGGCCAATCGCGCCTTGAGGGAAGCTTATGCGCGTCGGTCACAATATTAGGGCGAATAACGCCAACTGGACGTTTGGCGGCGATGTTCCCGCCACCTTCGTTGATCACATCCGCCAGTCTGTACCACTGTACGAGCAGGGCCATTCGCTGGTGGTCGAGTTGAGCGACTTCTTCATCTCCGCCTCAAGCCTGACCTACGAAATCGGCGTCTCAACTGGCGAACTGCTGCGCAAACTCGCTGAGCATCACGCCGGCCGGCCTGGGGCCCGCTGGGTTGGCCTGGATGTGGAAGGGGCGATGGTGGGTCAGGCCCGCCGCCATTGCGAAGCCGCGCCCAACGTTGAGATTCTTCACGAGGACGCCCGGCTGTTCGACTTTGAGAAGGCCGACCTGATCGTCTCCTACTACACCATGCAGTTCGTGCCGCCCCGGGACCGGCAAATGCTGTTCGACAAGATCTATCAGGCGCTCAATTGGGGCGGCGCCTTCGTGCTCTTCGAAAAGGTCCGGGCGCCCGACGCGCGGTTCCAGGATATCATCACCACGCTCTATAACGACTTCAAGCTGGACCAGGGTTTCTCCACCGAGGAGATCGTCATGAAGACGCGCAGCCTCAAGGGCGTGCTGGAGCCTTTCTCGACCAAGGCCAATCGAGAGATGCTGCGGCGGGCGGGCTTCGTCGATCACATGACCGTCCAGAAATACCTCTCCTTTGAGGGCTTCCTGGCGATCAAATAGCGGTCAGTCCCTTGGCGGCCCGCCGCTTCTTGTAGCGTCGCACAACGAAGGTCCAAAGCACTGCCAAGACCAGAAAGCCGCCCAACAGTTCGACGAGCAGCATCACCGGCGGATCGTCCGCATGCGCCAGTTGCTCGTAAATCTCAGTCGCCGCGAGCATGGCCAGGCTCGTGGCGATTGTTGTGTATTCGGCCAGGATCGCCTTGCGCAGGTTGAAGCGCATGCCGTCGGTGGCGGCGCGCAGGCGGGACAGGCGGAGGGACCAGCGCGGCGCGACAGCGCAATACTGCCGATAGGCGTCGCCGAACTTCTCTTCGAGGTAACGCTCCTCGGCAAAGACGATCGATTGATAGATGAAGCTCATCGCCAGGCTGCCGCCGGCGATGACC
>DGYN01000118.1:22149-22529 GCA_002398405.1 Caulobacteraceae bacterium UBA5005
GGGCTGCCGCCGGCGATGACCCGCCAGTCGCCGTGCATGGTCAGCACCCCAAAGGCGATGAGCAGGTTGCCGACATAGAGGGGATTGCGGCAGACGCCGAACAGGCCGCTGGTGACGAGGTCGGCCGCATAGACCTTTTTCCCGACACCCCCGCGCTTGATGTAGGCGAAGCCAACCACCGCCGACCGAAGCGCAAGTCCTCCCAGGACCAAGACCAGAGCCAGGGCGTCCCGCCAGGGTTCCAGCGCCTGGCTTCCCCCCAGGGTGTTGTTCGGCGGCGCGAAGAGGTAGATCGCGAGCAATGCTGCAGGGAAAGCCTGATTGCGCCATTTGAAGAAGAAGTCGCCGACAGGGATCATCAACGACTTCACGGGATGCCG
>DGYN01000118.1:22755-22947 GCA_002398405.1 Caulobacteraceae bacterium UBA5005
ATCAACGACTTCACGGGATGCCGGCTAGACGCGGGCGCATCGGTCATAGGTTTGGCCTTCGTGACAACAGGCCAGACGGCCGTCAGTCTCTAGACGCCGTCGCGAGGCATTCACCACAGGCCTGGAACGAACAAGGGGCCAGACTTTTCAGTCTGGCCCCTTGCCATGGATTGGTGGAGCTAAGCGGAGTCG
>DGYN01000027.1 GCA_002398405.1 Caulobacteraceae bacterium UBA5005
CCCTGGCCGGCGCCGGCCACCGCGCCTCGACCACCACGGCGGCGGAGGCCTTTGCGGGCTTCCAGAGGCGCGAGCCCAGCGCCGCCGGCTTCTCCGCCTGGTCCTCCGGCGGGTGGGCGCCGAGACCCGCCCAAAGCTTCGACCTGCCGGGCGTCAACGACGTCACCGCCCGCGTCGAGCCGATCGAGCCAGCGGGCGCTCAGATCATCGATCCGGTCGACTTCCCCCTTGGCGCCGCCCGCGCCCAGCTGCACGAGACCTATATCGTCGCCCAGACCCGCGACGGCATGATCGTCGTCGACCAGCACGCCGCCCACGAACGACTGACCTATGAGCGCATGAAGGCGGAGATCGAGCAGGGCGGCGTCGTTCGTCAGACCCTGCTCCTGCCTGAAGTGGTCGAGCTCGACCCCGCCGAGGCCGAACGGGTGGTCGCCAACGCCGACGCCCTGGCCCGCTTCGGCCTGATCATCGAGCCCTTCGGCGCGGGCGCCGTCCTGGTGCGCGAGACCCCCGCCCTGCTCGGCGAGACCAACGCCCAGGGTCTGATCCGAGACATCGCCGACGACCTTTCCGAAAACGGTGAGGCCCTGGCGCTCAAGGAACGGCTCGAGGACATCTGCTCGACCATGGCCTGCCACGGCTCGGTCCGCGCCGGGCGCCGCCTCACCGCCGCCGAGATGAACGCCCTCCTGCGCCAGATGGAAGCGACGCCCCACTCGGGCCAGTGCAACCACGGCCGCCCGACCTATGTGGAGCTCAAGCTCTCCGACATCGAGAAGTTGTTCGGGCGGAGATAAGTCCCAAATCCTCCCCCGTTGGGGGAGGGGGACCGCGGCGCGTAGCGGCGTGGTGGAGGTGGCCTGTCGGCGGTCTCACCTGTCAGAAGACTGGCCGAGGTAGGATTCACACCGTCTCAGGCGCGGACTAGCCACCTCCACCATGCTTCGCATGGTCCCCCTCCCCCAACGGGGGAGGATTTTCGACCTCGTCACCCAGCTAACTCCGCGTCCGCAAACGCCCTCATCGCCAGGGCGAAGTATTCCGCCAGCCCCGCCTGCTTGTTGTCGAACTTGGCGCGGAAGTCGGGGTGGTCGAGATAGATCTGGCCGAGCCCTGCGAAGCTTTCCGGCTCCGGTTCGCGTCCCCAGCTGATGGCGATCCAGGCATGGTGACGGCGCATGATCGCCTGCACCGCGACGCTGTCGACCGGCAGGCCGTCGGTGAGCGCCTTGGCCATGTCGCCCTCGATGCCCTCCCACTTCGCCATCATGGCCTGGAAGTCGGCCTTGCACATCGACTTCATCGCCTGTTTGGAAGCGTCGATAGCCGTCTTCATCTGATCGCCGCCGCGATCGATCAGCCAGGCCTCGTATTCCGCCTGTTTCTCTGGCGCGAAGCCCTTGTAGAGGTCCTTGTCGTCCATATCCGTCTCCTGTTCCAATTCGGCCAGGGTCGCATCGAGGGTCTTGATGAGGCGGCGGTAACGGCTGGCGCGGGAGGCCAGAACCTCCCTGTGCCGCTTCAATGCCTGCACCCGGTCGAAGCCGGGAGCGTTCAGCACCTCAGCTATGGTTTCCAGGGGGAATTCGAGTTCCCGATGGAGGAGGATCTGCTGCAGGCGTAGCAGTTCCTCCCGGCCATAGTAACGATAGCCGTTGGCCCCGACCTCGGCCGGTTTGAGCAGCCCAAGGTCGTCGTAGTGGTGCAGGGTGCGGACAGAGACGCCCGCCATCCTGGCCACCTGCTTGACCGTGTACCGCTTCATTATCCCGATGATCCCTGGCGTTGATGACGGACGCTTCATCAGGGCTCACGCCGCGTCAGGGTCAAGCGGGGAAAACCGTTTAGCTGGCCGCGGGTGAGTAGCTCAGGAAGTGGACGCGCGCGGCGCCCCAGTCGCGGGCGTCTAGGACGTCGAATTCCGGCACGGCGGGTGCGGCCTCGTCCCGACCCTTTTCCAGCACCACCAGCGCGCCGGGCGCGAGCCAGCCGCCGCCCGCCAGGCCCGCGAGCGCCGCCTCCCCCAAGCCCTTGCCATAGGGGGGATCGAGGAAGGCGAGGGTGAAGGGCTGGCCATCCGCGCCCGGCTTGACCCCCAGGTCGGTGGCGTCGCGGCGGTGGATGCGGGTCGCCCCAAAATAGCCCAGGGCCTCGACGTTGTCGTGGATGGCGCCGCGGGCGTCCGGATCGGTCTCGACGAACAGACAGAAGGCGGCGCCCCGCGACAGGGCCTCCAGGCCCAGGGCGCCCGACCCCGCGAACAGGTCGATGACCCGCGCGCCCTTGAGCTCGGGGGCGAAGGCGGCGTGCTCCAGCACATTGAACAGGGCCTGGCGTACGCGGTCGGCGGTCGGCCGCGTGCCGGCGCCCGAAGGCGCGACGATGGTCCGGCCGCGATGGGCGCCTGAGATGATCCGCAACTGCCTTTCCCCTTTCCCTCCAACGCGGCTTAGCGGATGAAGGGGCCTTGGGTACAGCGTTGAGGGGCTTGTTGGGGATGAGCGGGCGGATCGCGGCGGCGTGGCGGGCGATGGATCTTCGCCATTCGCGCCTCTTCGTCGACATCAGACCGTCGGAGCCCACAGCCAAGGGCCGCATCGTCACGGGCCTGTGGATTTTCCTCGCGGCCCTGGTCGGCGCCGTCGCCGGAGCCATCATGGCCTTCGTGGTCGCGCTGATCTTCGCCCTCGGGGCCCTCATCGCCCTCCAGGGACAGGGCGAGGTCTTCAGCCAGGCCCTCAGCGACATCCAAACGGGCAAGATGCCCGACAGCCTGGCCGGCAACCTGACGATCACGGCCTTGCTGGCGGGGGTCAACGCCGTCGCCATGTTCGCCCTGGTGGCCCTGGCCTGCGTGATGCGGCGTCACAGTATCGCCAAGACCTTCACCACAGCCCGCCGCTTCCGCTGGAACCAGCTGGCGCTCGGCATGGTCCTCTACGGCGGGGTGCTGGGGCTTCTTCTGGTCGGCGAAGTCCTGCTGGGCGGCCTGACGCCGAAATGGCCGGTGCTGGCCCTGACCGACTCGGTCGCCGAAATCGTGCTCTTCGCCGTGGCCACGGTGGTTCTGCTGATCATCGCCGCCGGCGCGGAGGAGCTGTTGTTCCGCGGCTGGTTGCTGCGCGAGACCTCGGCCATCGGGCGCAACATCCCGGTGCTGGTGCTGGTCAACGCCGTCTTGTTTTCAGCCATCCACCTGGACCCGGACCTCAACGCCTTCATCGGCCGCACCATGATGGGGGTTGTCTTCTGCTACATGGCCCTGCGGTTCGGAGGCATCGAGTTCGCCACCGGGGCCCACGCGGCGAACAACATCCTTTTGACGATCTTCGTCGAGCCCCTGAGCTTCACCCCGCCACCGCCCAAGCCCTTCGATGCGAACTCTCTCCTCGAGAGCCTGCTCGTCCTCGTCATCGGCGTTGGGGTGGTCGAGGCCGTCTTCCGGATCGCAGCCCTGCGCCGCCTCGCTGGCGAGGAGGCGGACAAACCCGCCATGGACGAGGTGTTCCGCTAAGGGGTGATCGTTCCAAATCCTTCCCCGCAGGGGGAGGGGGACCATCGAAGATGGTGGAGGGGGTTCTCCGCGCCTGAGGCGGTTGAATTCGTATAACAACGTCGGACCGACGAGCTTGACTTAGGACCCCCTCCACCGCTTCGCGGTCCCCCTCCCCCTACGGGTGAGGATTTTGAGGCCCCCGGGGCCCTCCGCCCTTAGTGCTGGCTTTCCGGCATGTGGACGGTCAGGCCGTCCAGGTCGTCGGTGACGCGGATCTGGCAGGATAGCCGGCTGTTAGGCTGCACATTGTCGGCGAAGTCGAGCATCGATTCCTCCATGGCCGAGGCCTCGCCGGTGGAAGCGCGCCATTCCTCGTCGACATAGACATGACAGGTCGCGCAGGCGCAGGCGCCGCCGCAGTCGGCGTCGATACCGGGGACATTGTTCTTGATGGCGCCCTCCATGACAGAGAGGCCCTTCTTGACCTCCGTCACATGCGGGGTCCCGTCGTGCTCGATGTAGATGATCTTCGGCATGGCGGGCCTTATCGGGAAAGGCGGGCGTTCGCGCAAGGGGGCCGCCGACGCTGCCATATACCAGTTATTGATGCTGGCCTAATTTTACGGCATAATCCGCTGTATGGCAGAGATGAAAAAGGTCACCGCTTTCCTTCCCGCGGAGCTTCTGGCGAGCTGCCAGGACTTCACGGGCGCGGGCGTCACGGAAACGCTAAAGCTGGCCCTGGAGCAGATGGCGCGAAAACGGGCCTATGAGGGTCTGAAAGCGCTTCGCGGGAAGGTGCATTTCGAGCCCGGCTTCCTGGAGGAATCCCGGCGCGATAAGGTCTATGAAGAATACAGAGGCGGACCGATTGATCGCCGCCGATAGCAGCACCCTTGTCGCTTACCTAATGGGAGAGGCTGGCAGCGACATTGCCCTGGTCGAGTCCGCCATCGATGAGCAACGGCTTGTGCTGCCGCCCGTGGTCGTGACGGAATTGCTGTCAAATCCGCATCCAACAGCGGCTCGCCTGCCATTGCTGAACGCGATCCAAATCCTCGCCGTTGCCCCCGGTTATTGGGAGCGAGCAGGAGACAACCGCCGGCTCCTGCTGGCCAAACGGCTACGCGCCAGCACCACAGACGCGCTTATCGCCCAATCCTGCATCGACGCGGACATCCCGCTGATCACCCGCGATACGGACTTCCGCCACTTCGCCGCCCACTGCGGTCTGAAGCTCGCCTAGGGCGCGCCGTGCTTCAGGCTCTTGGCGCGGGCGTAGCGCTGGTTTGATTCGGGCATGTCCGACAGCGCCTCACTCCCCGCTTTTTCGTACCAGTCCAGGGCTTCGTCCAGCAGGGCGACGTCCAAGTCGGCGCCGGCTTCCGCGCGGGCCAAGGCGTCGTCCGCCAGCCAGATCACCGCAGGTCTGTACAAAATCGGCTTGTAGGCTCTCAACATATAGTCGCGGGCCTTGTCGAGATCCCGCTCCACGCCCAACTGGTTGGCGTAGATCAATCCCATTTGATACAGCGCCTCACGAAACTGCCTCTTGGCCGCCGGCTCGAAACTAAGGCGCGCCTTGTTGTAGTCCTGCGGGACGGCCTTTCCCTCCAGGTACAGTTTGCCGATCTCTATGAGAGCCTGCCCATTGCCTGCCTGCGCCGCCTCGGTCAGCAGCTTCAGGCCCCGCGCGGGATCTTGGGGAACCCCGTCCCCAGCGACGTACTTCCTGCCGAGGAAACATTTGGCGAGCGGATCGCCCGCCTCCGCCGCCTCGGCATAGATCGAGGCGGCGCGCGCCGGATCGGGGGGTACGCCAACCCCGTCGCTGTAGAAAACGCCCCGCATGAGAAGAGCGCTGAGAAGGCTCTTGGAGGCCCGCTCCAGATATCGATGGGCTTCAGCGAGATCCTCCGGCTTCGAAGACCACCCCAAAGCCTGCCCCAGGTGCATTGCGGCCTGCATGTCACCGGCGTTCGCCAACGCCCTCAGATCCTCGATGCCGGCGGCCTCGCCCCTCATCGCCTGAGAGAAGGCCTCACTCACCTTGTCACTGATCGGAGGCGGGTTTGCATAGACCGCCTTGCGCCGGGCGGCGGCCTGTTTCGCCTTACGGGCCTGGCCGTCGAACAATCCGTCTAGAAAGCCCAAGGGTCCTCCCTAGACCAGCCGCTCCGCCATCATCTTCTTGACCTCGGCGATGGCCTTGGCGGGGTTCAGGCCCTTGGGGCACACCTGGGCGCAGTTCATGATGGTGTGGCAGCGGTAGAG
>DGYN01000004.1:0-13015 GCA_002398405.1 Caulobacteraceae bacterium UBA5005
GTGCAGGTAGTAGAGGTCGATGATGTCGGTGTTCAGCCGGCGCAGGCTGTCTTCGCACACCGCCCGGATCGCCTCGGGCCGGCCATCGATGACCCGCTTGCCGTCGACGACGCTGATGCCGCACTTGCTGGCCAGGACATACTCGCTGCGGCGATGGCCGATGGCCTCAGCGATCAGGGTCTCATTGGCGCCAAGGCCGTAGAGGGCGGCGGTGTCGAGGAAGTCATAGCCGAGGTCCAGGGCGCGGTTGAGCATGGATACGCCCTGCTCGCGGCTCGGCGGCGTCCCGTAGGCGTGGGACAGGCTCATGCAGCCGAAGCCGACTTTCGCGACATGGAACGGACCAATCGGACGGGTGAGACTCATCTATTTTCCGCTCATCCCGGCGAAAGCCGGGACCCAGGTGTTTTTCGTTGCTGTCGTCGGTTCAAGCCGCTCGTCCCGAAGGCTTACCCCGGAGGCAAAAAAAGCCTGGGTCCCGGCTTTCGCCGGAATGATCGGTAGGGAGGGCAGGCTCACAGCAGCGACTTCTCCAATTTATCCAGCACCTGATAGGCGGGAAGCACCTGGGCGACCGAGGCGTTGGGCTCGCGTCCCTCGCGGATGGCGGCGAAGAACTCGCGGTCCTGCAGCTCGATGCCGTTCATGGAGACGTCCACCTTCGACACATCGATGGGATTTTCCTTGCCGTCCACCAGGTCGTCGTAGCGGGCGATATAGGTGCCGTTGTCGCAGATGTAGCGGAAGAAGGTGCCCAGCGGCCCATCGTTGTTGAACGACAGGCTAAGGGTGCAGATCGCCCCCGACGGGACCTTCATCTGCATGGACATGTCCATGGCGATGCCCAGCTCCGGATGGTGCGGGCCTTCGATGGCGCGGGCGACAGAGCAGGTCTCGCCGGTCTGGTACTGGAACAGGTCCACGGTGTGCGCCGCGTGGTGCCAAAGCAGGTGATCGGTCCAGCTGCGCGCCTGGCCCAGAGCATTCATATTGGTGCGGCGGAAGAAATAGGTCTGCACGTCCATCTGCAGGACCTTCAGTTCGCCGGCGACAATCTTCTTGTGGATCCACTGGTGGGATGGGTTGAAGCGGCGGGTATGGCCGGCCATGGCCACAAGCTTGGGGTTCTTGGCGGCGACGGCCGCCAGCCGCTCCGCATCCGCCAGGCTGTCGGCCATGGGGATTTCGACCTGCACATGCTTTCCGGCCTCCAGGCACTGGATGCCCTGGGCGGCGTGCATCTGGGTCGGCGTCGCCAGGATCACCGCTTCGACGCCAGGCTGGGCGAGCGCTTCGCCAAGATCGGTGGTCCAGTGCGGGATGCCGTACTTTTCCGCGACCTCCTTGGTGGTCTCAGGGCGGCCGCCGGCCAGGCTGACCACCTCGATGCCGTCGATCTTGCGGCACGCATCCAGGTGCTTTTGCCCAAAGGCCCCTTGGCCGGCCATGACGATCTTCATCTAAGCGCTCTCGTTTTCCAGGATGATGTGGCCAAGGCCGGTGTTCGACGCGGGCACATGATAGAAGCGGTAGACCTCGCGGACGTCGTCGCTAAGCGCGCCGCGCATGACGAGCCACATGACCAGCTCGACGCCCTCCGAGCCTGCCTCCCGCAGGTATTCGATATGCGGCAGGGCGACGTTGGCCTTCGGGTCCTTGGTCATGTTGTCGAGGAAGCGGGTGTCGAATTCCCTGTTGATCAGCCCCGCGCGCGGGCCCTGCAGCTGGTGGCTCATGCCGCCGGTGCCGAACACCACGACCTTCAGGTCCTCCGGGAAGCTCTCCACCGCCTTCTTGATGGCTCTCCCCAAGTTGAAGCAGCGGTTGCCGGTGGGCGGCGGGTATTGGACCACGTTGACCGCCAGTGGGATCACCGCGCAGGGCCACTGCTCCGGCTGGCCGAACATCAGGGAGAGCGGCACGGTCAGGCCATGATCGACGTCCATCTTGTTGACGATGGTCATGTCGAACTCGTCCAGCACCAGGGACTGGGCGATATGCCAGGCAAGGTCGGGCGCGCCCTTCACGGTCGGCACGGGACGTGGGCCCCAACCCTCATCCGCCGGGGCGAACTCGTCGGCGCAGCCGATGGCGAAGGTCGGGATCAGCTCCAGGGAAAAGGCCGAGGCGTGGTCGTTGTAGACCAGGATGATGACGTCCGGCTTGATCTCTTCGATCCACTTTTTCGAAAATTCGTAACCGGCGAACACTGGCGCCCAATAGGGCTCCGCTGTCTTGCCAAGATCGAGCGCGGCCCCCACGGCGGGGACATGGCTGGTGCCGACGCCGGCGACGATCCTGGCCATCAGGCTTTCTCCGACTTGCTGCGATTGCCCTCGATGGACCGGCCGCCGGCCAGCATCATGGCGGCGTATTCCGACTGGGTGACGCCGCTCATCATCGCCGCCACCTGCTGGAAGGAGAGACCGTCGGTCGCCGCGATCTTGGCGGTGAAATAGATGTTGCCGCCCTGCGCGATCATGCCGTTCCAGTCGCGGTTCAGAACGCTAAGCTTCTGAGCCTCGGTCATCGGGAAGCGGTCGACATAGGCGCGCTGGTCGGCCTTGAAGGCCTCCCGGTTCTCGCCCTTCATCAGGGACATGCAGAACTGGTTGAGGTGAAAGCCCTTCCGCGACTGCGCCGCGTCAAAGACGGTGGTGCCTGGGATGTCGTGATAATCGGCCATCAGGTCAGCGCAAGCCCCACATAGTTCTCGGCGATCATCGTCTGCCCCACCTCCGAGCCGCGCAAGTAGTCGAGTTCGGCGACCTGCAGCTTGCGCTCGATGGGATCCATATTGGGGAAGCGGTGCGTCAGGCCGGTGAACCACCAGGAAAACCGCTCGGCCTTCCAAACCCGCGACAGGGCCTTTTGCGAATAACCCTCCAGGCCGGCGCCACTCCCCTGCTTGTAGTGGGCGATCAGGGCGTCGGCGAGGTACTTCACGTCCGAGGCCGCCAGGTTCAGCCCCTTGGCCCCGGTGGGCGGCACGATATGGGCCGCGTCCCCCGCCAGGAACATTCGCCCGTGCCGCATGGGCTCGGCGACGAAGCTGCGCAGCGGCGCGATGGATTTTTCGATGGAAGGGCCGCGGGTCATGTTCGCCGCCGCCTGGGGGCCAAGCCGGATGGCCAGCTCATCCCAGATCTTGTCGTCGGTCCATTCGTTGAGGTCGGCATCGAGCGGCGCCTGGATGTAATAGCGGCTGCGGGTCGGCGACCTCATGCTGGCCAGGGCAAAGCCCCGCTCGTGATTGGAATAGATCAGCTCATGATCGCATGGCGGGACATCGGCCAGGATACCCAGCCAGCCGAAGGGATAGACCCGCTCATAGGTCTTCAGGAGGTCCAGCGGGATGCTGGCGCGGGAGGGCCCGTAATAGCCGTCGCACCCGGCGATGAAGTCGCATTCCAGGGTCTGGGCGACCCCATCCTTCACATAGGTGACGCTGGGCGATCCGCTGTCGACGTCATGCAGGGCGACATCCTCGGCCTCGAACACCAGCTTGCAGCCGCGCTCGATCGAGGCGTCGATCAAGTCCTTGGTGACCTCGGTCTGGCCATAGACCATGACCCTCTTTCCGGTCAGGCGGTGCATGTCGATGCGGAAGGTCTCACCGTCCACCGCCAGGGAGAAACCATCGTGCGGCAGACCCTCGGCATGCATGCGCTCTGACACGCCCACGCGGTCCAGCAGATCCGCCGTGACCTGCTCAAGGACCCCCGCGCGGATGCGGCTTTCCACATAGTCGCGGTTCTTGCGCTCGAGGACGACGGCGTCGATTCCCTCGACGTGTAGCAGCTGGGACAGCAGAAGCCCGGCCGGTCCTGCGCCGATAATGGCGACGCTTGTCTTCATCGATGTTGGTCTCCCGCCGGGCCCCGAAGCGGGCTCGCGTGCGGCGGTAAATAAGGGCCACGAAATTGTATTGTCCACATACAATTTTTTGGCTTAGCTCAATGCAGCGCCAAAGAGCGCCAGCCGCACGGCTTTGCAATTCAGGGGGTTGATCCTGCGGATCAGCGCTCTGAATTTGGAGGTCGCCATCTAATGGTGGGAGACCTGCAGACCGGGTTTGCAGGGCTCGGGGCAAAATAGTGGTCGGGGAGACCTTAGGATGACGGACAAGACTGTGCGCGCGGCGAACGGAGCCGCCATCACCGTGGCCCTGTGTTTCGCGGTGGCCATCCTGGAAGGGTTTGACATCCAGGCCATGGGCGTCGCGGCGCCCAAGCTCGGACCTGAGCTCAAGCTCGACAAGGCGATCCTCGGCCAGGCTCTCTCGGCCAGCAATATCGGCCTGGTCATCGGCGCGGCCCTGGGCGGCTGGCTCGCCGACAAGCTGGGGCGAAAGCCGGTGCTGATCGGCTCGGTCCTCACCTTCGGCCTCTTCACCCTGGCCACCATGGTCGCCAAATCCTACGAGACCATGTTCGCCGTGCGTCTGCTGACGGGCCTGGGCTTCGGCGCGGCCTTGCCCAACATCATGTCCATGGCGGCCGACGTCGCGACCAAGGACAAGCGCGGATCCACTGCGGCTATGATGTTCTGCGGCATGCCTGTGGGCGGCGGTATCGTCGCCCTGATCAGTTGGCTCTCACAGCCCGAGTGGCGCACCCTGTTCCTGATTGGCGGCCTCGCGCCCATCCTCATCGCCCCGGCCCTCTATTTCCTAATGAAGGAAACCCGCAGCGACGCCGCCAAGGCTGAGGCCAAGGCGCAGCGGCCTAGTCAGCCCTGGTGGGTCTGGGCAGGCATTGTGGTCCTGTTCGTGGCAGCCTGGTTCCTGGTCGACGCCGTCGCCACCCTCCCGGCCGCGGCGGCCATCCGCGGCGTCGCCCCCTGGATCGCCGGCCTTATCACCCTGGTCTTCGGCTATGTCCTGGTCCACCGGGGGCCGTTGTTCGGCGGCGGACGAGCGCCGGCTTCGATCCTCTTGTGGATCACCTTCTTCCCGACCCTGCTGATCCTCTATCTCATCCTCAACTGGCTTCCGACCCTGGTCGTGGCCAAGGGCTATCCCGCCGACGCTAGCCAGGCTTCGGTCTGGTTCAACTTCGGCAGTGTCGCTGGCGCTCTGATCCTTGGCCGCATTGTCGACAAGCTCGGCGTCCGCTGGCCGCTGACTCTCGCCTTTGTCGGCCTCATCGCGGCGCTCATCGGCCTTGCCGCCGCCACTGACAAGATGGCGATCATGGTGCTTTCAGGCGCGGTGGGCTTCACCTTGCTGGGCGCCAACTACGCCCTCTACGGCGCGGCCGCCGCTTACTATCCCGAGGCCGTGCGCGGACGAGGGTCGGGCGCGGCCGTGGCCTGGGGACGTTTCGGCGCCGTCGCGGGACCTCTGGCGGGCGGCTACCTGCTCGCCGGCGGCTCGTCGGCCAGTGACGTCGTCGGTTCGATGATCCCCTTCGCGGCGGTCGCGGCCCTGGGCGTCTTCGCTTTGACCTTCACGGCCAAGCCCGTCGAGGACTAGAGTAAGGCGCACATCCGGGAGGGGATCATGCGCTCTGCCATCGGGCCGGTTCTAGCCATTGGGATTCTCGCGCTGTTCGCTACGCGCGGGCCGGCCCAGGCGCAGGACAGCTGCGCCACGCTGAACGGCATGAAAATCCCGGCTTCGGCCATCGGCCTTCCGACCACCGGCGCGGCGGTCAGCGAAGCCAAGATGAACGGGCCCTTCTGTCAGGTGAGGGGCGCCATTCGGCCGGTCGACCCCAAGGCGCCCGACATCAACTTCCAGGTCAACCTGCCAGGCGAGTGGAACGGCAAGGCGGTCCACTTCGGCGGCGCCGGCTACAACGGCAGCCTGGTCGCCGGCCAAGGTCCGAACATCAACCCGGCGGGCATACCGGCGGCGATCAATCAAGGCTACGCCACCTTCGGCAGCGATTCCGGACACCAGACGCGCCAAGGCGTCGAACCCGCCGCCTTCGCGGCCAACGACGAAGCCCTGCGCAACTTCGGCGGCGATCAGCTGAAAAAAACACGTGATGTGGCCATGGCTCTCATCCGTCGCCGCTACGGCAGCGCCCCCAAGCGCACCTATTTCTACGGCGGCTCGCAAGGCGGCCACGAGGCCTTCATCGTCGTTCAGCGCTGGCCGCGCGACTACGACGGCGCGGTCGCCCTCTACCCCGTCTACAACTTCACCGCCGTACAGACGAACGGCGTCCAGGTCGGCCAGATCGTCTTTCGCTCCCCCGGCGCCTGGATCAGCGCCGCCAAGGGCCAGGTGGTCAGCGACAAGGTAATGGCGGCCTGCGATGCCCTGGACGGCCTGAAGGACGGAATCATCTCCAACGTCGAGGGCTGCCGCGCGTCCTTTGATCCGAAATCCTTGATCTGCGCCGAAGGGCCCAACTGCCTGACCGCGGAACAGGTCGCGACCCTTGAGGCGATCGCAAGCGAGCGGCCGATCGGCGCCAATCTCTCGGGTGTCACCGCCATGGGCCGCTGGCCGGTCCTGGAAGGCGCCCCGCTCGGCGGCCAAGGCGTGTTCGGCTCGAAGCCGCAGCCCGGTAGGCCGCCGTCCATGGGCGACGGGTTCATCTACTTCATGGGCGACCAGGGCGTGCGCCACATGGTGCTGCGCGATCCGTCCGCCGACACCCTGAAATTCGCAGCCAGTGAGAACGCAGCAAAGCTGCAGCGCGCCTCGGCCATCGCCGACGCCTCAAACCCGGACATCTCGGCCTTCAAGGCGCGGGGCGGCAAGCTGCTGATCCTGCACGGCACGGTCGACATGGCTGTGACACCACACAACACCCACAACTACTACCGCCGCCTGCAGAGCCGGTTCGGCTCAGGCCTGCGCGATTTCACGAGGTACTATGTCGTGCCTGGCTACGGCCACGGCAACGGCGACTTCAACATCACCTGGGATGGCCTGGGGGTGCTTGACGCCTGGGTCGATCGCAAGACCGATCCCGGTAATCAGGTCGTCGGCGACCGCAACCGCGACACCAGCGGCCGCACGCGCCCGCTTTGCGAGTTCCCGACCTGGCCAAGGTACAAGGGCGGCGGCGACGCCAATTCGGCCGCCAGCTTCACCTGCGTCAGCGGCCGCTGACCTCGACCACCACAGCCATCGAGCTGTCGCCCGCCGCGCAGCCTTGGAACAGGCCAAGGCCGCCGCCCTTGATCGCCAGCTCTTCGATCAGCTCGACGATGGCGCGAAGGCCCGTGGGCCCCTGCGGGTGGCCCCAGATCAGGGAGCAACCATAGTTGTTGATCCCCATGACATCGACGCCGGTCGCCCGGGCAAAGGCGATGTCGTTCACCGCGAACGGGTTGTGCGACTTGATGGCGGCGATGTCGGTGATCTTCACCCCGGCATGATCGAGCGCCTTCTGGCTCGCGCCGATCGGGGCCTCTGGCATGTATTCCAGATCGACCCGGTTCTGGCCAAAACCCCTCAACGTCACCTTGATCTTCGGATCCGTCGAAAGCTCCTGAGCCCGCTCCGGCGTCGTCAGGATCAGCCCGACGTTGCCGTCCGCCGGGTGGGTCTGAGAGCCGAACGTCACCGTGCCGTCCGGCAGAACTGGCCTGAGTTTCGCAAGGCCCTCGGCGGTCGTGGCGAACACGCCCTCGTCGCCCTCCATGACCCCGTCCTCGCCCTTGAAGTTGTGCTTCGGGACGCTGAACGGCAGGGTCATGTAGCGCTTCTGGAAGGCGTGGCCGTCCTTGGTCGCATCGCCGTATTGCTCGTAGCGGCGCAGGGCCACGGCGTCCTGTTCTTCCTTGGAGATCTGGTACTTGGCGGCGACATTCTCCGCCGTCTTCAACATGGAGTGACCACCGATGGCGTCGTTCATCATGTTGTAGGTGACCTGATCTTCCGACTGCCCATAACCGCCGGGGCCCTTGGGGGCCGGATAGTAGATGTGGGGGCCGTTGGAACACCTGTCCCCGGAAAGGATCAGGGCCTGTTTGGAGACGCCCAGCTGCACCTCCGCCGCGCCGTTGAAGAGCACCCTCGCGCCAGTGGCGCAAACTTGCGTCAGCATGTGTCCGGGCGTGTGCGTCGCGCCCAGTTCGTGCAGGGGCCAGGGGGCGCCGTAGAAGGACTGGTACTGGTTATTGGTCATGCCGAAGACGCCGGTGTCGAAGGACTTCGGGTCAATCGAACGCTTTGCCAGCTCCGCCTTTGCGACGTGGGCGGCGAGGCGCATGGCGTGGAGGTGCTGCAGGCTGCCCTGCCATTTGGCGAAAGGGGTGGACCAATAGGCGCCGTAGGGGATTTCGACACTGGGGAAATTCAAGACCGTCTCCTTGCGCGATGGGGCGCCCGCCTGTAGATGCATCATAAACAGTTTGTACCGCAAACAGAAATGCGGTCGCTGGACCGGGGGGCGGATGTTCGTCAATCAAAGGACGATAAGGATCGAGTGGGGCGACTGCGACCCCGCAGGCATCGTCTTTTTTCCGCGCTATTTCGCATATTTCGACGCCTGCACCATGTCTCTTTTCGAGGCCGCGGGGTTCCCGAAACAAGAGCTGTTCCGGGACCATGACTTCGGGGGTTTCCCCATGGTCGACATCAGCGCCAAGTTCTACATCCCGAGCCGGTTCGGCGACGACCTCATTTTCGAATCCGCCGTCACCCGCTGGGGCCGCTCAAGCTTCAACGTCCACCACAAGGTGCTAAGGCCTGAGGGCCTCAGCGTTGAGGGGTTCGAGACCCGCGTGTGGACAGGCAAAAACTTCAAGGGCGTCGCCACCCCCGACGCCATCGTCTCCAAATTCCTCTCGCCGGAAGAACGTACCTTAGCATCATGACGCAGACAGTCCGTTACCAAGTGCAAGACGACATCGCCGTGGTCACCGTCGACCGCCCGCCGGTCAACGCCATCGATGTGACGATCCGCAAGGGTCTGAACGAGGCCATCGACCAGGCCAGCGCGGACGATGCGGTCCGCGCCGTCGTCCTGGTCTGCGACGGCCGCACCTTCATGTCGGGCGCGGACCTGGGCGAACTGGGCGGGACCATCCAATCCCCCGGCTATTACGAGACCCTGGAGCACATCGAAAATTCCAAGAAGCCCGTGATCGCCGCCATGCACGGCACGGCGCTGGGCGGGGGGCTGGAGACGGCGCTGGCCTGCCACTACCGCGTGGCGGTGGCCGACGCGCGCATGGGCCTGCCGGAGATCACGCTGGGCATCATCCCGGGGGCCGGCGGAACGCAGCGCCTGCCTCGCCTGATCGGGGCGATGAAGTCCTTCGAGCTGATGATCCAGGGCGCGCCGATCGGCGCCGCCGAAGCCAAGGACCTGGGCGTCATCGACGCGGTGATCGAGAGCGGAACCCCCCTGGAGGGCGGCATCGCCTTTGCCCGCAAACTGCTGGCCAACGGCGCCCACGTCCGCCCGACGGCGAAGAACGCGGTGGACGCCGACGGCTTCAATGCCGACAGCGCCGCGGCCTTCATCAAGAAGAATGAGCGGGCGTTGAGGGGGCGCACCACCCAGGACCTGGTGGTCAAGGTGGTGACCGCCGCGGTGGAAAAACCGTTCAACGAGGGCATCGCCGTCGAGGACGAACTTTCCAAGATCAGCCTGAAGATGCGCGAGTCCGAGGCCCTGCGTCACGTCTTCTTCGCCGAGCGGGAGTGCGGCCGGATCCCGGGCCTCTCCTCCGACATCAAGCCGGCCCCCATCAAACGCGCGGCCGTGGTCGGCGCCGGCACCATGGGCGGCGGCATCGCCATGGCCTTTGCCAACGCCGGCATCCCCGTGACCCTGATCGAGGCCAAGCAGGAGGCGCTGGACAAGGGCCTGGCCACCGTGCGCGGCAACTATGACGTCACGGTCAAGCGCGGGCGGATGACCGCGCAAGAGGTTGATCAGCGCATGGCGATGATCACCCCTGCCCTCTCCCTATCCGCCGCCAAGGGCGCGGACGTCGCGGTCGAGGCGGTGTGGGAAAACATGGAGCTGAAGAAGGAGATCCTCAAAGGCCTGGACGCGGCCATGGACCCGCACGCCATCATCGGCTCCAACACCTCGACCCTCTCGGTCAGCGAGCTGGCGTCGGTCACATCGCGGCCCGACAAGGTGGTGGGGCTGCACTTCTTCTCCCCCGCCCACGTCATGCGCCTGCTGGAAATCGTGCGGGGGGATAAGACGAGCAGCCAATCCCTGGTGACGGCCCTGGAGGTTGCCAAGAAGATCAAGAAGACGGGCGTGGTGAGCGGCGACGCCTTTGGCTTCATCGGCAACAAGATGATGCAGGACGGCTATTTCCGCGAAGCCGAGCAGCTGGTTTTGGAGGGCGCGACGCCGGAGCAGGTTGACCGCGTCATGGAGCGCTGGGGCATGGCCATGGGGCCGCACAAGGTCAACGACATGGCCGGCGTCGATGTGGGGTTCAAGGTGCGCGAGGAACTGTTCAAGCGCGACACCCGGCCGACCCCCTATTTCGACCTGTCAGACGAGCTGGCGCGCCTGGGGCGCATGGGCCAGAAGACCGGCAAAGGCGTGTACAGGTACGAGCCCGGCGACCGCACCCCGCACGCCGACCCGGAGGTGGCGGAGATCATTCGCACCCTGGCGGCGAAGTACGGGTTCGTGGCCCGCGAGATCAGCGACGAAGAGGTGGAGGAGCGCTGCATCCTGCCGCTGATCAATGAGGGGGCGAACCTGTTGGCCAATGGCATCGCGTACCGGGCCAGCGACATCGATGTGGTCTGGACGAGTGGGTATGGGTTCCCGCGGTATTTGGGCGGGCCGATGTTCTATGGGGATACGCTGGGGCTGAAGCACGTGCTGGCGCGGATCGAGCACTATCACGCGCGGTTTGGGCATTACTGGACGCCGTCGCCGTTGTTGCGGGAGTTGGCGGGGAGTGGTGGGACGTTTGAGGGGTGGGATAAGGGGCGGAAGTAGGTTTGCCCTAACGCGTCAGGCTAGAATCTCTACTATGGTCTTTCCATGTTCTGGGGCTCTGACGTTCGAACTTGGCCAGCAAGGTACCATGCGTACTGGGTGCGCAAAACCTACCGGCAGGCGCCATTTGAGCGGCGGCGCCTCATCGATCGAGCGGTGCTGCCCTGGGCTATTCCCCTCGGTTTGGCCGTCATCTGGGGCCTCGTGTTCAATCCTGAAGGGCTGACCTTTAAGGTTGTCGCCGTGCTGGTTAGCGTGCCGCTATTCGCTGCCCTTCTCCACAGTGGATGGGTGGTTATTTTCTACGGCATGCGCGCCGACCGTCGTCGAATGCAGCGAGCAGGTAAGCGCAAATTGGGTCAGCGTCCGGGGAGGTAATCTCCGTCGAACCTCTTGGCGGAGAGTGATTTCGGACGGCCATCGAAGTCAAGGACGGCCCGAAAGGGCCGCCGCTTCGCGGTCGCCGCAGGCGATCCTTGAGTTCGCCGACCGGCCGAAAATATCATTCCATCATGAGGTCGACGGGCGGGTGCGTTCGATCCCAAAAAGAAGAATCAATCAGTCCTGAGGAGGGGGCGCGATCGGCAGATCGAGTTCGTAGTCGTTGTCCGCGTATGCAACGAGCGTTTGACCCGAGGCGATTTCGATATCGTGTCCCCGCTTCAGGAGACCGAGGGGACCGAAGATCACCGTCAGGGCGACGGTCGCCCCAAGGGCGCCCTTACCCTCACTGCCTTTCGTGGCGCGCACGCGGACGCGCTGATCGCCGATGCGGATGTAGTCGAAGCGGACATTCAGCTCCCCGGCCTTGCCCATGAAACCGCGCTTGTTCGCGTCGGTAACCTCGCCCCGGCCGCGATAGCCCGCGCGAATCATTGTGCCGTCGGTCAGCCTCACGTCGTCGTCGAGTGAGATGGTAAAGGTGTCGCCCGCCTTGTTCGTGGCTGAGGATAGGCGCTCGTTGAAACGGATGATGAACTCGGTGCCCTCCGACAGCTTGGTTTTCTTTGGCGCAGGCGGCGGCGTGGGCGCGGGCGCCGCCACTGGCGCAGCGGCTGGGGCGGCCTCTTGCGCAGGGGCCGCCTGAGGAGATGCGTCCTGCGCGGATGCCATACCTTGGCAAAGCGTCAGCAACGCCGCGACGACGGTCGTAAGAGCCTTAGTCATGAGAGAGTCCCCCTTGCGCTAAACATTTGCGAGAGTTGGAGGTTTGTCCAGTCGTTAGTCGACATAGTGTTGGGGAGGCGAGGTGGGACGGGGGGATTGGGTGCGGGGAGAGGGACGCTTTTAGTTTCCCCACATCGTAGTGCTTTGGTTTGCGCGCATACATAGAATACATCGACACCTTACCTATTCACTCATTCCCGAAAAAACCTGGGTCCCCGCCTGCGCGGGGATGAGCGGTAGAGGTGGGTGGCAAGAGCGTCCCCTCCCCTGCGGAACGGCTCTGCTAGCGCAACACAAAAAACCTGGGTCCCGGCGTTCGCCGGGATGGTCGGTGGGTTGGGGGGAGATGGCTCAGGCCTTGATCGCCTTTCTCAGGCAATCGTTGATCCGGCTCTGCCAGCCGGGGCCGTCATTGCGGAACCGGTCAATCAGGTCGGCGTCCAGCCTTAGGGTGACCTGGAGTTTGGGGTTCTCAAGTTTGGGCCGGCCGCGCCGGGTGAGGGCGCCCTTGGCGGGGGCGATAAGCCGATCGCCGCGCCGGCGTTCGGCGCGTTCGAAGGTCTCCGCCGACCAGGCGGGCGCGTCGTCAGGGTCCACCCTGGTGGGCGAGGTAGATTTCGCGTTCTTCGGCATTGCATTTTCTCATCGAAATTATGCGGCGGGCATCGCCACGCGGGGTCCAGACCACCATCACAATAGAGCGGTTTGGATTTTTGTAGTTACATAAATTCGAAGCCTGCCCTTTTCCCCACATCGTAGCGCTTTGGTTTGCGCGCGGAGTTGGGCATGTTTGGGCAGGGTCCGGCTCTGCGCCTGCGGACCGCCCTCCTCCTCTGAAAACAAAAAAGCCTGGGTCCCGGCGTGCGCCGGGATGATCGGAGTTTTTTGGGGTGGGGGTCAGTGCTTGTTGTTCGCCCCCTCCACCGCGCCGCTGGCGCGGTCCCCCTCCCGCCGCT
>DGYN01000004.1:13213-15290 GCA_002398405.1 Caulobacteraceae bacterium UBA5005
TCCCGCCGCTTCGCGGGGGAGATCGCTATGGAGCCTTCCCATGAGAACGATCCCGTTGTCCCGCCGGTCGACCTATACGCCGCGTCTGGCCGCCGAGGTTTTGCGGCGGATCGCGGAGGGGGAGAGTCTTAGCGCGATCTGTGGGCCCAAGCGGAAGAAGGGGATGCCGGGGAGGCTGACGGTCTATGCGTGGCTGAGCCGGTATCCGAAGTTTCGGCAGGCCTATCTGCTGGCGCGGATGGCGCAGTCGGAGCTCTATGCGGATGAGATGGTGGCGATCGCCGACGGGGGCGAAGAGGACAGGAAGCTGGAGATCGGGCGGGTGCGGCGGGACCGGCTGAGGGTCGAGGTGCGGCGGTGGCGGGCGGCGGTGCTGGCGCCGGAGGTCTATGCGCGGCAGCTGATGCTGGTGCGGGATGGGGTGGAGGGGGATGAGGCTCTGGCCACGCCGGTGATGGATGAGGATGAGCGGGCGCGGCGGATCGCGGCGATCCTGGAGGGGGCGCGCCGGCGGGGGGTGTTGTTGGAGGGGGAGGAAGGAGCCGAGGGGGCGGAAGGGACGGAGGGGGTAAATCCTTCCCCGTAGGGGGAGGATTTTGCGGTGTTTGGCGGGGACGTTCGGCGGTAGGGTCGGGAAAACACTGGGAGGACGGACCATGAGGAAGATCGCGGGGGCTTTGGTGCTGGCGGGGGTTTTGGCGGCGGGGGCGGCGTTTGGGCAGGGGGCGAAGCCTGCGCCGCCGGCGAACTTCGCGGGGCTGACGTGGCTGGCGGGGACCTATTTTATCGAGCGGGACGGGGTGCGGTCGTACGAGACCTGGACCGGGCCGTCGGCGGGGCAGATTTCGGGGTCGGTGGCGTCGGCCAGCAATGGGGGCCTGATCGAGTTCTTCAAGTTTGGGCCCAATGAGGCGGGGGTCTATGGGCTGATGACGGCGCGGACGACGACGGGGTTGGACAAGTGGACGTTTCGGCCGCTGAAGACCCTGGAGCCGCGCAAGATCGTGTTCGCCGATGCGGCCGGCAGTTTCAGCATCGAGCCGACGGCGGACGGCGGCATCCATACCTGGGCGACGCGGGTGACGGACGGCAAGGAGGCTCAGACCGGGGAGTGGTTCTGGAAACCGGTTGGGCCGAGGCGGTAAGGGGACCGTGATGGATGCGAAGCGTTGGGCGGTGGGACTGGCCGCGGTGGGGGTTTTGATGGGCGGCGTGGTGGAAGCTCAGACATCGGCGGTTCCGCCGCCCGGCATGGTCCATACCGAGACCATCGTCGCCGAGCAGCGGACATCCGTTTCGGTGCGGATTTCGCAGGAAGCGGCTCAGGCGTTTTTGCCGGCCGGGTGGACGGCGGCGGCGGCCCCGACGCTGACGCTGATCTTCATGGACCGGAAGCTGCAGCTGGACCCGGCGGGAAAGCCGCTGCAGTCGGGGGTCAATCAGCTCTTGGTGCTGAGCCTGGCCGGGCGCAGTCCGGCGGGGGAGAACCGGGGGCTGATCGTCGGGGGGATTTCGACCGACCCGTTGGGCGTTCCGGGGGCCTATAAGGTCTATGGCCATGGGCAGGTGACGGTGGCGCGGGCCGAGACGAGCGCGGTGAAGGACGGGAAGATCGGCTTTGTGGTGTCGGAGTCGTGGCGGGTTCTGGCGGCGGACGGATCGACCCTGGAGTTCGATGTGGCGTTCACGCGCGGGCTGCCCAATTCGGCGGCCTTTGAACAGAAGGTCTATTCGGGGGCGGATCCGGATTTCTACCGCATCTATCGCGGGGCGCAGGCCAGCGATGCGGTGAAGACCGCGACGGCGGATAGGGTGAGCGCGGTGCGGCTGTCGGCCAAGGGCGGGAAGCTTGGGCGGGCCATCGACGGGACGCAGGTGGTGGTCGGCGTGACCAATGCGCCGGTCTATTCGCGGCAGACGTTTGTGGTGGGGAAGTAGGAAGCGGGCGAGCACCTAAATCCTTCCCCGTAGGGGTAGGGGGACCGCATCCACCCCCGCTGGGGGTGGATCGCGCAGCGAGGGGGGCTCGCGGGCGGGGGGGGCCCCGGGGGGGGGGGGGGGGGGCCGACGAGGGGGT
>DGYN01000061.1 GCA_002398405.1 Caulobacteraceae bacterium UBA5005
CCGCCGCTTCGCGGGGGAGGTAATTAGAACCCGCTGGACGCGTCGTTCCGCTCCACCGACTTGGCGGTTTCCTGCTCGGTGGTGGGGGCGAGCCCCGCGTTGCGCAGGAGGGGCTGTTTGAAGACATAGGCCAGCATGGCCAGCAGGATCACCGTGTTGAGCACATAGGGTCCGGGCTTGAAGAACTGGTAGAGCAGGACGAACAGGGGCGCCGCGATGACGTTGAGCCCGTTCACCGCCGCCACCGCGCCCGCGGCCCTGGCCTGATCGGCCTGATCCACCGCCAGACTGGCCCCGGCGGTGAAGCCTGGGCGGGCGAACCCGTAGCCGAGGCTCGAGAGCGCAAAGCCGATCACCACCACGGTAAAGCCCGGGGCCACGGCGGTCATGATATTGGCGATGGCCGCCAATATGACGCCCCAGCGCAGCAGGTGGCGGGGACCCAGCTTGAACATCCGGATCAGGCCCCACTGGGCGAAAATCCCCGCCAGGGCGCCGGCCATCATGGCGATGGCGATGAAGTGCTGAGCCTCGATCGGCGGCAGGCCGAGCTTGTCGATGATCAGAAAGCCCAGCGTCTGATACTGCGCGGTCTGGCAGGAGGCGACCAGCAGGCCATAGATCAGGAACGGCCGGACCCTGGGGTCCTTCCACATGGGCGCGCGCTTGACCCCCGGCTCATCGGCGGCGACCGGCGCCCCGCCCGGCGGCGGCCAGGCTTCCGGCAGCTTGAAGGCCACCCAGGCCGTCATGGCGATGGCGATGACGGCGAAAATCAGGGTCGGGCCCGCCAACCCTAAGAACGGCAGGATGAACAGGGGCGCGATGGCCGGGCCGATAATGGTGCCAAGGCCGAAGGACCCGGCCAGCCCCGCGATGGCGTCGGTGCGTTTTTCGCGCGATGTGCGCTCTGCGAGATAGGCCTGGCTCGCCGGATTGGCCGCCGATCCGAACCAGCCGAACAGGGCGCGGGCCAGCAGGAAGAGGATGAAGGTCACGGTGGCGGGAATCCAGTGTTTCGCGCCGACGAAGATCACCCCGGTGATCAGCAGCATGGAGACCGCAAACCCTCCCAGACCCAGCACGATCAAGGGTTTGCGGCCGCGCACGTCCGACCTCTTGGCCCAATAGGGCGAGCCCGCCGCCCACAGCAGGGCGGAGAGAGAATAGATGGCGGCGATCAGGGCGTCGGCGATGCCGATTTCCCGGCCGATGGCGGGAAGCACCGACTGCATGCCGGTATTGCCGATGGCGACCACGAACTGCACGGCGAACACGGTGGCGAACGCCCCCTTCACCAGGGGCTGGAGCGTCTCAGGGGGCGGGTGAGTCGGCATCTTCGCCATGGCTTGGTGTGCCACGGCGAAAACCAGGAATTAAGCATTAACGGCGAATGTCACCGCCGAAGCTTCAAATCAGGACTCGCGCCCGCCCCATGTTTCAGATCATCGGCATTGTGCTGCTCTTTGTGCTGGTGTTCGGCAGCTACCTGATTTCGGGCGGCAAGATGGACGTGATCCTGCACGCCGCTCCCCACGAATTGATGGCCATCGGCGGCGCGGCGATCGCCGCCTGCCTGATCTCCAACTCGGTGGGCACCCTCAAAAAGATTGGCGGCGGCTTCGGCACCATCTTCAAGGGGACGAAGTGGAAGAAGCAGGACTACACCGATCTTCTGTCCCTGCTGTTCCTGCTCACCAAGACGATGAAATCCAAGGGCGTCATCGCCCTGGAAAGCCACATCGAAAAGCCGCACGACAGCTCGATCTTCTCGCGCTTCCCCAAGATCGCCAAGGATCACTTCGCCGTCGACTTCATCTGCGACACCCTGCGGATGATGACCATGAACCTGGAAGATCCTCACCAGGTCGAGGACGCGATGGAAAAGCAGCTGGAAAAGCACCATCACGAGGCGCTCATGCCGCAGCACGCCCTGGTCAACATGGCCGACGGCCTGCCGGCGCTGGGCATCGTCGCGGCGGTTCTGGGGGTGATCAAGACCATGGGCTCGATCACCGAGCCGCCGGCGGTGCTGGGCGGCATGATCGGCGGCGCCCTGGTCGGCACCTTCATGGGCGTGTTCCTCGCCTATGGCCTGGTGGGGCCCATGGCCACGCGGCTGAAGGACATTATCGACGAGGACGCCGCCTTCTATAAGATCATCCAGGCGGTTCTGGTGGCCCACCTGCACGGCAACGCCGCTCAGATTTCGGTGGAAATCGGCCGCGGCAGCGTGCCGACCCCGGCCCAGCCGAGCTTCCTGCAGCTGGAAGAAATCCTCGGCGCCATCCCGGCGGAGGGATAGCGCCCGTCGAATCTACGGGTGTGTGATCAAAGATCACGCTTGCGTGTACAGGCAAAGACTGACTACATAGCCGACGCGCTGCTTCGTGCTTCGCCGGGATTCTATCCGGGGGGTCGAAACCGTCGGCGCTGCGCTAACCTTTTAAGGGACAAGAATCATGATCCGCAAACTCCTCATCGCCAGCATCGCCGTTGCCGGCCTGGCTCTGACCGCCTGCGCCAAGGAAGAAGAAAAGGCCGCTGAAGAGGCTCCGGCCGCTGAAGCCCCCCCGGCCCCGGCTCCGGAAGCTCCGGCCGCTCCGGCCGAAGGCGCCCCGGCCGACCCGGCCGCCGCCGCTCCGGCCGCCCCGGCCGAAGCCCCCAAGTAGGCTTCGGACGTCTACGAAATGCGAAAGGGCCGCCTGCAAGGGCGGCCCTTTTTGCTTGGCCAATGGCTGTTCATCGAACACGCTTGCGCGAGCGCGGAATGACGGCATAGTCCCCATCGGCTGCTTCGCCTTAGGCCGGCGCCGGGGGGATCCGGCGTTGAAACCCATCACAAAGAGGAACTCCAATGATCCGCAAGCTTCTCATCGCCAGCACCGTCTGCGCGCTCGTCGCCACCGCCGCCTGCTCGAAAAAAGAAGAAACCACCGTGGTCGAGGAAGCTCCGCCCGCGCCGGCCGCTGAAGTTGTCGCCACCCCGCCGGCCGCCGACGCCGCCGCTCCCGAAGGCACGATGGCGCCCGCCGCTCCCGCCGGCACCATGGCCCCGGCCGCGCCGCCCGCGAAATAAGGCTTCGTTCCCTTCAACTGGGAACCGGAGAGGGCCGCCATCGCGCGGCCCTCTTTGCGTTTGCGACGGCCGATGACCGAATCCCACCCTACCGAGCCCCACCCTGCCGAACCACAGTCCCCCGCGGCGTTCGAGGACGGCGCCCTGCGCTCGACCCTGTACGGCGATATCTACTTCTCCATGGAAGACGGCCTGGCGGAAAGCCGGGCGGTTTTTCTCAAGGGCTGCGGCTTGCCGGAGGCGTGGCGCGGGCGATGTCGCTTCACCGTCGCCGAACTCGGCTTCGGCACGGGCCTTAACATCGCCGCGCTCCTCGACCTCTGGGAGGAGGCCCGGGAGGACGGGACCGTGGGGGCAGGGGCCCATCTCCACATCTTCAGCCTGGAAGCACACCCCCTGACCCGGGAGGAGGCCTTGCGCGCGCTTGAGCCCTGGCCGGCGCTGTCCCACGTCACCCGCCTGTTGCTCGATCGCTGGCCGGGCAAGCGGCGGGGGTTCCATCGCATCGATCTGCCGGAGCTTTCCGCCACGGTCGATGTCGCGGTGATGGAGGCGGCCGAAGCGCTCGCCGCCTGGACAGGGAAGGCGGACGCCTGGTTCCTCGACGGGTTTTCTCCGGCCCTCAATCCCGCCATGTGGCGCGAGGAGGTGCTCCAGGGCGTCGCGGCGCGCTCGGCGCCGGGCGCCAGGGCCGCGACCTTCACCGTGGCGGGGGCGGTCCGGCGGGGGCTCGAGGGTCAGGGCTTTACCGTCGAAAAACTTCCCGGTCACGGCCGCAAGCGCCAGCGCCTGGAGGCCCGGCTTCCCGGTGAGGCTCCGCCCGCCCGCGAGCCGTCCATCGCCATCGTCGGCGCGGGAATCGCCGGCGCCTCCCTGGCGCGCGCTTTCGCCGTGCTCGGCCTGAAAGCCCAGGTGTTCGCGGATCCAGCTCAGGTGGCGGCCTCGGGCAATCCCGCGGCCCTTGTCACCCCCGCGCTCGACGCCGGCGGGGGGCCCCGGGCGGCCCTCTATGCGCAGGCCTTCGCCCGGGCGGTGACGCTCTACAACGCGCTCGACGGGGCCGTCATCGCCACGGGCGCTCTCCAGCTTGAGGCCGAGCCACGCGATGAGGCGCGGTTCGACAAGGTCGCCGTACAGGACCTGTTTGAGCCCGAAACCCTCTCCCGGCTGGACGCGGCGGACGTCGCGGCCATTCTCGAAGAACCGCCGGCGGCCGGCGGCCTGCTTTTCGAGGACGGTCTGGTCGTCGAGCCGGCCCTGGTGCTGCAGGCCTGGGCGCCAATCGTCGATCCGCGTCCCGTTGTCTCGGCGGGCGGCGGCGTCCTGACTTTCGCGGGAGGGGAGGAGGCGGGGTTCGACGCCATCGTCCTGGCCTGCGGGTACGGCGCCGGGGCGCTTTGCCCCACCCTTGGCCTTACCCCCGTGCGTGGCCAGGCAAGCCTCGCGGAGGACATCGACTCTGGCGTCGCGACGGCCTTCGGCGCCTACGCCATCCCGACCAGGACCGGCGTGCTGTTTGGCGCGACCCACGACCGGGGAGATACGCTCACAGATGTCAGGCCCGCCGATCATCAGCGGAACCTCACGGCGGTGGCGGTGGGCCGGCCCCATCTCGCCGCGGCCTTGCAGAGCCTGCCGCTGGCGGGGCGCGCCGCCTTGCGCGCCACGACGCCGGACCGCCTGCCGATCGCCGGCGAGGTCGCGCCGGGTCTCTTTGTCCTGACCGGCCTTGGATCCCGGGGCTTCACCACGGCGCCCCTGCTGGCGGAGCACGTGGCGGCCCTGATCGCCGGCGTCCCATCGCCGCTGCCCGCGCCTCTCGCCGCGCTTGTCGCGCCCCGTGAGGTGCAACCCTAGGCGTGGTGGCTGGTTCAGCCTATATTCAGGGTCAGGGTCGGAAGTTCAGTCAAAAATCCAAAGAGGACGACCGCAATGAAACGAACCGCAATCAAGAAAACCGTCGTGATGGCGGGGGCGCTCGCCCTTGCCGCCGCCGGCCTTTCCGCCGCTGCTGCGCCCCAGCAGTTTGTCAGCAACGCAGATGCCGACTCGCGCGCCTGCTTCCGCACGAGCGACGTCGTAGGCTTCGCGGCGACCAAGATCTCCGGCCGCGACGGCGTCAACCTGCGCGTCCGCAAGGACGTCTATCAGCTGGAGTTCGCCGGTCCGTGTCCGGAAATCCGGGAATCAACCCGGGTGGCCGTGGAGGGACGGACGCCAAGCATGGTGTGCAGCGGCGCCGACGCCGACATCGTCGCCTTCAGCCAGGTCACGTCCAAGGCCGCGCGTTGCAAGGTCAGCGGTATTCGCAAGATTGAACCGTCGGAGCTTTCCAGCCTTCCGCGGAACGAGCAGCCCTAACGGACATCTCAATATGCGAAACGCCGCCGGAGCGATCCGGCGGCGTTTTGTTTTTCCTAATTCAGGCTCCCTCGGAGCGTATCGATCTCTTCCTTGAGTTTAAGCTTCTGTCGCTTCATCTGGCGCAGCTTCACATCGTCGAAAGCCGGGTGTCTTGCTTCGTCTTCGATTGCGCGGTCGAGGCTGCGGTGCCTCAGGCCAAGCTCACGGATACGGGCATCAATCGCCATAGGTATCGCTCCATCTTGCCTTACGTCGGCAAGTAGACGCCCAAAGAGCGACCCTGTCAGTTCACATTGGCTTGCGCGCGCTCAAGGTTGACACGATTGTTCAGCAACAAGGCGAAGGATCCCTTTTAAGTGGTGAAGCCCAGGCTGATCGTTGGAATTTCGGGCGCTTCGGGCGCGACCCTTGGCGTGCGCACCCTCGACGCCTGCCGGGAACTGGGGGTCGAGACTCATCTGATCGTCTCCAAGGCCGCGGCCCTGACCCTGTCGCAGGAGGAGGGCCTTTCCGTCTCATCGGTCAACGCCCGGGCATCGGTGGCGCACAAGCTCTCCGACGTCGGCGCCTCGATCGCCTCGGGATCGTTCAAGACGCTGGGCATGGTCATCGCCCCCTGTTCGGTGCGAACCATGTCGGAGATCGCCACCGGCGTGACCTCGTCCCTGCTGACCCGCGCCGCTGACGTCACTCTGAAGGAACGCCGGCCGCTCGTCCTGATGGTGCGCGAGACGCCCCTGCACCTTGGCCACCTGCGCACCCTGGTGAAACTCGCTGAGATGGGCGCCATCATCGCCCCACCCATGCCCGCCTTCTACGCCCATCCGCAGGGTATCGAGGAGATCGTCGACCAGGCCGTGGGCCGGGCCCTGGACCTCTTTGGCCTGACCTGGGAGCGCACGGCGCGCTGGGGCCAGGACATTGGCCCGGCGAACCAGGCTTGAGTGGAGACCGTCAAAGGTCTAATGCGACCGCCGCGCTGGGTGGGTTGCAGGTGCTATGAACGGTGACGAACCGGCCAACGACGAAGGCCTCCGCGCCAAGATCGCCATCCTGCGCCAGGAGCATCAGGACCTGGGCGACGCCATAGAGGCGCTGGTCCTGCTGCCAAGTCCCGACCTGATGCAGATCGCGCGGCTCAAGAAGAAGAAGCTGGCCATCCGCGACGAGATCATGCGCCTTAGCGAGCGCATCACGCCGGATATTATTGCTTAGATTCTCTTTCCCTCCCCTTCATGGGGAGGGTGCTTGAGCGAAGCGAAGGCGGGTGGGGACGCGGGAAACTTGCTGAGACGTCTGTGATTGTCCTTCGACTCCCCTACCCTGCGAGGCTTTGCCTCGCTGTCCCTCCCCATGAAGGTGAGGGAAGGAGTTACCTCTTCGCCCGCTTGGCCGCGAACATCGCCGCGTCCGCGTCGCTCATCACCTCTTCGGCCGTGCGGTCGGGATCGAGCTGCCTGACGCCATAGGTGATGTGGATCGGCGTCATCCAATCGCCGGTCTGCACCGGCTCGCCCTGCACCGCGTCGGCCAGTTGCTGGGCCTTGACCTTGGCGGTCTCCAAGTCCGCCTGGATGAGGATCACCGCGAACTCATCACCGCCGATCCGGCCCACGACATCGGTTTCCCGCACCTGGGTAAGCAGCCGCTTGGCCACGGCCCTAAGGGCGTCATCCCCCACCGCGTGGCCGAACCGGTCGTTGACCCCCTTGAAGCCGTCGAGATCGAAATAGACCAGGCTGGCGGGCGTCCCGTAGCGCTGCACGAAGGAAAGATTGCGCGAAAGCTCACGGACGAAGGCCCGGCGGTTCAACAGCGGGGTTAGGACATCCTGGTCGGCCAGGTCCTCGGCTTCCGACAGATGGGCCTTGAGGCGGGTGACCTCGCCTCGAAGCTCATCGATTTCCATGAGCAGGCGGCTGAGCGCCGCCTGGACCTGCGGTGTCAGGTCCGCCTCGCCCAGACCCAAGAAGGCGGCTTCGTCCGGCGCGCGGGCGGCCGAACCGCCGGCGGCGCTCTGCAAGGCCACGCGCCGGCGCACGGCGGCGAAGGGATCAGCTCGAACGCCCGAGATCTTCATGGGCTTAAAACTCCGGCCCGGACGGAATCGCCCACGCCCCAGCGTAAATCTTAACCCTATCGGTTGCGAGCGCAACGCCCGGCCCTATACTCCGCCGCCTTCCGTAAGAGGGATGTGCACGCATGGTCGCCAAGGCCGCTCCGGTCGCCATCATCATGGGCAGTCAGTCAGACTGGCCGACCATGAAGGCCGCCGCCGACGCGCTCGATATGCTGGGCGTGGCCTATGAGGCCAAGGTCGTCTCGGCCCACCGCACGCCCGACCGGCTCTACGCCTTCGCCAAGGGGGCCAAGGCGGCGGGGTTCAAGATCATCATCGCCGGGGCCGGGGGCGCGGCGCATCTGCCGGGCATGGCCGCCTCCATGACCGATCTTCCGGTGCTGGGCGTGCCGGTGAAATCCAAGGCCCTGGACGGCGTCGATTCGCTGCTCTCCATCCTGCAGATGCCCGGCGGCATTCCCGTCGGGACGCTGGCCATCGGCGAGGCGGGGGCCAAGAACGCGGGGCTTCTGGCCGCCCAGATCCTGGCCCTCTCCGATCCGGCCCTGGCCGAAAAGGTCGCCGCTTTCCGCGCGGCCCAGACCGGCAGCGTCGCCGAAAAGGTCACGGTCTGATTCCCATGTCGCCCTTAGGTCCCGGCAGCGCCATCGGCATCCTCGGCGGCGGCCAGCTTGGCCGCATGCTGGCGCTGGCGGCCGCCCGGCTCGGCTTTGACGCCGTGATCCTCTCGCCGGAGGACGATCCCTGCGCAGGCCGCGTCGCGGCCCGGACCATCAAGGGCGCCTATGACGATCCGGCGGCGCTTGCCGCCCTCGCCAAGGCCTGCGCCGTCGTCACCTATGAGTTCGAAAATGTCCCGGCCAAGGCGGTGGAGATCCTCACCGGCCTTGGCTGCCGGGTCGCGCCGGGCGCCAAGGCCCTGGCCGTCGCCCAGGACCGGGTCGAGGAAAAGACCTTTCTCAACGGCGCCGGCGCCCCGACCGTCGCCTTCGCCGCCATCGAGAGCGCCGCCGATATCGCCGCGGCCCTGGATATCCTCGGCGCGCCGGCCCTCTTGAAGACCCGCCGCGAGGGCTACGACGGCAAGGGCCAGGTCTGGGTCGAGAGCGCTCGCGAGGCTGAGGCGGCGTTCAAAAAGATCGGCGGCCAGCCGGCCATCCTGGAGGCCGCCGCTGACTTCATCCGCGAACTGTCGGTCATCGCGGCCCGCGCCCCGGACGGCGAGATCGCCTGCTATCCTTTAAGCGAAAACCACCACCAGGACGGCATCCTCCGCCGCACCCTGGCCCCCGCCCGCGCCGCCCCCAGGATCGTCGAACTGGCCGAGGTCATCGCGGCCCGCATCCTCACCGGCCTCGACTATGTCGGCGTCATGGGAGTCGAGCTTTTCGAGATGGCCGATGGCCGCCTGCTGGTGAATGAGTTCGCGCCCAGGGTGCACAACTCCGGCCACTGGACGGCCGACGGCTGCGAGGTGGATCAGTTCGAGCAGCACATCCGCGCCGTCGCAGGCTGGCCGCTGGGCCCCACCACCGCGCTCGCCCATGTCGAGATGACCAACCTCATCGGCAAGGACGCCGACGCCTGGAAGGCCCTGGCCGCCGAACAGGAGGCCCGCGTCTGGCTCTACGGCAAGGGCGAGGCGAGGGCGGGCCGCAAGATGGGCCACGTCAATCGGCTGCGGCCCCTCAAGGATTAGTCGGCGTTCTGGGTGGCGGGCGTGGTGACCTCGTAGCCCTGGCGACGCAGGCGATCGAGGACCCCGTCGCGGCTTAGGAGCGTCCAGGGCCCCACGATGGCGACGGCATGGCCCGGCGTCTGAAGCTGCCTGGCGATGGCGGCGGTCGTGTCCTTCACTGGATTACGTTGCTCAATGGGCCCTCTGGTTTTGGGCATGTCCACGCCGCATTTCGACCAAGCTCCGGAGGGCAGCCAGAAAAAGTGGTCCTCACCAACCTGCACGCGCAATTGATGCCGGGTGTCGTCGCTGGCCGAGACTGACGCCAAGGCCGGCCGAATGTCCCCATCGGCCCAGGCGGTCTGCATGCCGCGGTATTCCTCCGTCGAGAAGGTCCGCGGACGGCCCTTATCCAGCTCGCCCAGGATTGCCGCCGCGCAGGCCTCGCCCGGGCGCAGGACATCGCCGACCGTACCTTCCACCTTGGGACCAGAGTAGCGCGGGGTTTCAGTCCGCACCCGTTTGGCGCGGGCGGCCGCTAGCACGACGGGGAGCACTTCGTCCCCTGAGGGCGGCGCCACAGGCAGGCCCCAGCCCTTGTAGGCGTCTCCCGCCAGGCGCATGGCGGCCGCCCCAGCTGGCAGGGCGGCGTACCGGCTTTCCGGCTGGGCCAAGGCTTCGCGCCGGGCCCGGAAGCGCGCGCTCACCGCTGACGAAAGGCGGGTCTCAAGCGGTGGCCGCGAGCCGCCACGGTTTACCTCCGCATACAGTTTTCGCGCATCCAGGATGCCGAGGCGGAATGGTGGGAAGGAGATCGGCAGGATGAGTCGCTTGGCGCCCGTAAGACGCTTTTCCAGCAGCGTCCTATCCCAGCCGTGGCCCTTCGGCACCGCTAGGGCCTGGGCCAGGATGTAGACGGTGCTATCGCCATCCGAGACGGTCCACCAAGGGGGGCCGCCGTAGGCCCGCACCACCAGCTCATCGACGAGCGCTGTCTCGTCCGGAGGCTGGGCCAGCGCGGGGGCGGCGGCAACGGCGAGGATGAGCGAGAGGACAAGTTTCATGCGCCCGTCTTGGGGGTAAAGCTTGGCCTTAAAGCGGCGGCCGTAAGGCTAAGGTTTGAACGCCAGCCGCGTCTCCGTCAGTTCGGCGCAGGACCCCTGCCGCGACCGCCCGCCGCTGCGGCCGGCGGCGGGCCGCCGCCCACCGTCATGCCGCCGCGGGCCTGGCCTACGGTGACGCCCTTGCCGGTCTTCGGCTGCGGTCCGCCCTTGCTCCAGGCCACCAGGGCGTCAAAGGCGGTCGCCACCTCGGCCTCGCTGAGCGCCCCGTGGCCCTCGTGGTCGAACCACTGGAAGGAGACCTTGTCCAAGCCGCCGTTCTTGCGGACCACGTCCATATAGCCGGCGGTGTTGTTGATGGTGACCACCGGATCATAGACCGGGCTCATGATCATGAGCGGCTTCTTCGGCTTGCCCGTGGGCGAGAACCACTTCTGGGCGTAGGCCTGGGCCTTGGGGTCGGCGACATAGCGTTTGACGCCCGCGTTCACCGTCGCCGGGTCATCGTCCAGGGTGTAGATATAGGTGGAGTTGTCGAAGGGATTTCCCCCGGCCCGCTCCTGCATCTCGTGGCTGATATAGGTCTGGAAGCTGACGTGATTGGCCAGGTGCTCCATGCGCCGGCCGGTGGTGCGGCGGAAGACCTCGGCCTTTTGCGGATTGGCCTTGAAGGCCGCCTCGATCTTGGCGTCGGTCGCCCCGCCGTACATGAAGCCGTTGATCGGCCCGACCGGCGAGGGCAACACGCCCGGGAAGTAATAGTCGAACAGGGCCATCATCCGGAAAGAGCCGGTCATCGCTTCCCACGATGACGGCGCCATGGTCCCGCAGCAGGTGACCAGGCCCCCGTCATAGATATTGGGGAACATCTCGACGCTGGTCATGGTCGTCGCCGCGCCCATGGCCCCGCCGGTGGCGTACACCCACTGCGGCTTGCCGTAGTTCTTAGAGAAATATCGGATCAGCTTCTGGTTATCGGCCATGGCCTGTTCCAGCGCCCAGCCGCCCTTGGAATAGGCGGATGCCGCGACCGCGCAGCCCCGTTCGGCGAACATCTTGGTCCGCGCCGACGGCGGGCCTGACGCCGGATTGCGGGGCTCGGGCGAATAGCCGTGGTTGGAGACGATCAGGCACTTGTCCCACTTGGCCGGCATGTCGATGCGGACCTGGACGCCGTCGATCTTGGTCATCTCGGTCTTGATCTCAGGCCCCGCGGGCGCCTGGGCCAGGGCCAGGGGCCCGGCCAGCACGGCGGCCGCTATCGTCAACGTAACCAGGCGCTTCATTTGGCGCGTCCTCCCCTTATCGTTGGTAGGCACAGTGTCTGACCATTTCGCCGGTGTCGAGTGGACGACCGCGCCTACAAGTCCTTCGCTTCACCGCTGCTGGTCCAGGCTTCCAGGGCATCATGGAGGCCATTCGCCGGACCACGCATATCCGTCCAAGTAGGGCTTAGGTGAATCAAAGGCTTTGCTTCGGCCAAGGTTGCTTCGCCGAGGGCGATCAACGCCGCGATAGATTGGATTTGCGACAAGCCCCGCTGGCGAAGTAGCCCGATGACCTCTTCTAATTGTCCGCCTGACTCTCGGAGGCGTTGGCACTCATCGAGGAGCGGTCGTGGAATATGGAAACTATCAGACTTCGAGCCCGGCCTCATAGACGTCCTCAGGTCTCAATCTTGATGCAGATCTTGCCGAAATGCGCACCGGACAGTTCGTGACGGAAGGCGTCGGCCAGCTCGTCGAGCTTGAAAGTCCTATCGATCACCGGGCGGATGCCGGTGGTCTCCAGCGCCCGCACGAAGTCCTGCTGCATCCGGCGGCTGCCGACCAGGACGCCCTGCATCCGCACTTGCTTGAGCAGGAACAGGTGCGTCGGGATTTCCCCCGCCCAGCCCGACAAGGCCCCGATCAGATGGACGATGCCGCCGGGCCGGACCGCCGCCACCGATTGCGCCAGGGTGGCGGGGCCGCCGACCTCCAGCACGTGGTCGGCGCCCGCGCCGCCGGTCAGCTCCATCACAGCCGCGCCCCAGTCGGCGCGTTCCTTGTAGTTGATGGTCTCGTCCGCCCCCATGGCCCGGCAGCGTTCCAGCTTATCGTTGGAGGAGGAGGTGATGATCACCTTCGCGCCCATGGATTTGGCCAGTTGCAGGGCGAACACCGAGACGCCGCCGGTGCCCAGCAGCAGCACGGTTTCGCCCGCCTTCACATGGCCCTCCACCGCCAGAGCCCGCCAGGCGGTGACGCCGGCGGTTGTCAGGGTGGCGGCCTCCTGATGGCTGAACCCCTTGGGCGCCTTGGTGAAGGCCTTTTCGTAGGCGACCGCGACCTCGCGGCCATAGCCGTCGACCCCGTCCCCCGGAACGGTGGAGAAGCCCGCGATCCGCGCCGGGCCCTCCTGCCAGGTGGGGAAGAAACAGCTAACCACGTGGTCGCCGACCACGAAGTCGGTGACGCCCGCGCCGATGGCTTCGACGACGCCCGCGCCGTCGGACATGACAACCCGGCCATCCGCCGCCGGCAGCCGGCCGGAGATGACGCCGTAGTCGTGGAAGTTCAGCGAGCTGGCGTGGATGCGGACCCGAATCTGCCCGGGACCCGGATCGCCCGGATCGGCCATGTCGGAGAAATCCAGGGTCTCAAGGCTCGCCGGGTGGCGCAGGCGGACGGCTCTCATCGGTAGCGCAGCTTTCCTAGGGTTTCGACGAACTCTGTCATGGCCTTGGCGGGCTTGATCCCCGCCTTCCATTTTTCGAAATCCATGACGTTCTGGATGCGGGCCGCCAGTTCGCCTTCCGACGCCTCGCGGCCTTGGGAAAGGCGTACCGCCAGGGTCGAGATCAGGACCCCCGACAGGATGGCCCGCTTGGAATAGTGGTTCTCGTCGGTGGCCGTATCGCCGGCCCAGCGCCAGATCGTGTCGGCCGTCTCCCAGACCAGGCGCAACGCCAGCGGCAGGTTGGTGGGCAGGGCCAGAAACCCGGCCCAGCGGCGCAGCGCCGCCTCGTTCTCGAAGGCCGCGTCCAGGCGCGCCATGACCCCGGCCGCGATCCGCTCGCGGATTTTCAACGTTTTGGGATCGATGCCCGAGAGCGCGGCCATTCCCGCCGCGTCGTGCCGCCGCGACAGCAGGGCGGCCAGGTCCCTGACCCCGTGGGGCAAAAGAAGGCTGGTTTCGCCGTCGGACAGGCCCACGCGTCTCGCCGCGCGGCTCAGAGTGACCGCGCTCCAGCCCATCTCACCGGCGAAGGGGAGGGCCGCGTCCAGCAGCCGTTGTTCGGTCTCGTCGGCCCAGTCATTCATCTGTTTGCTATAGCCTCTCAACCGTAGACAGGACAAAGCCTCTCTGCTATCTGGCCCGCCAATCTCGCGTGGGGAGATCCTGCGCGGTCACAGCATGCTGTTTGCCATCATCCGGGTGGCGGACACGGAGGTTACGGTCCTGGTTCAGATTTTCGTCCGCGACAACAACGTCGATCAGGCGCTGAAAGCCCTGAAAAAGAAGATGCAGCGCGAAGGCAGCTTCCGCGAAATGAAGCGCCACGTGCACTACGAAAAGCCGTCGGAAAAGCGCGCCCGCCAAAAGGCCGAGGCCGTCCGCCGCGCCCGCAAGCTGGCCCGCAAGCGCCTGCAACGCGAAGGCCTGCTGCCCGCCCCGAAGAAGCCGGTCGGCGCCCGCTAGGTCGGAGCGAGTTCGAATTTTGAAGAGGCCGCTCGTGAGGGCGGCCTTTTTAATTCCTCCACCGCAGGGGGAGGATTTAGCTTCAAGCGCCCACCTGCGCCGGATGTTTCTCCAGCGCCCAGTCGATCGCCTGTTCCAGCCGGTCGTCCCCCCAGAACAGCTCATCCCCGACCATGAAGGTCGGAGCGCCGAAGATGTGGCGGCTTATCGCTTCCTGGGTCTGGGCCTTCAGCCGGTCCTTGATCATCGGGGAGCGGGCCGCCTCGAAGGCGGAGTCCGGGTCGGCCCCGGCCTTGATCAGGATTCCCTCAAGCACCCGCTCCTCGGCGATGGAAAGGCCGTGGGCGAACTCCACCTCATAGACGCCGCGGGCGAAGGCCTCGCCCCAGCCCTCTTCCAGCCCCGCCACCGTCAGCCGCGCGGCCAAGAGGCTGTTCTGCGGAAACGGATCAGGCCTGACGAACGCCAGGTCCAGGGCCCGGGCCCGCCGCTCCATGTCCCGCCACATGTTGCGGCCCTTGTCGGGATAGATATTGAAGGGCGAGGTCTCCCACCCCTGGGCGCCGAAGATCGGCCCCAGCAGGAAGGGCTTCCATTCCACCGCGACGCCAGCCTTTGCCACCACATCGCCTATGCGCATGGCCGACAGATACGAATAGGTCGAGGCGAATTCGAACCAGAATTGCAGGGCGGGCTTGCTCATCAGGCGCGCGCCAGGCTGGCGGCGAAACTGCGGGCCACAATTTCCCGCAGGACGGAAAGGTCAACGTCGGCGAGCTTGTTGATATTGATGCAGCCGCCGGTGCTGCTCGTCTTGTGCTTGCCAAGCTTGGCGTAGAGGTCTTCGGCGTCCTCGAAATCCCGGCCGAGGTAGAGGACCATGCACGCCTTGCGCGGCGAGAAGCATGCGGCCGGCACGGGGCTTTTGGTGCCGCTCGGATAGGTGAAAACGCTGTCGCCGAACCCGACGATGGCCGCGCCCCACATCTTCGGCTCCAGGCCGGTGACCTCGCGATAGAGCGCCAGGGTCGCCTGCGCGTCGGCCCGACGCGTCGGATTGTCCACCGAGGCGATGAACGCATCCACGGGTCCGCCGTCCTGACGGTACTTTGCTTCGTAGGCCATGGCCCATCTCTCCCGTGTGAGCAGGTGAGATATTGTGGTCCGGCCGCGCTCTGGCGCCAAACGCCTTTGGCTAGGGCGGTGTCAAGAAAAGCTCTCAACGAACCGTTGAAAGCAGAGGAACCGTACAAAGACCGCACGCTGGTCCGCGGGCCGCCTCCTAGTCAAAGGTCGTAGGGATCCAGCAGCGCGCCCGAGGCGAGATCGCGCGCTTCCTGACGAATGAGGTGGACCATCCAGGGTTGGTCAGCCCGCCCGGCGTCGAACCTCAGGCTGTCGCGCAGGGACAACTTCGGCGCCAGTTCCACAAATCCAAACCGCTCAGTCCGGACGACGCGCCCCTTCGCGGCCTCAGCCATGTCGATGCATTGCAGCTTCCAGCTGTAGTCGTCCCCCCAGATGCAGCCGGCCACAAATCCCGTATCGATTGACGACCATGGCGCCTCCGTCACTTCTGCCGCCGGATCAGTTGGCCATCTCTGATCATTGCAAAACTCCAGGGACTCGTAGCTTTTGCCCTTCAGTCGCACGGTCTTGGCTCGAACCCAGGGAACGAAGAACTCCACCGGGCAGAACCCGCTTCCGTCGGGCTCTTCACCGCCGATATCTCGGCAGTTAGGTAGGCTCATTACCCGGGTCGTGGTGTAGTCGGGCGAATAGAGGGCGTACCAGGCGCCCTCCCATTCGAAGGGATCGAATGTTTCTTCGGCCCAGCCCGCATGGTTGCGCTCATACTTGCCGATAAGCGTTTCGCCATCGAACACACTGACAACAGAGGTCTTCCAGGTTCCCGGTTCAGAAGGGACATTTTCTGCGCTGGCTCGGAATCGGGGACGGCGCAGCGACATCAGAGCCCCTTCAAAATCCCCTCGACCATCTTCTTGGCGTCGGCGAGCAGCATCATGGTGTTGTCGCGGAAGAAGAGTTCGTTCTCGACCCCGGCGTAGCCCGCGCCGCCCATGGAGCGTTTGACGAACAGCACGGTGCCAGCCTTTTCCACGTCGAGGATCGGCATGCCGTAGATGGGCGAGGACTTGTCGGTCTTGGCGGCGGGATTGGTGACGTCGTTGGCGCCGATGACGAAGGCGACGTCGGCGGTGGAGAACTCGGAGTTGATGTCCTCCAGCTCGAAGACCTCGTCATAGGGGACATTGGCCTCGGCCAGGAGGACGTTCATGTGGCCGGGCATGCGGCCGGCGACGGGGTGGATGGCGTATTTCACATCGACCCCTTCCTCCTTCAGCTTGTCGGCCATTTCGCGCAGCGCGTGCTGGGCCTGACTGACCGCCATGCCGTAGCCGGGGACGATGATCACCTTGGAGGCGTTCTTCATGATGAAGGCCGCATCGTCGGCGCTGCCGGCCTTATAGGGCCGCTGCTCGCGCGCCGGGCCGCCCGCCACCGCATCCTCGCCGCCGAAACCGCCGAGAATCACGCTGATGAAGCTGCGGTTCATCGCCTTGCACATGATGTAGCTAAGGATCGCGCCCGAGGAGCCCACAAGCGCCCCGGTGATGATCAGGGTGGTGTTCTCCAGCGTGAAGCCCAGCGCCGCCGCCGCCCAGCCGGAATAGCTGTTCAGCATCGAGACCACGACCGGCATGTCCGCCCCGCCGATGGGGATGATCAGGGTCACGCCGATGAGGACGGAAAGGCCCAGGATCGCCCAGAACGCCCAGATGGCCGACCCGCCGGTCATCACCAGATAGATCACCAGGCCCACGATCACCGCCGCGATGACGATGTTCAATAGGTGCCGGGCGGGAAGGATGATCGGCGCCCCGCTCATATTGCCGTTCAGCTTCAAGGCCGCGATGACCGAGCCCGACAGGGTGATCGCCCCGATGGCGACGCCCAGGGATAGCTCGATCAGGCTCTGAACGTGGATCTCGCCGACCTGGCCGATGCCATAGGCGCTGGGCGAATAGATCGCCGCCACGGCCACCAGGCAGGCGGCGGCGCCGACCAGGCTGTGGAAGGTCGCCACCAGCTGCGGCATGGCCGTCATGGCGACCTTGCGCGCGATCACCGCGCCGATCCCGCCACCGACCACCACCCCCGCCAGGATCAGACCCAGCGTGGTTACGTCCAGGATCCCTTGGGTCCCAAGGGTCGCGAGCGTCGTGCCCACCGCCATCGCCATGCCTACCATGCCCATGGTGTTGCCGCGGCGGCTGGTCTCGGGACTGGAAAGTCCCCTCAGCGCCAGGATGAAGAGGACGCCGGAGACGACGTAGAGGATGGCGGCGAGATTGGCGTTCATGCCGTTCCGTCCTTCTTGGCGCTTTGCGCCTTCCATTGGCCATAGAGCAGGGTGGCGACGAGGGTGAGGGCCAGCATTCCGGGCAGGGCCATATGGCGCATGGCTTCGACGATTGAATTGGTCTCCCGCAGGCCGGACAGCACTTCCGCGCCCAGCCAGCCGGCGACAGCGACCATGACGCCAATGCGTCCGACGGTGTCTGACTTGCGGACCAGGCCCGCCAGGACGATCACCAGGCCCGGCAGGGCCGCGAACCGGGCCAGGTGCTCGCCGCGCTCCGGCCCAAAGGCCGGAAGCAGCCAACCCGCCGTGAAGAGGCAAAGGCCGATGACTTCAATCGCTGTCTTGGTCCGGCCGTTCAGCGCGAACCGTTCACGGTTGGCCGCCCAGAATTTCGAGTTGAACAACAGATAGCCCGCGCCGCAGACGGCGATGATGCCCCCGCTGGCCAGAAGGGCGATGAGGCCGGCGTTCACTTGGCTTCCCCAACCGGCTTGGGCTTTTCCTTCTTCTTGTACATGGCCAGCATGCGCTGGGTGACCAGGAAGCCGCCGAAGATGTTCACCGCCGCCAGGGCCGTTGCGACCGCGCCGGCGCCCTTGGACACCCACACGCCCTCGGCGCCGCCCGCCGCCGCCGCCGCGATCAGGGCGCCGACGATGATCACCGAGGAGATGGCGTTGGTCACCGCCATCAGCGGGGTGTGCAAGGCGGGCGTCACGCTCCAGACCACGTAGTAGCCGACAAAGATCGACAGCACGAAGATGGCCAGGCGGAAGACTGTGGGATCGACGTCCATGGCGCTCTCCTAACCCGTGGCCTTGCACGCTTCGGCGCGCGCGGTGACATCAGTCTTGTCCTGCGCCTTCCAGTGGTCGGCGCGCTCCTTGATGGCCCGCGACAGGGTGGCGGGATCAGGCTTTCCCTCGGCGCCCGAAATCTTCATCTGCGCGTCCATGAAGGTCTGGAACCAGGGGTTGGACATGTCGTTGCTGGTCGACGCCGGGTCGATGCCGCCAGCCGCCGCATAGGCCCCGGCGCAGTCCACCAGTTCCGAAATGGGTCCGGACAGGGTCACAGGATCGGGGGCAGGCGCCGCGGCCGGCGCGGAGGCCGGCGCCGCGGAATCGGCGGGCTCATCCGCCGACTTGCCGCAGGCGGTGAGCGCCAGAAGGCCAGCCAGGGCGCAGGCGTAAAGTCCGCGCATGGTCACTTTCCCTTCTTGCCGGCCGGCGCCTTGGCGGCGGCGGGCGGTTTGGGCTTGGGCTTGGCGGTCGGCTTGGCGGCCGGTTTGTCCTTCGGCGCGGCCTTCGGTTTCGCGGCGGCCGGCTTTGCGGCCGTCGCCTTCAAGGCCTCGTTGGTTACGGCGCCGCCATGGGCGACGACGGCGGCCTTGAGGATCTCGTCCTCCAGGTCGATCGCGACCTTGCCCTCCTTCACCACCAGCTCGAGGAAGGCGAAGAGGTTGCGCGCATAGAGGTTAGAGGCGTCCGAGGCGATGCGGCCGGGCAGGTTTGTCTGGCCGACGATGATCACCCCGTTCTTGGTGGTGACCACCTTGCCGGCCTCCGAGCCCTCGACATTGCCGCCCTGTTCGACGGCCAGGTCAACGATGACGCTGCCGGCCCGCATGGAGGCCACCTGCGCCGCATTGACCAGCACCGGCGCCTTCCTGCCCGGGATCAGGGCGGTGGTGATGACGATGTCCTGTTTCTTGATGTGCTCGCTCACCAGCGCCGCCTGTTTGGCCTGGTATTCCTTGCTCATCTCCTTGGCGTAGCCGCCGGCCGTCTGGGCGTTCTTGAACTCCTCATCCTCGACGGCGGTGAACTTGGCGCCCAGGCTTTCCACCTGTTCCTTGGTGGCGGGGCGAACATCGGTGGCGGTGACGACGGCGCCCAGGCGCCGGGCCGTGGCGATGGCCTGCAGCCCCGCGACGCCGACCCCCATGATGAACACCTTGGCGGCCGAGACCGTGCCCGCCGCGGTCATCATCATCGGCATGCCCTTGCCGTAGACATTGGCCGCCTCGATCACAGAGCGGTAGCCGGCGAGGTTCGCCTGGCTGGAGAGGACGTCCATCACCTGGGCCCGGGTGATGCGCGGCACGAACTCCATGGCAAAGGCCGTGACGCCCTGTTTGGCGAGGGCCGCAACCTTGTCCTTGTTGTTGTGCGCATCGAGCATGGCCGCCACCACCGCGCCCTTTTTCAGCGCGCCGATTTCGGAGGCGTCGGGCCCGCGGACCTTGATCAGGATATCGGCGGCTTTCAGCGCCTCCGCGGCGGTCTTGGCGACTTTGGCCCCGGCGGCGGCATAGTCCGCGTCGGGGATCGACGATGCCGTTCCCGCGCCCTGCTCAACGATGACGGCCAGGCCCGCGCCTGTGTATTTCTTCACCGTATCCGGGGTGATGGCGACGCGCGTTTCTCCGCCAAGGCGTTCCCTGACGACGGCGATGGTCACGGCCATGCGGCGATAGTCCCCCTTAGGGAGCTCAGTGAGCGGGTTTCTTCTTTTCTTTGAGCAACAGGATGCCGAGCACAAGGACGACGAAGGCGGTCGCCGCCGCGCCCAGGAAACCGACCCCGGCCGCGAAGATCAGGCTGAAGAACAGGACGCCGACCGCGATGGCCAGCGAGCCCCATTTGGCCAGCACCAGAAAGGAATGGAAGGTCCGCTGCTGCTCGTGGATGTCCATCTCGCCGCGGTGGTAGTCGTGGGCCGGTCCCGCCATCACTCTCGCCTTTGGATTCAATAATAGGGTCTTGAGGCTGGACTATACCAAGCCGCCGACCGGCTCAAGCGGGCGGGATGGCCCAGGCGGCCAGTGCGGTGCGGATCGCCGCCACCAGGGCCAGGGGCTGGTCGACCATGACGTGGTGTTCGGCGTCGGGGATGGCGACGCTCTTGACCACATTCTCCAGCAGTTTCGGCGGCCCGCCGTGCCGCTCGATGACTTTGGACCTATCGCCGTAGAGGTGGAGGGCCCGGCCCGGCGTCTTGCCCACCAGGCTCTTGAAATAGGCGCGGTCCAGGCGCGGGAAGAGGTCCGGATCGAATCGCCAGGTCCAGCCTTCGCCCCCGTCTTCGGTGGGCGCGGGCTTCAGGGACCGCCTGGCGATGAAGTCGGCGATGTAGAGGTGTCCCGGAACCTGCGACGGCAGGAAACGGAACCGCGCCAAAGCCTCTGGCAGAGTGGCGTAGACCCGGCCCATGGGGCGGCGGGGCGGCATGACGTCCTTCTTGGCCGCGTCGCTGGCGCTCTCCTTCGGAGGCCCCCCGAACCCCGAATCGACCATGATCGTCGCGGTCATCCGGTCGGAGTGGGCGAGCGTCGCGGTGTAGACCACCGCCCCGCCGAAGGAGTGCCCCACATAGACGGGCTTGTCCGGACCTTCGAAGAGGCCCGCGCCCTTCGCGCAGGCGTCCACCTCTTCGGCGAAGGTCTCGAAGTCATAGACGTTGCGCCAGTCCGACCCGCCCATGCCCGATAGCGACAGGGCCGCCACGCGATAGCCGTCCTCAGCGAAGAAGGGGGCGATGAAACTCCACCAGTCGGCGTGGGCGCTGGCCCCGTGCACAAAGACGATGCCCTGCTTGCCCCGTTCACCCCAGGCCAGGCACTCGATTTTCGCGCCCTTGACCTCGACGGTGAACCGCTCCGGCTCCACCGCGATCGCCTTCTTGAACCAGTCGGGAGAAGGCGGCTCCTTGCCCTTATAAATGGCCAGGGGCGCTAAGACTTCGGGAGGCAGATCAGGTTTCATCCTGGATGGGTGTACGACCGTGCGCCGAATTTGCAACGATCATGCGGCGATTTGGCTGGTTCACCAGTTGCAAATGAGTTGCAACTACGTTCGCATGTGGTAGATGTCAGTGAAGTCGAACAGGGGCTCTTCCCGCCGTGTACGTGTGCAATTGCAATGGCATCCGCGAGCGCGACGTCCGCGCCGCCATCGATCAGGGCGCCTCGCGGCCTGCCGATGTCTTCCGCCACGCCGATTGCAAGCCGCAGTGCGCCAAGTGCGTCTGCGATATCCGCTGCATGATCGAGGACCAGCAGGTCGCCCTTCGCTACGCCGCTGAATAGTTTCGGCTTTCCTGGTCTCCACTGAGACGCAGAATCATTTGCAAAGATAAGGCTTGAACGCGCGCGAACAATTCGCGAGCTAGGGTGTTGTTGTGCGACGAACAGCTTGAAGGACCGTGAAAAATGCAAGGCGATCGCAATATCATCAAGCTGCTGAATACAGTGCTCACCAATGAACTGACGTCGGTGAACCAGTATTTCCTGCACGCCCGCATGATTCAGAACTGGGGTTTCGCGAGGCTCGGCAAGATCGTCTATGACGAATCGATCGAGGAGATGAAGCACGCCGACACCCTGATCAAACGCATCTTCTTCCTCGACGGCCTGCCCAACCTCCAGGACCTCAACAAGCTCGCCATTGGTGAGACCGTGGCCGAAGCCATGGCCGCCGACCTGGCGCTCGAAGTGGGCGGCCGCGGAACCCTCATCGCCGGCATCAAACAGTGCGAAGAGGCCCAGGACTACGTCAGCCGCGAAATCCTCGAGCGCATCCTAGAAGACACCGAGGAGCACATCGATTTCCTGGAAACCCAGATGAACCTGATCAGGGCGCTGGGAGAGCAGAACTATCTGCAGAGCGCGCTGGGCGAGCTCGAGGGCGAAGGCGGCGCTTAAGCCTGAGCCGCAAATCCTCCACCGTAGGGGGAGGATCTAGGAACCTAGCCCCGCGCTTCGCCATTCTCCCTTCAAAGGGAGAAACCCGCATGGCCTTCGTCGCCAACGCCCAGGACAAGGTCCAAGACGCCCTCAACGCCGAAGGCCGCTCGACCAGCCACGTCGCCATCGGCCTCCTGCTCTGCGCCGTAGCCATCGGCGCGACCGCCGCCATTGCGGTGGCCAAGCCCCAACCCGCCGTCCCCGGCGCGCCCCGCCAACCCCGTGCGAGCCTGGGCCGCGCCATCTGGCCGGCGCTGTTCTCAGTCACGACGCTCGCCGCCCTTCGCGTCTGGAACGCCCCGGCATCGCCCGCCCGGACAAAAGCGCTCGGTTTATGGTGCGGCCTGCAGGGCCTCAACGCTCTTTGGATGCTGCTTAGACCCCGCGACCGCGTCACCCAGACCGCCGCGGCCCTCTCCACCGCTGCCCTGACCGGCCTCTACGCCCGCGCCGCCAGTCATGTGGATCAAAAGGCGGCGAGCCTTGTCGGCCCCGCAGGCTGGGCGAGCCTGGGCGGCGCTTTCACGCGTCAGCGCCTGCCCTCAGGGCCTTCGGTGCGCTAACTACTCCGCCGCGACCTTCGCCGTGACCCCGATCTTGGGATCCAGCTCGCCCGCCGCATAGGCCTTGGCCATAACGCTGGTGTGCTTGACCTTGATCTTGCTGGCCTGGCCGGCCGCCCCGAATTCCGTGAAGCGCTGCTTGCAGATGCCGCGCATGGCCTCCTTGGCGGGCTTTAAGTAAGCCCGGGGGTCGAACTCGCCGGGCATGTCGACGAACACCTTGCGGATCGCCGCGGTAATGGCCATCCGGTTGTCGGTGTCGATATTGATCTTGCGCACCCCGTGCTTGATGCCGCGCTGGAT
>DGYN01000110.1 GCA_002398405.1 Caulobacteraceae bacterium UBA5005
GGCGAGCAGGCCGGCGGCGATTTCGCGCGGGCGTGGACGGCGGGCGGCGCCGCGCAGATCGAGGGGGGGTTTGGGCGGGATCGCCCGGACCGCCAGCCTGGGCGTGTGCGTCACCAGGCCCGCCTCGATCAAGGTCTGGGCGGACGTCTCGTCGCGCGGGCTCACCGCGCCGCCGTCGTCCAACGCCACCAGCAAGCTGGCCTGGACGAGGCAGAGGTAGGCGTCGGCGGCGACATCGAGAAAGACGATGTCCTCGTCGATCGCCGCAGCATGAACATCGCGGGCCAACCACAGCGCCATCGCGGCCTCCCAGCCGATTGCCCTGTCGCGCGGCGCGGCGGCCGCGCGGCAGGACCGATCGCTCAGAACCAAGCGAGCTGGGGTTGCATCGGCTCGCGCAGGCCCTCGTCGTCGACCGAGCGGGTCAGATCGAGCGCGCCGCCGAGGCGGATCACCCGAAGGGTCGTGGTGGAGTTGGACATGGTTTTGACTTTCGCTGTGGGGCCGCATCAAAGACGCGGCGGCGTTACGGATCTCGCCGGCAGGAACGCCGACGAGGCGATGGGCGGCGCGACCGGGCGCGTCGCCGCGGCCGGGTCAGACGAAGTAGTACTGGCTGCTGCCGGCTTCCTTGATCGTGCCCTCCTCGATGGACAGGGTCAGGGCCTTGGCGGCGCCCAGGCGCAGCAGGATGAGACGGGGGGTAATGGAGGTCATGGCAGGCTCCTTTTTCGAAACGCCGCCGATCGCGGCCTCTCAAGCCAGCGCCCCGCCTGTTTGATATTCAAACGATATCCGGTCGATATTTTCCGCCCCCAGCCAGGCGGGCGATGGCGTGGGCGGCGCCCATCCGCCGACGGTGGTGTGAGCGCACCGCACTCCTCAGCGCCGCCCCGTTACCGGTCTCGAAAGCCGACACGACGCCCAGGGCCTCGGCCGACAGATCGGCGAACAGTTGGGCCTCGATCGGCTGGAATGGCGCCAGCCGTTCGGCGGTGCGCTGATAGGCCTGGGCGAGCATCAGGTCGTCTGCCCCCAGCACAATTTCGAGGAACAGCGCCTCGAGGATCGCGGCGGGGTCATGGGCGGGCTCGGCGAGATCGGCGGCGAAGCGAAAGGGCGCGCGGGGCGGCCATTGACGATGCTTGGCGCGCCGCTCGGCGTCCGGCGCCAGGGCCGCGGCCAGATAGAGCAGGCGCAGGTGGTAGAGTTCGGCCAAGGCCGGGCCGTCGAGGTGGGGCCGGGTGTAGGCCGGTCCCCGTTTCTCGACGAGATCTTCGCCCGCCAATCGCGATAGCGCCTCGCGCACCGGTGTCGAGGACAGGCGCAGCTCCGCCGCGATCAGGTTGATGGGCAGGGCCGCGCCGGGCGCGTCCACGCCCAGGCGAAGACGACGTCGCAAAGCGCCCAGCGCCAGGCCGAAGGAGTCGCGCGATGGAGGCAAGGTCTTGGTCCGCGATGCCGCCTCGCCAGTTTCAACTCTGACGGCGACGGGTCGACCCTTCGACGCGGGCGAACACGTCGGCGAGCGCATTTCTCGGCGACTTCCAGCGTTTGACGCCGTTTTTCGACGTCGGGCCGCCCTCTGGTTCGCCGCCGAACCGCCAGTCTGCATGAACCGTGCAGGAATCCGGTACGGCCTTCCGGAAAATTCGCACGGACACGGATGAACACGCTTGGTGGTCGGCCAGGCGACATTAAATGTGGCCCAACAGCCCGGAATACGTAGGGTTGTGCTTTGACCATGGGTTCGCGTGAGGACTCATGTCTGTAGCCAGTGTCGAGTACAGCTTTGGTCAAACGCGCATCCGAGGACCTGGAGCGTCAGCGCCAGCTCCTGTCAAAGACCCTGAAACTGATCCGCGGCTTGCGCCACATGAGCGCCCGCGCGGTCGCCGACGCCATGGGCATGCCGCTGCGCAGCTATTACAGCTTCGAAGCTGGCCAGGGTCCGCTGGACATCGCCAAGATCTGGCGGTTCGGCGAGGCCACCGACAGCGATCCGGCCGGCATCATGGACACGCTGATGCTCGGCTCGCCTGACCACGCCCTGCGCAGCATGGACAATAAGATCGTCTCCATTCAATTGGCCTCGTTCCGTCGGTTCAGCGACAAGGTCGGAGACCGGATGACCCACATCGGCCCGGCCATCCTGATCGAGGCGTTCAAGCGCCCGTTCGACAGTCTCGAGGATCATCTGGACAAGCGGGACGAGAACACCGAGCGCTGGTTGGCGGAGAATCTGCCAAGGATGCTGCCACCGGACGAATAGTCCTGGCCCGCCGCTGGCGGGGAACGTCGAGGATTGGTGGGCCGCGCCAGATCGCATCGACGGCGATGTCGACCGCGTCCGGATCGACCGGCGCCCGCAAGCCCCAGTGCCCGGGCAGGGTCTCCATCGCGCCAGCTCGCAGGCGCGCATAGTCCGCGCGGTAGCGAGGATTTCGTCGCAGGAACTCCCAGGCCAGACGCGCCAGGCACAGGGCGACGCCGGCTGGTTCCACGGATTCCGGGACGAGCGGGGGCGGGACGGCGGCGACGAGGGGCTTGGCCATGGCTTTATTGAAGCGCCTGATCCGCTCGCCCCGGAATCACCGGCGCCGCGAGGCTCGGCGGTCGCGCCGGAAAATTGGCGCCGTCGTGCGGTCCGCGCCGAATTCCCGTCCACGCCTACCGGTTTCCTGCACGACGTCTACCAAAGCCGGCACAGGCCGTGCAGATCTCCCGTCAGCGCACACGATGTCCCCAGGAAAGATCCGGACAGCAGCAGCATGACCGCGCTCCCGCCTCTCCAGCCGGCGGAGCGCCAGACCTCGACGGTCTTGGGCGGATCGGTGCGGGCCGGCCGCAGGCCGCAGAGCGCGCGGTAGCCGCCCGCGACGAGATCCTCGGCGGCGCGCAGCAAGCGCTGGACGCGCATGCGCATATAGTCGGATCGGCCGCCCCAATCCTCGTGAACCCGGGCCTCCCCGAACAGCAGCATGGCGATGTCGCGCTGGCTGGCCCCCGCGCGCCGGGCGTCGTGCGCCCGAAGCATTTGAACCCAGCGCGTGGCCTTCGAGCGCGAACCTCGTCCAACCGATGACAGTCGTCCGGTGTCGCGCAACGCGATCAGCGAACGCAGGCCGTCCATCGACGCCACGCCGACGCTATAGGCGGGCAGATGGAACCGGCAACGCACGGGTCCGGCCAGGACGTCGCCGTCGGCCACGGCGAAGCGAAGACGCCGCGCGCCGTCGCTGACCATCACGTGTTGATGGCCATCCTGCGTGCGCACCACGATGACGGCCAAGTCGAGCCCGCGCAGATCGAGGGCGTCTGGATCCTCGACCATCGCCGGTGTCAGGCTCAGCACCGGCACCGAACTGTCGGCTTGCCAGCGCCAAAGCACCGTAGGAACCGGGTCGGCGCCTGGGCCTTCGCCCACGAAACAGAGACCCGGGACGACGCCGGCCAGATCCTGCGCCTCGGCCACGGCCTGTCGTCGCCCAAATTCCCAGGCCCACACCGACGGGTCGGCCGCGAGCAGGGGGCGATAGGCCTCTTGGGACCTCCAGGGCGGCAATGGCGTCCGATCCGCCGACATGGCGACCCGCTCATCATGGCGCAGGACTAAAAGTCTGGCCAAAGGTCCAAGGGCTGTCGAGGGGCGGCCGGCGTCGGCGCCGGTTGCGCCTGGGCGGAAGCCGGGTCATTCATCGCCGGGTTGGACGGCCCCGACACGCTGTGGCGGGACCGTCCAGACGAAGACGAAGACCAGACGGAGGACGCGCATGGCGCCCGTGCTCGATCCTGAGATCGCCGACCTGGCGCCCTGGTCCGAGAGCCTGACGGACTACGACCTACAGCATCTGGTCGTCTACCTGCGCCTGCTCGACGCCCGCCGGGACGAGGCTGACTGGCGCGAAGTCGCGCTCTTGGTGCTGCACCGCGACGCCGCCCAGGATGAGGCCTCGGCCCGCGCCTGCTGGGAGACGCACTTGAAGCGGGCCGAGTGGATGACGACGACCGGCTACAAGGACCTCCTCACGGCCAAGACGGGCCAAGCCTAGTGGAGGCGCTAGGCGCCGCCCTCTGTTCGGAAGCGCGCCTTGGCCGGATAAACGACCCCCACGCCGACGTCGCTGGTTGAGGTCCGGGCGCCGAGCGCGACCCATGTCTGCAGATCCGCGATGCGGTAAACGACCCTGCCGCCGAGCTTCGAATAGGCTGGCCCCGTTCGGTAGGAGCGATGCTTTTCCATGGTCCTTGGCGAGAGGCTGACGAAGCGCGCCGCCTCCTTCGTGTAGAGCAGCCGGGGTGGCGGGAGCAGTTCATAGTGCGTGTGGGACTCGTGACTGGCGAACCGGAAGCGGCTCGTCTTGCAAGACATCTGGCGACGGCCGTTACCCTACCGGCCGCCCGCCACGATCTGACTCCGCCCGCCCTCGTATCGCCAACTCCGCTTTTCGTACGCGCTGGGCGCTATCGACATCGCCTGGTCCCGGTCTTGCCCCGGGCCGGGTTGCTTGAACGCCCCGCCGCGCCAAGGTGAAGGCCCATGAGCCCACGTGAATGGACGGCCCCGATCCGGTGGGCGCCGGCGCGGGCGCCGGGAGCCGACCTCATGGCCGACGAGAAGTTCCTGACCACCGAGGAGGTCGCCGAGCGCTATCGCGGCGAGGTCTCGATCGGCACCCTCGAAAATTGGCGCGCCCAACGCATCGGCCCTCCCTTTGTCAAAATCGGCAAGGCCGTGCTCTATCCGATCGAGGAATTGGACGCCTGGGACCGGCGGAATCTCGTCAGCTGCGACGACGCCAAGGTCGTGGGACGCCGCCGCCTGCGATCCGATGGCGAACCCCTCCCATTTCGCTAGCATCGGGACCACCGGCCTTGAGGCGGGCCGTTCGACGAGGCTGACGGGCGGCGGCGGACGTGGTCAACGACGGCGCGTCCGCGCGCGCGGTTGATGTGGATCATTGTCTTTGCGGCGGACGGCGCTGAAGATGGTGTTTCAGATGCAGCGCTCTGGGCTTCCTGGAGCTGACACCGATCGGTCCAGAGATGCAGAACCGCGGGACGTCACTTGATCATCCGACTTCGCGCCGCGGTCTGCGAGGCTGCGCGGTCGCCTTGATCGGCCTGTGTGGGGCCTATCAGGTCTGGCTCGGGACCTATTTCAAAGGCCGCCGGTCCTTGCGGAGGACCTGCGCTTCTTCGGCGTCGGACACGACGCGCTCAGGGCCGCCCAGCCCCGCCTCGAACCATGGTTGCACCTGGTGTTCACGGTGCTCGGCGGACAGATGGCGGCCGTCGGCGTGCTCGTGATCGGCGCGAGCGTTCGGCTCGGCCACCGGAAAGCCAGCCGCAGCGAGCTTGCCCTGTTGGCCGTGGCCGGCACCCTGTCGGTCGGAACGATGGCCGCGGTGAATTTCGCCTTGGGATCGGACTTTCGCTGGCTGCTGATCATGCCGGCCGGACTGTGGCTTCTTAGTCTTGTGCTGGCGCTGGGCGGCCCGCCAGGGCCTGCATGGGCGGAGGACCGTCATGCCCGATGACAGCGGCGCCAGAGGCGATCTTGACGCGGTGCTGAACAGGGATTGCTTTTGCATCACATTGGATGGCGCCGGCCTGCGGGCGGCGATCGAGGCGCAAACGCGCGACGCGGACCTTCTCGCCGCGCTGCTGTCGGCCAGGCCCCACCTTTTCTCCCAAGGCCCGGTGTTCCTCTCCAGCCGCGACCTGTCGGCCATGGCCGATGTTGTCGCCGCCATCGAGGCGGCCGCGCAGAGCCCGGCCTATCAGGCGACGGTTCTGGAGTGGGCTCCCGACATCGCCCGTGCGGATTTGGGTCCGCGCGGCGTCTTCATGGGCTACGACTTTCACCTGGGCCCAGATGGCCCCAGGCTCATCGAGGTCAACACCAACGCCGGCGGCGCCTTCCTCAACGCCTTCCTCGCGCGGGCGCAGACCGCCTGCTGCCGTGAAGCCGAGGCGGCGTTGGGCGCGCCCCTGCTCGCCCAATTCGAGCCCGCGGTCTGGCGCATGTTCCTCACCGAATGGCGCCTGCAAGGGCGGCTAAGCCCGCCGCGGACCATCGCCCTGGTCGATGATGGCCCCCAGGACCAGTACCTCTACCCCGAGTTTCTCATCGCCCAGCGTTTCTTTGAACGGCAAGGCTTGAAGGCCTGGATCCTCGACCCGGCCCAACTGCGCTTCGCCGAGGGCGGGTTGCGGCACGAAGGGGAGACGATCGACATCGTTTATAATCGCCTGGTCGATTTCTCGCTCGAGGCCGCCGAGCATAGGGCCCTGCGGGAGGCTTATCTGGCCGGGGCGGTCGTGGTCACGCCCAATCCGCGCAACCACGCCCTGTTCGCCGACAAGCGCAACCTGGCCCTGTTGTCCGATCCGTCAGCCGCCGCGCGTTGGGGACTATCGCCGGATCAACAGAACAGCCTTACGGCCGTTCCGCCGACCACCCTGGTCACCGCCCAGAACGCCGAAGGGCTGTGGACCAGGCGCAAGGGGCTGTTCTTCAAGCCCGCCGGCGGTCATGGCGGCAAGGCGGTCTATCGCGGCGACAAGCTGACCCAGCGCGTCTGGTCGCAGATCCAGCAGGGCGGCTACATCGCCCAGGGGCTGGCCCCGCCCAGCGAGCGCCGGATCCGGATCGACGGCGAGATTCAGAGCCTGAAGCTCGACGTGCGCCTCTACACCTATCGCGGCGCGCCGCTGCTGCTCGCCGCCCGCGTCTATCAGGGCCAGACGACCAATTTTCGGACCCCCGGCGGGGGCTTCGCGCCGGTCTTCGTCCTCGATGCCTTGGACTAGCGCATCTTGGGACGCGCCGCCGCGACACTCGCCGGGCGGTCGGCTGGCGCCGAAAAGTGCTCGGCGGCGTCGCGCGCCATCCGGCCCACGCACCAGCGCGCATAGGCGGGGGCCGTCAGGAGCCCAAGCAGGCGGCCGGCTTGGCCCTTGGGAAGCGCGTAGCGGATCCAGACTCGCAGCTTCGAACCGTTGGGCGTGGGCGAGCGATCAAGGCCCATCTTGTCGGCTTAAAGGATGAGCAGGCGGGTGGCGCCGGTGGTTCGCCAGGCCTTGGGACGGTGCGGATCGCGTTTGGTCACGACCTCGTCGACCGCCAGAGAAAGGCCGATCTTAGCAATTCATGAAATCGCAAAATCCAACTATTATTCTCTATACGGGATACCAATAGCTAATTCTCAGAAAAATATCGCAACATCAATAATGCTCAGTATTGAATAACAATCTGACGGACTTTATAAGATATTTGTTGGCTTTCATGCAAAATACGAACCTGGCTAGCGCAATCACTTTCCGCCACGCTTGCCTTTAAAGTATTTCACAGCGTCAGCCGTCGTGCCGCCAAGGCACCAACGCCCGTAGAACCTCCCCAATAGCAAGCCGAGCCATCGGCGCGGCCCGGTTGGAAGATCGTAGTCGATCCAAACCGTGAGGCGAGAGCCCAAGGCTGTGGGCGTTATGTCGAACCCCATGCGATAGCCCGATAGAATGACGAGCTGTGAAGCGCCCGCCGTTTCCCACTGTTTTGAATGGGGTCGGTCCCGGGCCGTGACCACCTCGTCGACAAACAAGCGCAATCCCAAAGCCGAGCCGTCCATTCGAATATGGGAGCCCACGACCTGGCCGCGCCCTTCGTCGAAGTCGTACGACATCCGGCCGCCGGCCATCATCATGGACGACTTGGTCATATGGGCGGCCAGACGGGTCTGATCGTCGAGGTGGTCAAACACCTCGTCGGGCGTGGCGGTCAGGTCCACCGTCTGGCTTAATTGGCTGCCCATACGACCCAAGCCTTCTGCGTCCTACTTCTTCTCGCCCGCCATCTTCGCGGCGCAGGTCTTATGCATCTGCTCCATTTCGGCCTTGGTCAGGGCCTTGCCGTTTGGCCAGGTCGGAGCGCCGGTCTTGTCGCGCCCATGATCATGCGGCGCCGTGCGGTCCATGGCCTTGCCCATGACCGACTTGCACATTTCGTGCGTCGGCGCGTCGGCGGCAGCTGGACGGGTCGCGGTCTGTTGCTGCTGGGCAAAAGCCGTTCCCGAGACGGTCAGGACGAGTATCGAGGCGATAGCGAGCGCGCGCATGGCGTTCCTCCGTTGCAAGTGTGTTCCATGATGCGCGCCGCCCCGACCATCGCCTTGATCCGGATCAATGCCCAAATCCCCGCCTTGCCTAGTCTGGACGGAAAATCGGTGGAGCACGGCCGATGCCGTTGAACCTTACAAACCGCGCCCTCGCCTTGGCCGCGCTGTCGTCCGGCCTTGTTCTGTCCTTCTTCGTCCTGCGCGAACACTGGGCTCACGCCCTGGGCCTGGCGCCCTATCTGCTCCTGCTGGCCTGTCCCCTGATGCACCTGTTCCATCACGGTCATGGCGGTCATCGCCACGGCCGCGACGGACCTGCCCAGGCGCCGCCCCCAAAGCCGACGCCTGAGGGCCGCGTGGCATTGGGCGATGAACGGCTTGAGGCGTTTTGAGGGATCGGGCCGCGTCCCGCGTAGACACGTAGGACAAAGTCGCCCTTCAACAGGACCCGCCCCATGACCTATCGCGCTTTCCTCGCCACCGCCGTTCTGTCGGCCTCGATCCTGGCCGGCGGCCAGGCCAGCGCCCACGCCAAGCTGGTGGCCTCCGATCCGGCGGCAAACGCCACGGTCGCCGCGCCCAAGACCATCCGCCTGACCTTCAATGAAAAGCTCGCCCCGGCCTTCTCGAGCTTCGAGCTGGCCATGGCCGACGGCATGAAGGCGCCGGTCAAGACCAGCGTCTCGGCCGATCGCAAGACCATCACCGGCGCGCCCAAGGGCCGGCTGATGGCGGGCGCCTACAAGCTCACCTGGCACGCGGCTGCGGCCGACGACGGCCACCGCATGGACGGGACCTTGACCTTCACGGTGAAATAGACGGTGGAGACCGCGGTCGTCCTTGTTCGCTGGGTGCAATATGTGACGAGCTTCGCCCTGGCGGGCGGCGCGCTCTTCGCGCTCTACGCTCTGCCGGCCGCCGGCCCGTCCAGCGCCGCGGCGCTAGGTTGGCCGCGCCGGCTCCTGGCGGGCTGCGCCGCCCTGCTGGTCCTGGCCAGCTTCCACACCAGCGCCTACGCCTCCCTCGCCGTCCTGATGGCCGCCATGATGGCCCTCGGCGCAGGGAACGGCGCGGTGTTCCAGCTCGCGCCCCAGCGCTTCAGCAAGGAGATCGGCGTCATCACCGGCCTCGTCGGCGCCATGGGCGGGGTGGGCGGTTTCTACCTCGCCTCGACCCTCGGCGTGGCGAAGCAGATCACCGGCTCCTACCAGGCAGGCTTCATCGGTTTCGCCGGTCTGGCCGTGCTCGCCCTGGCGGCCCTGGTGGCGCTCAGGAGCCACTGGCGCGCCCGCTGGCCCGTCCTCAACACCGCCCCGGTTCGGGTTTAAGGAGATCACGCCATGACAAAGCAAAGACTTGTCGTCATCGGCAACGGCATGGCCGGCTGCCGGGCGGTCGAGGAGATCCTCAAGCGCGATCCTGGCCGCTACGAGATCGCGATCTTCGGGACAGAGCCCCGCGTCAACTACAACCGCATCATGCTCTCGCCGGTGCTGGCGGGCGAGAAGACCTTCGAGGACATCGTCATCAATGACGAGGCGTGGTACCGCGACAACGGCATCGCTCTGCATGCTGGCCGCGCGGTCGTCGAGGTCGATATCGAAGGCAGGACGGTGCGGGCCGAAGGGGGGCTTTCGCTCGCCTACGACAAGCTGATCCTGGCCACGGGCTCCGACCCGTTCCGCCTGCCGCTGCCCGGCGGTGACCTCAAGGGCGTGGTGACCTTCCGCGACCTGGACGATGTCGAGGCCATGGTCGCGGCGTCGGCCAAGCCCGGCGCCCGCGCCGTGGTGATCGGCGGCGGCCTGCTGGGGCTGGAGGCCGCCTACGGCCTGGCCAGGCGCGGCATGGCCGCCACGGTCGTCCACCTGATGGACGTGCTGATGGAGCGTCAGCTGGACGAGAGCGCCGGCTTCCTGCTGCGCGAGGCCCTGGCCGAACGTGGCGTCGAGACGGTGCTGGGCGCCCATTCCGACGAGGTGGTCGGCGAGAACGGCCAGGTCACGGGTCTGAAGCTCAAGGACGGCCGGGTCTTGCCCTGCGACCTGCTGGTCATGGCCGTCGGTATCCGTCCGAACGCCTCTCTGGCGCGCGAGGCTGGCCTGGCGGTCAATCGCGGCGTGGTCGTCGACGACGCCATGCGCACCTCCGATCCGGCGGTGTTCGCGGTGGGCGAATGCGCCGAGCACCGGGGCGCCTGCTACGGCCTGGTCGCGCCCATCTGGGACATGTGCCGCGCGTTGGCCCAGTCGATGACCGACGGCCAAGGCGCCTATGAGGGCTCTGTCCTGTCCACGCGCCTGAAGGTCTCGGGCGTCGACGTGTTCTCGGCCGGCAAGTTCGCCGGCGGCGAGGGCTGCGAGGACATCGTGTTCCGCGACGCCGGGCGCGGCGTCTACAAGCGGATCGTGCTGGAAGAGGGCAAGGTCGCCGGGGCGGTCCTGTTCGGCGACGCCAGCGACGGGGCCTGGTACTTCGACCTGATGCGGTCGGGCCAGGAGGTGGCCGACATCCGCGAAACCCTGGTCTTCGGCCAGGCGGCCACGGAGGGCCTTCGGGGGCTGGACCCTAGCGCCGCCGTTGCGGCCATGGCCGATACGGCCGAGGTCTGCGGCTGCAACGGCGTCTGCAAGGGCGAGATCGTTTCCGCCATCACGGAACAGGGCCTCAGCACCCTGGAGACCGTCCGCGCCGTCACCAAGGCCTCGGCCTCATGCGGCACCTGCACCCCGCTCGTGGAGAAGCTGCTGAAGCTTTCCCTGGGCGACGCGTTCCAGGCCCAGACCGGCCCCAAGCCCGTCTGCGCCTGCACCCACCACGGCCACGACATCGTCCGCCAGCGGATCGTCGCCGAGGAGCTGAAGTCCGTGCCGGCGGTCATGCAGGGCCTGGAGTGGAATACGCCCGACGGCTGCTCCTCCTGCCGGCCGGCGCTGAACTACTACCTGCTCTGCGCGTGGCCCGCAGAGTATCGTGACGACCGCCAGAGCCGCTTCATCAACGAGCGGGTCCACGCCAACATCCAGAAGGACG
>DGYN01000056.1:0-8995 GCA_002398405.1 Caulobacteraceae bacterium UBA5005
GCCCTGCTGCGTGAGAAGCTGGTGTGGGAGGCCTCGCGCAAATGTGTGGTCATCGCTGACGCCGCCAAGGTCGTGCCGGTGCTGGGGAAATTCCACCTGCCCATTGAGGTGGTGGCCTTCGGTCACATCCACACCGCCAATCGCATCTGTGACGCCCTGTCGGAATGCGATATCGGCATTGCGCCCCGCCTGCGCATGAAGGACGGCGCCCCGGTGAAAACCGACAACGGCAACCTTATCTATGACGCGGCCTGTGGCGCGATCCCGGAAGCCGCCCTGCTGGCCGACGCCCTCAAGGCGGTGACCGGCGTGGTCGACCACGGCCTGTTCCTTGACCTCGCGGACGAGGCAGTTATCGGCACGGATACTGGAGTAACCACACTTCAGCCGTGATATAAGGATTTCTTTATGTCGTACGATTTTGACCTGTTCGTCGTGGGCGCCGGCTCTGGCGGAGTGCGCGCGGCGCGGCTCGCAGCCATGGGTGGGGCCAGGGTGGCCGTGGCCGAGGCCGACCGCGTTGGCGGGACCTGCGTCATCCGCGGCTGCGTGCCCAAGAAGTTCATGGTCTATGCGTCGGAGTTCGCCCACGTCTTTGAGGACGCCAAGGGTTTCGGCTGGACCATTGGTGAGACCAGCTTCGACTGGGCGCAGTTCATCGGCCGCAAGGACGACGAAATCGCAAGGCTTTCCGGCATCTATTCCACAAACCTAAAGAAGGCGGGCGCGGACATCGTCCACGGCCGCGCCAAGTTCATCGACGCCCACACCCTGGAAATCACCGGCGAGGACGGCAAGACATCCAAGATCACCGCCGACAAGGTCCTGATCGCCACCGGCGGCCAGGTCCACATGCCGGACCTGCCGGGCATCGAACACGCCATCAGCTCCAACGAATGCTTCCACCTGGAGGCCCTGCCCAAGTCCATCGCCGTGGTCGGCGGCGGCTATATCGCCGTCGAGTTCGCCGGGATCTTCGCGGGGCTGGGCGTCGACACGACCCTGATCTACCGCGGCCCCAACATTCTCCGCGGCTTCGACGAGGACGTCCGCGTCCACCTGGCTGACGAGATGGAAAAGCGCGGCGTGCGCATCATCCTTTCCGCCACGCCCGAGAGCATCGAAAAGACCGATGCCGGCCTGATCATGCACCTCGACGGCCACACCACGCCTTGTGAAACCGAGGCCGTGATGTTCGCCACCGGCCGCCGCGCCGCGACCGTTGATCTTGGCCTCGACAAGGCCGGCGTGAAGACCAACGAGGACGGGACCATCGTCGTCGACGACTTCTCCCAAACCAGCGCCGACAACATCTGGGCCATCGGCGATGTCACCGGCCGCATCAACCTGACCCCCGTCGCCATCCGCGAAGCCGTCGCCTTCGCCGAGACCGTCTTCCACGACCGGCCCTTGGCCTTCGACCACGACTGCGTGCCGACCGCCGTCTTCTCCCAGCCACCGGTCGGCGTCGTCGGGCTCTCCGAAAGCGAAGCCCGCCACGAACACCGGCGCGTCGACATCTATCTGGCGCGCTTCCGCCCCATGAAGGTCGCCTTCAAGGGCGGGGACGAGCGCACCCTGATGAAGCTCGTCGTCGCCCAGGACACTCAAAAGGTGGTCGGCGTCCATATCGTCGGGGCCGACGCCCCGGAAATGATCCAGCTCGCCGCCATCGCCGTGAAGATGGGCGTCACCAAACAGCAATGGGACATGACCTGCGCCCTGCACCCCACGGCCGCTGAGGAACTCGTTACCATGCGCGAGAAGTACGTGCCGCCGGAACTGGCCTAGCCCTGCCGATCATCCCGGCGAAAGCCGGGACCCAGGCTTTTTTGTTTTGGTCATCCAAGGCATGGTGAGGCTCTGAAAACTCCTGGGTCCCGGCTTTCGCCGGGATAGTCGGAAGAAGAAATGCCCGGCGGCCCGCTCCTCTCCATCCAATACCTTCGCGCCTTCGCCGCCCTGATGGTGCTCGGCTATCACGTCTGCCGCTGGGCCTGGCGGGACTTCGATATCGGCGCCGCCGGGGTGGACGTCTTTTTCGTCATCTCCGGTTTCATCCTGTGGACCATCGCCGCTGAACGGCCGGTGACGCCGGGCCGGTTCCTGATCCGGCGGGCGGGGAGGGTGGTTCCCCTCTATTGGGTGCTGACCCTCGCCGTGACGGCGGCCGCCATCGCCGCTCCCGCCCTCTTCTTCGACGCCAAGCCGTCCGTCAGCCACGTCCTCAAGTCGCTGTTCTTCATTCCGCACCTCAATGAGGCCGGCCTGCCGTTCCCGCTGATCTCCGCCGGCTGGTCCCTGAACTACGAGGCGATCTTCTACCTGATCTTCGCCGCCTCCCTCTTTGCCAAGCCGGAACACCGGTTTGCCTGGCTGGCGGCAGGCCTGATCGCCGTGCCGGTGACCGGCCTTCTCGTCCACCATCTCTACTATCTGGGCTTCAACGCCATGTTCCTGCAGTTCCTGGCCGGGGCCTGGCTTGCCAAACGCCGCCAGGCGAAGCGGCTGCCCAGATGGGGAACGGGCCTGGCATTCGTGGCCTTCGGCATCGGCGGCTTTATCGGGGTCTCCTACCTCGATCTCTTTGAGGCCTATTTCCGCCCGCTGCTCTGGGGCCTCCCCGCCTTCGCCCTGGTGGCGGGCCTGGTCATGATCGAGGACGACCGGGGCCTTCCCCAGATCGGCTGGCTCAAGCTTTTGGGCGACGCCTCCTATTCCATCTACCTGACCCACGTCCTGACGACTGAACTCCTCACCCATGTGCTGAACTCGGGCCAGGTCCTCTACATCCTCGTCGCCGCGCCCCTGTCGCTCGCCATCGGCATCGCCTGCCACTTCCTTATCGAGCGGCCACTCCTCAGGCTTTTCCGGGGAAATCCGCGGCCCGCTTTGCCTTCCGGGGCCATATGAGCTAATAGCCGCGCCTCGTTTTTTCCAAGAGTGATCCTTAAGTAACGGCCATGACCGAGCGTTGGACGCCTTCCTCCTGGAGGGCCAAACCTGCCAAGCATATCCCGACGGATTATCCCGATCCGGCGGCGCTCTTGCGCGTGGAAGACACCCTTCGCCGCATGCCGCCCCTGGTTTTTGCAGGTGAGGCGCGGCGTCTCAAAACCCTTCTGGGCGACGTCAGCCAGGGCAAGGCCTTCCTCCTGCAGGGCGGCGACTGCGCCGAGAGCTTCAAGGAATTCCACGCCGACAACATCCGCGACACCTTCCGCCTGCTGCTGCAGATGGCGGTTGTGCTCACCTTCGCGGGCCGCAAGCCCGTGGTGAAAGTCGGCCGCATCGCCGGGCAGTTCGCCAAGCCCCGCTCCGAGCCGATCGAAACCATCGGCGATGTCACCCTGCCGTCCTACCGCGGCGACAACATCAACGGCATGGACTTCAACGCCGCCGATCGCGCGCCCGATCCGAACCGCCTGTTGCAGGCCTACACCCAGTCGGCCGCGACGCTGAACCTGCTGCGCGCCTTCGCCGGGGGCGGCTATGCCGACCTGCATAACGTTCACCGCTGGAACCTGGGCTTCGTGGCCGACAGCCCCCTGTCCGCCCGCTACCGCGAACTGTCGGACAAGATCAGCGAGACCCTCGACTTCATGGCCTCGGTGGGCGTCAATTCCGAGACCTTCCCGGCCATGCATCAGGTCGACTTCTTCACCAGCCACGAGGCCCTGCTGCTCGGCTACGAGGAAGCCATGACCCGCGTCGATAGCACCAGCGGCGACTGGTACGACACCTCGGCGCACCTTCTGTGGATCGGTGAGCGCACCCGTCAGCTCGACGGCGCCCACATCGAGTTCATGAAGGGCATCAAGAACCCCATCGGCCTGAAGGTGGGGCCCACCGTTGAGCCCGAGGATCTGATCCGCCTGATCGACACCCTCAACCCGGCGGATGAGGCCGGCCGCCTGACCCTCTACGGCCGCTTCGGCTCGGACAAGATCGCCGACCGCCTGCCGCGCCTCATGGCCGCGACGAAAAAGGCCGGCCGCCAGGTGGTCTGGGCCATCGACCCGATGCACGGCAACACCCTCAAGGCTTCAACGGGGTATAAGACCCGGCCCTTCGAGCGGATCCTGGGTGAAGTGAAGAGCTTCATCGAGATCGCCAACGCCGAGGGCGTCCATCCGGGCGGCGTGCACCTGGAGATGACCGGCCAGAACGTCACCGAATGTATCGGCGGGGCCCGGGCCCTTTCGGAAACCGAGCTCGCCGACCGCTACCACACGCATTGCGACCCGCGCCTCAACGCGGACCAGGCGCTGGAACTGGCCTTCCTGGTCGCGGAAAAGCTGCGCGATTCCCGCGAAACTGAACCGCGCGCGGCCGTCGGCTGATAACAAGGGGACTCCGCTCACCTCCGATGCGGAGGTGAGATGATGAGCGAACGTTCAAGACGGGAACTGAAGGACCTTTGGACCCTGGCCTGGCCGGTGGTTCTGTCGCGCCTTGGCATCATGACCATGGGTCTGGTGGACGCCATCGTGGTCGGCCACTACTCCGCGGTCGAGCTCGGCTATCAGACCCTCGGCTGGGGCCCGACCGGCGCCGTCGTCACCACCGCCGTCGGCCTCCTGGTCGGCATCCAGGTCATGACCGCGAGGCACATCGGCGAGGGAAGGCCGGAGGCGACCGGCGGCGTCTATCGGCGCGGGCTCGTCTACGCCCTATGGTTCGGCATCCTTGGCGGCCTTGGCCTGGTGTTCCTGGGCCCGCTCGGCCTGCATTCGGTCGGGGTGGAGAAATCCCTGGCGGATGGCGCGAGCCTGGTGGTCATCGTGCTCGGCCTCGGCATGCCGTTCCATCTCCTGTCCACGGCCTCAACCTTCTACCTGGAAGCCCTGCATCGGCCCCTGTCGGCCACCATCGCCATGTGGGGCTGCAACCTCGTCAACCTGGTCCTGAACCTGCTGCTGGTCCCGGGCGCCCTGGGCTTTCCCGAATGGGGCGCGGCGGGGTCCGCCACAGCCACCCTGATCTCCCGCGCCCTGCTGGCGGGGATCCTGCTGATCTACGTCTGGCGGATGAGCGACGCCCGCGCTCTTGGCGTCTATTCCAAGCCCATCGACGGGCCCAAGGCCGCGCGGGATCAGAGGCGCGTCGGCTACGGCGCCGGCGCCTCCTATTTCGTGGAAGCGGGAGCCTTCGCCGCCATGGGCGTCATCGCCGGAACACTCGGCGCGCTGGATGTCGCCGGCTGGGGCGTCGTCCTCAACATCACCGCCGTGATCTTCATGATCCCGCTGGGTCTTTCCTCCGCGACCGCCGTCCTGGTGGGCCGCGCCTATGGGGCAGGGGACCGGCGCGGCATGGTCAGGGCAGGCAACCTCGGCTTTGTGGTGACGACAGCGGTCCTGGCGCTCATCTCGCTGATCGTCGCCCTGTTCCCCCAGACCATCATCCGCATCTACTCCGGAGATCCTGCCCTGTTGGCGCTGGTGACGGGCGCCCTCCTGCTCTCCTGCCTGTTCTTCATCCTAGATGGCCTGCAGGTGGTCGGGGCCAACGCCCTGCGCGCCCGGGGGGATGTGCTGATCCCCACCATCACCCATGTGATCAGCTACGCGGCGATCATGGTTCCGCTCGCCTGGTGGCTGGCGATCCGGGAGGAGCAGGGACTCATCGGCATCGTTTGGGCGGTGGTCTGGGCCAGCCTCGCCGCGGCCGGCCTCCTGCTCGCCCGGTTCTGGCTGCTTGCGAGGCGCGGGTGAACGGCTAAGGTTCGCGGCATGAGAAAGCTCCTCCTCCCGGCCTTCGCCGCCGTCCTCCTCGCCGCCTGCGCGCCGGCCGCGCCTGATCCCACGATCGACGCCGGCAAGCTCAAGGCGCATATCGAGGTCCTGGCCTCGGATGACTATGAGGGCAGGGGCGTCAACACCCCCGGCGAAGTGAAGACCGTCGACTACATCACCACCCAGTTCAAGGCGGCCGGCCTCGAACCCGGCGGCGACAAACTTCCCGACGGAACCCGCGCCTGGACCCAGGACGTCACCCTGGCGAGCTTCAGGATCGAGGGCCCCCGCGCCATCAGCGCCGCGACGCCCAAGGGCGCCCAGCCCCTCATCCCCGGCAAGGACATCTCCGTCCGCGCCTCCGCCAGCGGCCTTGACCAGGTCGACCTCAAGAATGTTCCGATCGTCTTCGCCGGCTACGGCGTCACCGCCCCCGAAAAGGCCTGGGACGACTTCGCCGGGGTCGACGTCAAGGGCAAGGTCATCCTTGTCCTGGTCAACGATCCCGACTTCGAAACCGGCTCCGGCGATTTCGGCGGCAAGGCCATGACCTACTACGGCCGCTGGACCTACAAATATGAGGAAGCCGCCCGCCGCGGCGCCGCCGGCGTCCTGGTGATCCACGAAACCGCGCCCGCCGCCTATCCCTGGGGCGTCATCGGCGGCTCCGACACCGAGACCCTGTTCGACATCGTTCGCGACAATCCGGCCAAGGACCACGCCGCCCTCGAAGGATGGATCCAGCGTGATGCGGCCGTGTCCCTGTTCGCCGCCGCCGGTCTCGATTTCGACACCCTGAAGAAGGCCGCCCAGCAGAAGGGCTTCATGGCCACGCCCCTCAACGGCGTCACCCTCTCGGCCAACTACAAGGTCGTCGGCGAAAAGATCGTCACCAAGAACGTCGTCGGCCTCCTTCCCGGAACCAAACGCCCCGACGAGACGGTGATCTACACCTCTCACTGGGACCACCTGGGCAAGGGCGCCGCCGACAAGGACGGCGACGATATCTACAACGGCGCGGTCGACAACGCCGACGGCATCGCCGTCCTGATCGAGCTTGGCCGCGCCTTCGCCGCCGCCCCCCGCACCGAACGCTCGATGGTCTTCCTGGCCGTCACGGCCGAGGAATCCGGCCTGCTCGGTTCGGCCTATTACGCCTCAAAGCCGCTCTACCCGCTAGAAAAGACCGTCGGCATTCTCAACATGGACGCCCTCATGCCCTCCGGCGCAGCCAAGGACTTCTCCCTGGCCGGCGATGCGCCGCTTACCCTGCAGGACGACCTGATCGCCGTCGCCAAGGCGCGCGGCCGGGCCTTCACCCCCGACCCGACGCCAGAGGCCGGCCACTTCTATCGCTCCGACCACTTCTCCTTCGCCAAGGTCGGCGTGCCGGCCATCTCCTTCGGCTCCGGTCAGGACCTGACCGACGGCGGACGGGCCGCGGGCGACGCCTTCGAAAAGGCCTACGTCGCCGACCGCTACCACCAGCCCAGCGACGAGCTCACCGCCGATTGGAAGTTCGAGGGCATCGTCGAGGACGCCGTCCTGCTTTACGCGCTCGGCCGGCAGCTCGCCGATTCCGGCGCCTGGCCGCAATGGAAGGAAGGCTCCGAATTCAAGGCGACCCGCGACCAGACGGCCGCCGCCCGAAAGTAGCCTACGGTTCGTCGGAAGAACCTCCCGGTTCGTCGGAAGGCGCGGGACATCGGCCGATGCGTGGATAGATATCGGGACCTCGCCCTTTCATGAGGTCCTCCCATGCGCATCATCCTTCCCGCCGCCCTCTGCGCGGTCGCCCTGACGACCGCCGCTCTGGCCGCCCCCCAGCGCCTCGACGGCGGCTTCTTCGCCACGGTCTCCGGTGACCCCGCAGCCATGGCCAAGGCCCTGGCCGACACCGAGGCCGCCCTTACGACAAACCCAAACGACGCCGATATCCTCATCGAGCACGGCGTCCTGAGCCTGCTCGTCGCCGGCCGCAGCAACCCGCCATCCCTGCCCAAACTGAATGCGGCCCTTGCTGAGATGGACAGGGCCGCGGCCCTGGCGCCCGATAACCAGCGGGTCCGGACCCTGCGCGGCATCTTCCTGCACCTGGCCAGCCAGGGAACGCCGCCCGCCGTGGCCACCGGCCTGATGGAGAAGGCGCGCACCGATTTCCAGTACCTCTACGAACGCCAGGCCACTGAACTCGACCAGCTCGGCGAACATCGCCTGGGCGAGCTGCTCCAGATCAAGGGCGACCTCGAAAGCCGCCTTGGCCGCACGGGAGAGGCGAGCGCCACCTACGCCATGATCAAAGCCAAGCTGCCGAGGACGCCATACGCCCAGCGCGCCGATGAATGGATGAAGACCAGGACGCCGCTTCCCTCAAACCAGACGACATGCATCGGATGCCACGATACACCTTGAGCATGGGCTGGCGGCTGACCAACGCGGACTGGAAGCGGGAACTTCGCGCCGTCGCCGCTGTCACCGTCACCGTCGCGCTCATCGTCTCGGGCCTCTGGCTTTGGTTTGGCGGCATACGCTTCCTGCCGGGCGTCATCCGCAACCTGCCGTTCGCCTTGCTCATCTCGGGGACGATCACCGCGGCCTCCACCGTGCTGTGCACGATCGCCGCAAGGCGCCTGCGGGATCGTCCCGCGCCGATCCGCTGGTCCGGCTACCTTGCGGCGATGGCGGCGGCGGCGGTGATCGGCACCTGGCTGACGCCGCTGATCCTGTCCGCATTTCAGGTCATGCCCTTCGCCGAGGTAGGGCGGAATTTCCTGCAGAACATCAAAATGACACTGCCGGTGTCGCTAGTGGCCGGGTCGTTGATCATGGTCGCCAGCGATGGCCGGGCAAAGGTCGAGGCCGTCCAGGCCCAGAGGCGCGCGCCGGCCAAGCCGCCTCGTCTGGCGTCGCGGGTAGGCGGCAAGATCGAGTTCGTGGACCTCGGTTCGGTCTCTTACGTCTACGCCCAGGACAAGCTGACCTTCGCCGTCACTCCGGCGAAACACCACCCGCTGGACCTCTCCATCGCCGAACTGGAGGAAAAGCTCGCCACCGGCGACTGGATCCGCATCCACCGCTCCACCCTGGTCAACGCCGAAGCGGTCAGGGAACTGCGCACCAATGTCATGGGCCGCCTCTTCGTCCGTCTGGACGATGGCGCAGAGCTTGCCGTGGCGCGGGACAGGGCGGCGCAGGTGCGGGCGCGGCTTAAACCCTGACTACCTCCCCCGTGACCAACGGGAACGGCGGGGGGGGGG
>DGYN01000056.1:9114-18118 GCA_002398405.1 Caulobacteraceae bacterium UBA5005
CCTTCTCCCCCTGCGGGAGAAGGTGGCGGCGCAGCCGTCGGATGAGGGGTTGTAAGGCGCAGGACGGATAGGGCTTTCGACCCCTCATCCGTCTCGCTTCGCGAGCCACCTTCTCCCGCAAGGGGAGAAGGACCTAAGCCCCCAGGATCCAGCCCTCTTCGGTCTCGATGGCGGCGGGGTCCGCCTTCGCCGCGCCGGGCCCGAACGCAGCGCCCAGTTTCCCCTGCTCATCCAGCTTGGCGAAATGTTCGGCCGTGGCGCGGACTTGGGCGCGGTCCAGCACCTCGCCCGGCTCGGGCTTGGCGTTGTGCAAGCTGGGATAGACCTCGGCGAATACCGCCTGGACGCCTTCCAGATCAGCCTCGGTCAGGGCCTTCCAGCCGGTCTCGAAGGGCCAGATCCTCGCGGCGCCGGCCATCTCATCGGCCAGGGCTTTCACCCTGGGAATGCCGACCAGAGCCTGACCGCCTACCGCCCCTGCGCCGGCCAGTTGCCAGACGCTCTTGGCCTTGCAGGCCTTCTCGGCCTCACGCAGCTGCGCAAGGTCGCCCTTGACCGCGTCCGGCTTGGTGGCGGAGAGCCACGTCTGCACATCCTTGGGCGGCGCGCCCCAGAAGGGCCTCGCCGCATCGGTCATCAGCCGGTTCATCTTGTTGGCGACGGCGAAGCGGTTGTTCAGATTGTTCGGCTTGTCGACGATGTCCTTGGCCAGGAACGCCCAAAGCCCCGCCCACGTGGGATCTTTCAGCTGCAGCGCCTTGGCTGTCCCGGCTGGAAAGCCCAACGGGAAATCCACGCCGACCAGCACCCGCTCGCCCTTGCGCTTCAGCTCGGTGAAGGTGGCGCGCAGCAGGGTCATCGCCTCCTCGCGGGTCGCCGGATTGTGCGCCTCAAAGGCCAGGCGGAAACGTACGTCGCGCTTCAGCACCCCGATCCAGATCGAGTCCTTGCCCGTCTTGGGCGCGGCGGCGGCCGACCAGTCGACCATGACATAGGCGTTGAAGAGGCGGGCCACGAGGGAGGTCCTAGGTAGGTTTCGTTACGAGAGTTTGACGAGCATCTTGCCGAAGTTGTCGCCGCTGAACAGTTTCAGGAACGCCCCCGCTGCGTTCTCGATGCCTTCATCGACGGTCTCACGCCACTTGATCCTGCCAGAGCCGATCCACTCCGACATGTCCTTCATGAAGGCCGGCTGCATGTCCGCATGGTCCGAGACGATGAACCCTTCCAGGCGCAGCTTCTTCGAGACGGTAAAGCCCAGATTCAGCACCGGCTTGGGCGCCGAATTATACTGGCTGATCATGCCGCAGATCGCGAACCGCGCGAACGGATTGGCGGCGAACAGGGCCGCGTCCATATGGGCCCCGCCGACGTTTTCGAAATAGACGTCGATGCCCTGGGGCGCCTCGCGCAACAGCGCCTTGGTCAGGTTCTCCTCGGCCTTGTAGTCGATCACCGCGTCACAGCCGATCTCGCGCAGGAAGGCGATCTTGTCCGCACCGCCGGCCGAGCCGATCACCCGGCCGCCCTTGATCTTGGCGATCTGGCAGACCACCGATCCCACCGCGCCGGAAGCCGCGGAGACGAACACCGTCTCGCCCTCCTTCATGGCCGCGATCTTCAACAGGCCCACGTATGCCGTCAGTCCCGGCATCCCGGCGACGCCCAGATAGGCCTGGGGCGGGATCTTCGAAACATCGATCTTGGTCAGCGTCCCGGCCGGGGCGTTGAACAGCTCGCGCCACGCCATGCCCGACAGCACCGTGTCTCCCACGGCGAACTTGGGATCGTTGGAGGCGACCACTTCGCCCACCGCGCCGCCCCACATCGCCTTGCCGATCTCATAGGGGGCGGCATAGCTCTTGGCCTCCATCATGCGGCCGCGCATGTAGGGATCGACGCTCATCCAGCTATTGCGCACCTGCACCTCGCCCTCGCCGGGCGCGGGGGTGTCGACCGTCGCGACCTCGAAATTATCCAGGGTGGGCATGCCCACGGGGCGGCTCTTCAGTCGGACTTCGCGCGACGTCGTCATGGCGTTTCCTGTTCTTCACTTGCTCGGCGACAGCGTCTTGCCGCAAAAGCGCATCGCGCGCCATCTGGAAAGGATCGGGATTCGCCCATGGACAAGCTAGCGGCCGGGGTTATCGGGGCAGGGGTGTTTGGGGCGATCCACGCCAAAAAGCTCGCAACCCTTGATGGCGTAGAGCTTCGCGCCGTCTACGACACCGATCTGGAAGCCGCCAAGACCGTCGCCCACCCCCTGGGCGCCGCCGCGCTTCAGCACCTCACCGGCGCCATGGCCTCCAGCGACATCGTCTTCATCACCTCGCCGGCCACCTATCACGGCCGCCAGGCCCTGATGGCCGTCCAGGCCGGCTGCCACGTCTATATCGAAAAGCCGATCGCCACGAACCTGGAGATGGCCGACAAGATCCTGGCCGAAGCGAACCAGCGCAAGGTCGTCGTCGCCGTCGGCCATCAGGAGCGCGCTGTCTTCCAGGCCATGGGCCTGATGGACATCCCCGAGCAGCCCATCCGCCTCGAAGCGGTGCGCCGCGGAACTCCCTCGACCCGCAACCTCGATGTTTCCGTGACCATGGACCTGATGATCCACGACATCGACCTGGCCCTCTCCCTCACCGCCGGCATCCCGACCACGGTCGAGTCCGAAGGCAACGACGACGAAATGACCGCCGAAGTCACCTTCTCCACCGGCTTTTCCGCCAGCTTCAACGCCAGCCGCGTCGCCGACGAACGCAAGCGCACCATGAAGGTCGTCTACCCCTCCGGCGAGGTCGAGATCGACTTCCTGGCCCGGACCTTCAAGAACACCACCGGCTTTGCGCTGAACCCCGACTTCGCCGACACCCCCGCCGGCAAGGACCCGCTTGGCGTCTCGGTCATGGCGTTCCTCGATGCGGTGAACGGCAAGAGCCCACGCCCGCTGGTCACCGGCGAGGAAGCGGCGGCGGCGCTGGATGTAGTGTTGGCGGTGGAGCACGCGGCGGGGGGCTAACCCCATTGCGAAACAGGCCCGCCGACTCAGTTCCCCTCCCTAAGGGAGGGGGTAGGGGAGGGTTTACGGCTCTCCCAAAACCTACCCCTGGCGAAACCCCGCCAATTGCGCCACGCTCGCTTCGGGAGCTAGCGGTCTTACAATGCTGAAGAGCTTATGCCTCGCAGTTCTTCTGATCCCCTGCCTGCTTGCCGGCGCATCGGCCGCGCAGCCCGCTGACGAGACCTATTTCCCCAAAGAGTACCGCCAACGCTGGCCGGACTGCTCTACGTGGAACGTCAGCGTCATCGGCGATGTCGAAGCTGAGTGGTTCACCACCCACTGGAAAGCCGCCAGTGAACCCTCCCTGTATCAGGTCTCCCAAACTGGCGCCCCCGGCGGGTCGACCCTTCGCTTCACATGGCTGCGCAGCTTCCACGCCCCGGTCTTTGTCCGCCTCGAAACCGGGCCGGCGGGCGAGATGCGCCTGATCGCCAAGCAGCTGACCGGTAAAGGGGGCTATGAACCTGGCGCAGTCGGCAAGACGGTCGAGCGTATCCTAAGCAGCGACGAGCAAGCCGGCCTGAAGGCCATGCTCGAACGCACCCGCCTGTTCGAACTGCCGCCGGTGTGGTGCGGCATAGGCGGAACCGACGGCGCTCGGTGGATCTTCGAGTCCGCGGGGCCTGAGCGTTACCGCCTCATCAACTGGCAATCGCCGCAAGAAGGCCCAATGCACGAGGCCGGCCTCTTCCTATTGTCACTCACCGGCTGGAAGTTCGAGGAAATCTACTGATCCCCGCTCTTTGATTTCGTTGATCAGGAGTCTATCTACCGCCCCTCTGATCGGAGGCGCGTGATGCACAAGAAACCGGACGGCAGCTGGGACAAGGCTAAACTCCCGAGCCGGCATGTGACCGAAGGGCCGAGCCGCGCGCCGCACCGGTCCTACCTCTACGCCATGGGCCTGGGCACCAAGGAGATCAACCAGCCCTTGGTTGGCGTCGCCTCCTGCTGGAACGAGGCCGCGCCCTGCAACACCACCCTGATGCGCCAGGCAAACGCCGCCGCCAAAGGCGTCAAGAACGCCGGGGGGACGCCGCGCGAGTTCTGCACGATCACCGTCACCGACGGCATCGCCATGGGCCACGAGGGCATGCGCTCCTCACTCGCCAGCCGCGACGTCATCGCCGACAGCGTCGAGCTGACCATGCGCGGCCACGCCTATGACGCCTTGGTCGGCGTCGCCGGCTGCGACAAGAGCCTGCCCGGCATGATGATGGCCATGCTGCGGCTCAATGTTCCGAGCGTCTTCCTCTACGGCGGCTCGATCCTGCCCGGCCGCCTCGACGGCAAGGACCTCACCGTTCAGGACGTCTTCGAAGCCGTCGGTCAGTACTCCGCCGGGACCATCACCGCCGAGCGCCTGTGCCAGGTCGAACAGCACGCCTGTCCGGGCGACGGCGCCTGCGGCGGCCAGTTCACCGCCAACACCATGGCCTGCGTCTCCGAGGCCATTGGCCTGGCTTTGCCGCTCTCCAGCGCCATGCCGGCGCCCTATCTCGACCGCGATCAGTACGCCGTCGCATCGGGCGAGGCGGTGATGCGCCTGATCGAACAGAACATCCGCCCGCGCGACATCTGCACCCGCAAGGCCTTCGAGAACGCCGCCGTCGTCGTCGCGGCCACGGGGGGATCGACCAACGGCGCCCTACACCTGCCGGCCATGGCCCACGAGTGCGGCATCGAGTTCACCCTGCGCGATGTGGCCGAGATCTTCGCCCGAACCCCCTACATCGCCGACCTCAAGCCTGGCGGAAAATACGTCGCCAAGGACATGGGCGAGGCCGGCGGCGTCCCCATGCTGCTGAAGACCCTGCTGGAGGGCGGCTATCTGCACGGCGACGTCATGACCGTCACCGGCAAGACCCTGGCCGAAAATCTCGAAAGCGTCGTCTGGCGGACCGATCAGGACGTCATCCGTCCCGTCTCCGCCCCGCTCTCGCCCACCGGCGGCGTTGTCGGCCTCTGGGGCTCGCTCGCCCCCGACGGCGCCATCGTCAAGGTCGCCGGTCTGCAGCACCTCAAACACCGCGGCCCGGCCCGGGTCTTCGACTCTGAAGAGGCATGCTTCGCCGCCGTCGAGAAGGAAGACTATCAGGACAACGACGTTCTCATCATCCGCTACGAGGGCCCCAAGGGCGGTCCCGGCATGCGCGAGATGCTATCCACCACCGCAGCCCTCTACGGCCAGGGCCGCACCGACAAACTGTGCCTGATCACCGACGGCCGCTTCAGCGGCGCCACGCGAGGCCTCTGCATCGGCCACGTCGGCCCCGAAGCCCAGGACGGCGGCCCGATCGCCCTCGTCCAGGACGGCGACATCGTCAGCGTCGACGCGGAAAAGGGAACCATCGACCTCGAAGTCGACCCCGCCGAACTCGAACGCCGCAGGGCGGCCTGGAAGCCCAAGAAAACCGAATACGGCTCCGGCGCGCTCTGGAAATTCGCCAAGCTGGTCGGCCCCGCGCACGAAGGGGCGGTGACGCATCCAGGGTTCGCGGGGGAAACGAAGCAGTACGCGGATATTTAACTTCCCTTTTCCCTCACCGCGCGCTGCAAGCGCGGGGAGGGCGCTTCGCCTCTAGGCGAAGCGGGTGGGAGAGGCCCATCGATCCGCGACGCTCAGACAGGGGCCTTCCCCACCCGTCTCGCTACGCTCGCCACCCTCCCCATCCTGCGGAAGGGGAGGGAAAAGAAGCCTAAAACGGCGCCTCTTCCTCCTCTTCCTCGTCCTCCACCACCGGCGCCCGCACCACCGGAACCGGCATCCGGATGATCGCATCCGCCCGCGCGATCCAGCTCCGCGCCTCCTGGATCGCCTCCGGCCGCAGGTTCAGCTCAAAATCCGGATCCCGCGGATTGTCGAACACCAGCCGCAAGACAACCCGCTCAGCCCCCGGATTGACCACGTCCAGCGCCCGGCGTTGCTCGCCGCGATGCACCCGCGCCACCACGGCGTCGTCAACGATCAACTCCGCCCCCAACAATGACGCCATCGGATAGAGCAGGGCGCTCGCCCCGCCGTTCTTCATGACCAGCACTTCCCCCGTCTCCATGCGGAAACCGGCGGCGGCATTGGTCCCGTGGGCGATGATCGAGGCGTCGGGCGGGCCGCCCAGAACCCGGCGCAGCAGGCGGGCCAGGCGCCGGTCCTCCTCGTTCCACCAGCCGAGGAAAACGGCCGCGAAAGTCACAGCGGCCCCGGCCAGCGCGAGGAGCAGGATGATGCGAAGGACGTCCGTCATCTTGTGGCGAACGGAAGCCCGTTCGGCCTAGAGGTCAAGTTCGAACACCACTGGCACGTGGTCCGAGGGCTTCTCGGTATCGCGCACGTCGCGGTGGATGACGACGCTCTTCAGCCGGTCCGCCGCCTGGGGCGACAACAGGCCATGGTCGATGCGGATGCCGTGGTTCCGCTGCCAGGCGCCGGCCTGATAATCCCAGAAGGTGTAGCCGCCAGGCGCCCCATCGGCCTGCATATAAGCGTCTGCGAGGCCTAGGTTCTTCAGCGCCCGCCAGGCGGCGCGGCTTTCCGGCTGGAAGAGGGCGTCATTGACCCAGGTCTCCGGCTTGTCCGCGTCTTCAGGCTCTGGAATGACGTTATAGTCGCCCATCAGAATGAGCCGCTCCTCGAGCGCCAGCAGTTCGCCCGCGTGTTTCCGCAACCGCGCGAACCAGTCGAGCTTGTACTCGAACTTCTCCGTGCCGATCGGATTGCCGTTGGGCAGGTAAATGCACCCGACCCGCACCGGCGTCGGCCCGGAGATGACGGCCTCGATATAGCGGGCGTGGTCGTCGACATCCGATCCCGGCAGCCCCCGCCGGATATCCTCCATCGGCGTCTTCGACAGCAGGGCCACCCCATTATAGGTCTTCTGCCCATGAACGGCGACGTTATAGCCAAGCCTTTCAAAGGCTTCTGCCGGAAACTTCTCGTCCATGCACTTCAGTTCCTGGAACCCGACCACATCGGGCAGCTCAGCCCCGACCCAGGCCAGGACATTGTCCAGCCGCGCATTGATCGAATTGACGTTCCAGGTGGCGATCCGCATGGGGCGGAGACTAGATGGAAAAGCTGACGCCGCAACCGCAACTCGTCCGCGCGTTCGGGTTGCGTATCTTGAACTCGGCTCCGGCCAGCTCGTCGATGAAGTCGATCTCCGACCCCTTCAGCATGACCAGGGACATCTCGTCCACCACCGCCGCCTGGCCGGCGTTTTCGATGCGGGTGTCATCGGCCTGCGCCTCGTCGACCAGGTCCATCCGGTACTGGAACCCTGAACACCCGCCGCCCTCTACCGCCACCCGCAGCATGACCGGATGGCCCTCCGCGGCGGACAGGGCCGCAAGCCGCTTTGCGGCGGCGTCGCTCAAGGTTATGGGGGCGCTGGTCATTTGCTCTATATGAGGCCGCATGACTGCCCCGCCAAGAGCGCCCTACGCCGCAGACCCCTCCGCCTCGCGTGGCAGACGCCATTCCGAGGCCGATAGCGCCTCCCGCACCCCGTTTGCCCGCGACCGCGACCGGATCATCCATTCGCAGGCGTTCCGGCGCCTCAAGGAAAAGACCCAGGTCTTCGTGGCGCACGAGGGCGATCACTACCGCACCCGCCTGACCCACAGCCTGGAAGTGGCGCAGATCGCCCGCTCGATCGCCTATGCGCTTGGCCTGGACGCGGATCTGGCTGAAGCGGTCGCTCTCGCCCACGACCTTGGACATCCGCCCTTCGGCCACGCCGGGGAGGACGAACTCGACGAGCACATGAAGCCCTTCGGCGGCTTTGATCACAACGTCCAGACCTTCCGCGTCGTGACCGAACTGGAACTGCGCTACCCGGCCTTCGCGGGCCTGAACCTGACCTGGGAGACCCTGGAAGGGGTCATCAAGCACAACGGGCCGGTGCTCGATAAACTCGGCCGCCCCGCCTGGGCGCCCGTCGCCGCCTTCGACGCCGCCTATAGCCTCGAGCTTGGCGGCTGGGCCGGCGCTGAGGCCCAGGTCGCGGCCTTGGCAGACGACATCGCCTACAACAACCACGACGTGGACGATGGGCTGGGGGCTGGCCTCTTCTCGCTCGCCGACATCGCTGGCGTCCCCCTGATCGGACCGATCATAGAGGGCGTCCGCCGCGACTGGCCGCTGATCGACGACCGGATGCTGCGGCTGGAGGCCGTCCGCCGGATGATCGGGGCGATGGTCGAGGACGTCGTCTCCGAGACCCGCCGCCGGGCGCAGGGCGTTGATAGCGCCGAGGCGGTCCGCGGCCTTGGCAAGGCCCTGGTCGCTTTCACGCCGGATATGGCCGAGGACCTCGCCCTGCTGCGCAACTTCCTGCACGAGCGGATGTACCGCCACTACCGCGTCAACCGCACCCGCAGCCAGGCCCGCCGCCTGCTCGCCGAAATGTTTGCCCTGTTCATGAAGGAGCCGGCGGTTCTGCCGCCGGAATGGGGCGCCCGCCAGGCCGGTCTGGACGAAGCGGGCAGGGCGCGGGTGATCTGCGATTACATCGCCGGCATGACCGACCGATACGCCATCGAGGAGCACCGCCGCCTGTTCCAGATCGAGGCCTGGAGTTGACACTCATCCTCCGGACTGATTCCAAAGGTGTGGATCAGTCAAAGGCGCGCTTTAAGGCGGGGGGCCGCGACCGGTAGACTGCCTTTAGCGGGGGTGATTCGCCCCTAAGGAAGTTACCGCCGATGAGCGACCATAACCGCGGCGCTTACACGCCCCAGTCCGAAGCCCCCCTGGCCTTCGATGCGCGGCGCACGCGCGGGGGCGAGCGGCCCTTTCCCATGGCCCTGATCATCAGCGCCGCCATCTTGGCCCTGATCGTCATCGCCTTGGTGGTCTTCCTGATGCGTCAGCCTGACGGGACGGTCGAAGGCCCCGATGGCGGGACCACCATCGACGCCATGAAGGCGCCGCCGCCGGTGGCC
>DGYN01000056.1:18398-18666 GCA_002398405.1 Caulobacteraceae bacterium UBA5005
TGAAGGCGCCGCCGCCGGTGGCCGCTGTACCGGTCACCGCCCCGCCGCCCGGAATGCAGGTGGTGACTGAGGACAATCTCGTCGCCCCGTCCTTTGCCCCGCCGCCGGAGCAGCCCGGCGCGCGGCCCACGACGACGACCCCCGCAACCGCCGCCGACCCGGTCGGCGCCCTGACCGTTGCGCCCAAGGCGCCGGTGGCCGCCGCCGCGCCCAAGGCGGCGCCGGCGCCGGTCGCTCCCGCCGCCTCTGGTGGCGCCGTGATGGTCCA
>DGYN01000082.1:0-36749 GCA_002398405.1 Caulobacteraceae bacterium UBA5005
CCTCCCCCTATGGGGGAGGATTTAGGTCAGCGCCCCGCCCGCCGTTCCGACTCCGCGCGCCTGGCCCCGGCGAGGATGCCCTCCAGGCCGTAATTCCCTTCGTGGCAGGCATATTCGTAGAGCGAGCTCTGTGGATGGAAGGAAAGCTCCGCCTTCCAGGGCTGGGTGTAGGTGTCGGGGTCCTCGACGGTGAAGGCGTAGTCGATCTCCTTGTCGGAGATCCGCGTCAGGCGCTCGGTGACCTTCGCCTTGGACGACAGGTAGAAGGAGCCGTTTTCCGCCTGCTCTGGGTGGACGTTGATGGTCTCGACCACCAGCGTTTCGCCCTCCCACCAGGCGACGCTGTCGCCAAGCCAGGGTTTGATGGCGTCCGGGCGATGGCCGGCTCTCGCGGCGGCGGCGGTCTTGAAGATGGGGATGACGCGGGTGTCGTGAGCCATCTCGACGACGATGGCCAGGTGATCCTCGGTCAGCACGAACTGATAGGTGTTGTTGTAGAGGGTCGAGAGCATGCCCGGCCCGCCGGTGTTGCCAAAGCCAATCAGGCAGCGCTCGGAAAGGGAGGTGGCTTCGGGCCCCTCATAGGGATCGTTGCCGGTGGCGTAGCGCACCGCCCGGACCTGGGAGCGCTGGGCGGCGGCTGCGCCGTTCTTGTAGGGCAGGACGCCGGTGGCCGGCTCGACGATGGCGGAGCTGCGGTATGCCCCTCGGACCTTGCCGAGCATTTCGCCGGGGGCGACCCAGGCGCTGTCATAGGCCTTGACGCCAAAGTCGCTGCCGCCCTTTTCCGGGGCCGGGGCGTTGGGGTCGGAATAGTCCTCGCGGGCCCAGGTCTTGTCGTTGGCGCCGCCAGTGCCGGTGGCCGCGACGATGGCGGCGGCCTCCTTGGCGTCGACCACCAGGCCGCTGGCCATTCGGGACCGCTGCAGCGGGGTGAGACTGGCGTTGGACCAGATGCCGGTGAGGTCGGGCTTGCCCGATTTGGTCATGGGTTGCGCGAAGGCGGCGCCGGCGGTCAGGGCCAGGGCGGCGGCGGCCAGGAGGCTGGACTTGAGCATGGGGTTTCTCACTTGGCCGCCCGGGCGCGCTGTTCTTCGTCGCGGGCCCCGGAAAGGATGTTCATCAGGCCGTAGTTGCCCTCGTGGCAGGCGTATTCGTAGACGCCCTCGCCGCGCTTGAACTCATATTCGCCGCCCCACCTGGTCGCCCAGACGGCGGGATCGTCGACGGTGAACTGATAGAGAAGCGCGTCGGGCCCGGTGCGGGTGAAGCGCTCGATGACCTTCAGATTGGGCGAGGAGCCGCGGAAGTTCTGCGAGGGGTGGAAGCCGGTGGTTTCCACCACCAGGGTCTCGCCCTCATAGCGGCCGACGCTGTCGCCGAAATATTGCCTAACGCCGTCGGTTCGGGGGGCCCCGTTCAGGCGCACGACGCGGACGTCGTGGACCATCTCGGTGACGATGGCGACCGAGTCCCGCGACTGAACGATCTGATAGTTGTTGTTGTAGAGGCTCGGCGTCATCACGGGCCCGGAAATGTTGCCGAAGGAAAAGAGGCACCGTTCCGGCGCCGAGCGGCCTTCGGGATTGTCGTTGGCGCCAGCCCGTTCGCGGCCGCCGCCGCTTTCATCGCCGGTCGCCTGGAGGCGCGGGGCGGGAGCGCCGGGGATTCTGGGCGGGACGCGGCCATTGGCGGGCGAGGTGATGAAGGAGGTCCTCGGCTGACCGCCGACGCGCATCACCAGGGTGCCGGGGTCGGTCCAGCCCGCGTTGTAGCCGCAGCCGGCCTCCGAAAAGCCGCGCACGTCGCAGGCGGCCTTGGGGTCATAGACGCTGTTGGGATCGGTGTTGCGGTTGCCGTGCGCCACCTGATCGGCGCGGGCGCCCTCCAGGGTCGCCGTCTCTTCCCGCGTGAGCACCAGGCGCTCGCCATACTGGGTGGGGCGCTCCAGTGGGGTGATGGTGGCGTTGGTCCAGGCGCCGGAAAGGTCTGGCCGGCCGTCGGAATTGCGCGGGGCCTTGTAGGTTTGGGCGAGGGCGGGGCTGGCGGCCAGGGCGGCGAGGAGCGCCCCGGTCATGACGGTGGTCAGCTTCATGGATCGTCTCCGCGGAGGCTCTTTGCGGCCTTAGTTGCGTTAGTAGACGCTCAATTGCGGCGCCCGGCAAGAGCGGCGAGGGCGCACCGTTTCGCGAGCGGCGGCAACCCATTGCCACGCCAGGCCGTTAGGGGTCCGAGGGACTCTTGTACAAGGCGATCGCAATGACCCATTTTCGACCCATGCTGGCTGTCGCCGTCTCGGCGCTGGCCCTGTCGGCCGCGGGGACCGCTTCGGCCCAGAACTCCGCCCAGGAGCAGTTTGGGCAAATCCTTGGCGCCCTGCTTGGCCAGGTCAATTCGGTGGACGCCCAGTGGTCCAGGGGCGCCCGGCCGCTGAACGCCGCCCGCGCGCAATTCTACGCCCGCGTCGACGCCGACGTGCGCAGCCGCGCCCTGACCTCCTATGAGGGGACCCAGCTTAAGCGCGACTATGATGGCCTGGTGGCGCTGGAAACCAGCTATGCCGCCGACGGCCGCTTCTCGACCCAGGAACGCGCTGACCTGAACGCCCGCTACAACGCCCTGACGCGAAGCTATGCCGATCGCGGACCGGGCGGCTACCAGGACCAGTACCGCGACGATCGCTCGATCGCCGAGGGGGCGGCGGACTTTGAAGCCCGCGTCGCCGAGGCCCTGGCCGCCCGGGAGATTACCCGCGCCGAGGCCACCCGGCTGCGGTCCGACTACGCGGGTCTGGTAAGCCTTGAGGCGGGTTACGCCCGGGGCGGAATCGACGCCCGGGAGCAGGCCGATCTCGACGCAAGGCTGGCCGGGTTGGAAGACCGCCTTGGTTATGACCCCAGAGGCGGCCCGACGCCGGGCCTCGACCCGCGCACGCGGCTCGTGGAGCTGGAAGCCATGGTGCGCGCCAATGAGCGGAACGGTCAGTTGACACGGGCAGAGGCCACCGAGATCCGCGTGCAATACGGCGACCTTGTCCGGCTGGAAGCGGCCTATGGGCGCCTGCGGCCCACGGCCGAGGAGAACGCCTATCTGCTCCGGCGGATCGGGGAACTCGAAATCCGGGCGCGCGGCTACCGGCGTTAGGATCCTTCAGCGCGGGAAATCACGAGCCGAACTGCGTCGTCACCGCGATGACCATGACGATGGCGACCAGGAACGGGATCTCGTTCGTCGCGCGCCAGAACTTCTCCGAGCGTTTGTGGGCGCCCGCGGCGATCTTGCCGTGGGCGCGGGCCAGCATGATGTGCCAAGCGGTCATGAAGAGGATGCCGGCGATCTTGGTCAGCATCCAGGGGGTGTGGAGGTAGGCGAAGGAGCCGCCGTTCTCGGCGTTGGCCCAGATGAGAAGGGCGCCGAAGAGGAAGGTCAGGCCCATGGCCGGGCCCATGATGATCTTGAGGAGTTTTCGCTCCATGACCTCGAAGGTCTTGGCGAGCTCCGAGCCCGGGCCGGCCTTGACATGGTAGGCGTAGAGCCTGGGCAGGTACATGATCCCCGCCATCCAGGCGATCACCGCGACGATGTGCAGGCCGCGCCAGAGGTTGTAGTGGGCGCCGATGAATTCGCTCATGGTTTGCCCCCTTGGATACAGGGACATATCGGACCGCAGGCCTGCGCCGTCCAGCCCTTGCCGGGCATCGATCCGCCGGGGCGGGCAAGGGCCTCTGTCGCCAGCGTCGCCAGGGCGTCAATGAACAGGGGCTCGCAGCCGAGCGCCGGGACGCGGATGTAGGTCTCGCAGGAAAGGCTGTCGGCCAGCTCCCTATATTCGTGGTCGAGCTCGACCAGGGTCTCGATGTGTTCGGAGACAAAGGCAACGGGTGCGATGACCACGCCCAGGCCCTCGCCGCAGGCGGCCTCGATGGCCTCGGCGGTGGAGGGGCCGATCCAGGCCAGCGGCCCGACGCGGCTCTGGTAGCAGACCTGCCAGTCGGTCCCCTTGGGCAGATGGGCGGCGATGGCGGCGGCGGTGGCTTCGATCTGTTTCTGGTAGGGATCGCCGGCGGCGATGACCTTTTCAGGCAGGCCGTGGGCGGAGAAGAGGACGCGGACGGGGTTATCGCCCGCGGCGGCGAGGCCAGCTTTCAGGTTCTTGGCGTGGGCTTTGGTAAGCCCCGGCAGGGCTGGATAGCAGCAGACCGCGCGGGACTGGCCGCTTCCCTTGTAGGCCTTCTTCCAGGCGGCGAGCGAGGAGCCTGTCGTAGTGGTGGAGAACTGCGGATAGAGGGGCAGGAGGACGATCTCGTCGGGGGCGAAGGCGGCGACCTCTTTGGCCGTCTGGCTGATCAGCGGCTTCCAGTAGCGCATCGCGATGAAGACACCGATCTCATCGTTGGGCAGGCAGGCCTCCAGCCGGTAGGTCAGGGCGGCGGCCTGTTTCAGGGTCTCGGGCAGCAGGGGCGAACCTCCGCCCATGATCGCATAGTTGGCCCGGGCGCTGGGGGCGCGGCTGGCGGCGATGAAGGCGGCGAGGATCTGGCGGAAGGGCGCCGGGAGGCTGATGATCGCCGGGTCCTTGAACAGGTTGTTGAGGAAGGGGCGCACGGCCGAGGGCTTGTCGGGCCCGCCGAGGTTGAAGAGAACGACGGCGACCTTGCGCTTACGATCCAACGACACGCCGGATGGTCCGATCTATATGGGGGATGGGGGTGTCGGGCAGGAGGCCGTGGCCGAGGTTGAAGACATAGGGGCCATCGCCCCATTGCTCGATCAGCTGGTCGACACGGGCGTCCAGGGCCGGGCCGCCGGCGCGCAGCAGCAGGGGGTCGAGAGAGCCCTGGATGGTCTTGGTTTTCTGAATGCGCCTTCCGGCCTCAGCACTGACGCCGACGTCGAGGGCGACGGCGTTGGTCCCGGCCCGATCGGCGTAGAGTTCGACCAAGCCCGGCGCGCCCCTGGGAAAACCGATCACCGGGACAGTGACGCCGGCTTTCCGAAGGCCTTCTACGATCTTTCTGTGCGGCTGGATCACGATGCGTTCGAAGAGATCCTCAGGGAGGTTCTCGGCCCAGCTTTCGAAGATCTTCAGGGCCTGGGCCCCGGCGTTGGCCTGCATGACGAGGTAGCGGATGGTGCCGTCGACCAGGACGTCGATCAGGGCGTCGAGCTCATCGGGATGGGTGTAGGCGTAGGTTCTGGCCGCATCCCGCTCCGAGCCCCGGCCTTCGAGCATATAGGTGGCGACGGTCCAGGGGGCGCCCGCGAAACCGATCAGGGCGCGGTCGGGTTCGAGCTGGGCGCGGACCAGCTTGAGAGTCTCGCCGATGGAGGCCAGGCGGGCGGTGGAGGCTTCGACCTCGCCGCGCAAAGCTTCGATCGAAGGGAGGGCGCCGAGCCTTGGGCCTTCGCCGGCCTCGAACCAGACCTCCTGGCCCAGCGCCTTGGGAAGCAGCAGGATGTCGGCGAAGACGATGGCGGCGGAGAGGGGGAAACGGCGCATGGGCTGCAGCGTCGCCTCGGCGGCCTTTTCCGGATCGTGGCAGAAAGCCATGAAGTCGGGGGCCGTCTCGCGCAGGGTCCGGTATTCCGGCAGGGTCCGTCCCGCCTGGCGCATGAACCAGATCGGGGGGCGGGCAAGGGTCTCGCCTTCGAGGGCTCTGATCAGGGCGGGCTTCATGGGGGCCCTTAAACCCGTCCGGAGGCCTCGTCTCAAGGGGGGGTGGACAAGATGGCCGGGGAAAGGCCCGCCCTCTTCCTTACTTAATGAAAGATTAAAAAGGGGTCGGAGGAAGAGGTTGGACAGGGGCGCCGCGGGGATGAACCGGCAAATCCACCCGGTGTCCGGCAGTCATCGACAGGCAATTCAAAGGCCGTGAAGAACGGGGATAAGCTTGCAAGGGCCGGATGAAGCAGGGTTATCGCCACGACAGGCCTGTCGGCGGATGGGTGGATTCAGAATTTGGGAGTCTTTGCGCAGACCGGTTGTGCCAGGTCGAACAACCAGGCGCAAAAGGGCGTGACTATGGCCCTGTTCATACAGGCGGGCGCCCCTCGCCGGAGGACAAACTGTATAACCGGCCAGTTGTTCCCGATTGGTTAAGGGAACGTTAACGGCTTATCCCAAGGCATCCGTGGACAACTTGGCGGTAAAGCCGGAAATAGGGGCATGACCGGCCGCTCCCTCGCCATCTATTTCCATGTCCACCTGGTCTCCGACTCCACGGGCGAGACCCTCAACGCCATGGCGCGGGCGGTGTGCGCCAGGTTCGAGGACGTGCTGCCGATCGAGCACATCTACCCCCTGGTGCGGGCCGAGCGGCAGCTTTCGCGGGTGCTGGAGGAGATCGAGAACGCGCCGGGGATCGTCGTCCACACCATTGTCGATCCTGACCTGCGGCAAACCCTGGAGGACGGCTGCCGGGCCCTGGACATGCCGTGCCTGGCGGCGCTGGACCCGCTGGTGGCGGCCATGGGGCGGTATCTGGGGGCGAGCGTCTCCTCCAAGGTCGGGGCGCAGCACGCGCTCGACAACGACTATTTCAACCGCATGGACGCCCTGAACTACGCCATCGGCCATGACGACGGCCAGGCGGCCAAGGACCTGGATTCAGCCGATGTGGTGCTGGTCGGGATCAGCCGGACCTCGAAGACCCCGACCTGCATCTATCTGGCGCACCGCGGCATCAAGGCGGCCAATGTGCCGATCGTGCCGGGGGCGCCCCTGCCCGACCGGCTGATGAATTTAAAGCGGGCGCAGGTGGTGGCGCTGACGGCCTCGCCCGACCGGCTGATCCAGATCAGGCGCAACCGGCTGCTGTCTTTGAAAGAGGAGCGGGAGAGCTCCTACATCGACGTCGATGCGGTGCGCGAGGAGACGACCAAGGCCCTGCGTCTTTATGAAAAGCACGGCTGGCCGGTGATCGACGTGACTAGGCGCTCGGTCGAAGAGACGGCGGCGGCGATCATCAATCTGATGACCGAGGGGCGCGGCCAGATCGAGATCCTGTCTTGATCACCCTGGCCTCGCAGAGTGCGATCCGGGCGAGCGTGCTGCGCGCCGCGGGGCTGACGATCGAAACCGCGAGCCCGGGCGTCGATGAGGATGCGATCAAGCAGGCGATGGAGGGTTTTTCGGTTCCGGAGATCGCCCTGGCGCTGGCCGAACACAAGGCCCTGGCGGTGAAGGCCGACGGGGTGGTCATCGGATCGGACCAGGCCCTGGAGTTCGATGGCGCGCTTTATGACAAGGTCGCATCGGTGGCGGCGGCGCGCGAGCGCCTGACCCTGCTGCGCGGCCATACCCACCAGCTGCACGCCGGCGTGGCGCTGGCCCGCGACGGCGAGGTGGTCTGGAAGACGCTGGTGACCTCGACCCTGACCATGCGGGATTTTTCAGACGCTTTCCTGGAGGCCTATCTGGAACGCACCGGCGGGGCCTTGGCCTCGGTGGGCTGTTACGAGCTGGAGGGCGAGGGATCGCAGCTCTTCTCATCTATAGAGGGTGAGTATTTCGCCATCCTCGGCATGCCGCTCATGGGCCTTCTCGAAGCGCTCAGGCGTGAAGGGGAGATCGCCGCATGATCCGCGCCGGGGTGGTGGGCTCGCCCGCCAAGCATTCCTTGAGTCCGCTGATCCACGGGGCCTGGCTCAAGGCCGCGGGGATCGCTGGGGAATACGGCCTCTATGACCTGGCCCCAGACGGCTTTGCGGCTTTTCTGGAGGAAGCGCGAGCCAGCGGAATGAGGGGCGTGAACGTCACCCTGCCGTTCAAGGGTGAGGCCCTGGCGGCGGCGGACGAGGCCTCGCCGGACGCCCAGTTGGCCGGGGCGGCGAACCTGCTGATCTTCGAGGAGGGTGGGACCTACGCCCACAATACCGACGGCTATGGGCTTTTGGCGGCCTTATCGGAACAGGCGCCGGAACTGATCCTCGACAAGGCCAAGGTCGTGGTGCTGGGGGCCGGCGGCGCGGCCAAGGGAGCGGTGGCCGCTTTGATGGCGGCCGGCGCGGAGATCTGCGTCGTCAATCGCACCGCCGAACGCGCTGAAGCCCTTGTGCAGGAACTGCGACACAAGGCTGTACGTCCTGTTAAGCTATCGACGGCTAGCTTAGCCGTAGCGCTCGCGGACGCGGCCCTGGTGGTCAACGCCACCTCGGCTGGTCTCAATGGAAGCGCGGGAGGATTTGAACTTGGCGACGCACCGGACACGGCCGTGGTGATGGACATGGTCTACAAGCCGCTGGAAACGCCGTTCCTCAAAAGCGCCAGGGCGCGCGGCATGGTGACGGTCGACGGCCTGGCCATGCTGATCGGTCAGGCGCGACCAAGTTTCGAGGCCCTGTTTGGACAGGCGCCGCCGGACGATGTCGATGTGCGCGGCCTCTGCCTGGAACGGCTCGGCGAAGCATGAAGATCATCGGCCTCACCGGATCCATCGGCATGGGCAAGTCCACGACAGCGGCGATGTTCGCGGCGGAAGGCGTGCCGGTCTATGACGCCGACGCCGAGGTTCATAAGCTCTATGACAAGGGCGGTTCGGCGGTGTGGAAGGTCGGCGAGCGGTTTCCGGGCGTGGTCATCGATGGCAAGGTGGACAGGAAGGCCCTCTCCAAACGGGTGATGGGCGATCCGGACGCGCTCAAACGGCTGGAGGCGATCGTCCATCCTCTGCTGACCGAAGCGCGGGCCGCCTTCTTCATGAAGGCGGCGGAAAACGCCGCGGACATCGTCGTCCTCGATATTCCGCTGCTCTACGAGACCGCCGGCGAGAGCAAGGTCGATGTGGTGGTGGTGGCAACCGCCACGCCGGAAATCCAGCGCCAGCGGGTGATGAGCCGCGAGGGGATGAGCGAGATGAAGTTCTCCGCCATCCTGGCCCGCCAGCTGCCCGACGAGGAAAAGAAGAAGCGCGCCGACTTCGTCATCGACACCAGCCAGGGCATGGACGCCGCCCGCGCCCAGGTGCGCGAGGTTATAAGGAGCCTCAGGCAGGATGAAGGCTAGAGGGTTAGCCGTCCCTTCTCCCCTCGGGAGAAGGTGTCGGCGCAGCCGACGGATGAGGGGAAGCCCAGGCGACGGGAAATCAAAGCGCCGCCGCTCTCCTTCAATCACCGGAACCGCCCCTCATCCGACCTCCTTTCGGAGGCCACCTTCTCCCGAGGGGAGAAGGAGCCGATAGACGTCGGACAGCAGCGCTTTCCACAGGCGCGACCATCTGTATCGGTCGCTTAGGCTTGAAGGCGGCGTCGAACGGCGGCACACCTTAGACCATGGCCCGCGAGATCATCCTCGACGTAGAGACGACCGGCATTGACCCGCGTCAGGGGCACCGGGTCATTGAAATCGCCTGTATCGAACTCGAGGACTTTGTCCCGACCGGCAAGCATTTCCACCGCCTGATTCATCCCGATCGCGAGATCGACCCCGACGCCGAGCGGGTGCACGGGATTTCCCTGGCAAGCCTGGCGGGCAAGCCCCGGTTCGATCACCCGGACGTGGCGGATGCTTTTCTGGAGTTCGTCGGCGATGCGCCGCTGATCGCCCACAACGCTGGCTTCGACCGGGGCTTTGTCGACCATGAGCTTGGGCTGGCGGGCAAGACGATCACCGGCGAGGCGCGCTGGACCTGCACCCTGGTAATGGCCAGGACCAAGTTTCCGGGGATGTACAATTCCCTCGACGCGCTCTGTAAGCGGTTCAAGATTTCCCTGGCCGAGCGCGAAAAGCACGGGGCCCTGGTCGACTGCAAGCTGTTGGCCCAGGTCTATCTGGAACTGTGCGGCGGCCGCGAGCGAGGCCTTGACCTCGGTTCCAGCGAAGCCAAGCGGGCGGTCGCCCTGGCGGCGGCCGCGGTGGCCTATGGGGCGCGGCCAAGGCCGCTTGCCCCGCGTTCCACCGGGGAAGAACGCGCCGCGCACGAGGCGTTCATCGCCTCGACCTTGAAGGACAAGGCCGTGTGGCTGAAGGGGACATGTACCTAGGGTACGTGTCCCCAGACGGTCTTGGCCGAGGCGTTGGGCTATGACTCGGCCCGCAGGTGTGAGGGGACACGTACCGGAGGTACATGTCCCCGCGCCCGTTGCCTCCTGCGCCCTGCGCCTGTAGTCACGCCTCATGACCGAACTTTACGATGTCGCCGCCATCGGCCACGCCATTGTCGATGTGATCGCGCCGGCGGGCGAGGATTTTATTGTGTCCGAAAATCTGGCGCGGGGGGGGATGATCCTCATCGACCAGGACCGGGCGAGCGACCTGACGGGCAAGATGGCGGGGTCGATCGAGACCTCCGGCGGGTCGGCGGCCAACACCATTGCGGGCGTCGGCAGCTTCGGCGGTCGCGGGGCCTTCATCGGCAAGCTCGCGGACGATCGCCTGGGCAAGGTTTTCGTCGACGACATGGAACGGCTCGGGGCGAGTTTTTCCTCAGGCGGGCCCCTCACTGACGGGACGGCCACCGGCCGCTGCCTGATCAATGTCACCCCCGACGGCCAGAGGAGCATGGCGACCTTCCTGGGCGCCGCGGCCCTGCTGCAGCCGGACGATGTGAAGGCAGAGGTCATCGAGGCGGCCAAGATCGTCTATCTGGAAGGCTATCTGTTCGGCGCCGACGCGGCCTTCGCGAAAGCCGCGGGCCTGGCCCGGGCGTCCGGCCGGATGATGGCGCTGACCCTGTCCGACGCCTTCATCATCGACATGCACCGCTCGGCCCTGACCCCCTTCCTGGAAACCCAGACCGACATCCTGTTCGCCAATGAGGTGGAGATCACAACCCTCTTCAAGACCGACAATTTCGATGAGGCCGTGGCCGCAGCCCGCTCGATGGTCAAGATCGCCTGCATCACCCGCTCCGAAAAGGGATCGGTGATCGTCTCAGGGAAAGAGACCCATGAGATCGCGGCGGCGCCTGTGGATAAAGTTGTGGACACAACCGGCGCGGGCGATCAATACGCCGCCGGGTTCTTGCTCGGCCTGGCTCAAGGACGATCCCTTAACGTCTGTGGACAACTGGGGTCGCTAGCCGCCGCCGAGGTGATCTCGCACTATGGGCCGCGGCCGCTGGTCTCGCTAAAGGACCTGGCCGCGCAATCGGGACTGATCTGATGGCAGACCGCATCGCGGAAGTCGTTCGCGAGACCAAGGAGACGCAGATCCGCGTCACCCTCAATCTCGACGGCACGGGCAAGTCGAAGATCGAGACCGGCGTGGGGTTCTTCGACCACATGCTGGAGAGCTTCGCGCGCCACGGCGGCATCGACCTCACGGTCGAGACCAAGGGCGACCTGCACATCGACATGCACCACACGGTGGAAGACACCGGCATCGTCATCGGAGCGGCCGTGATGAAGGCGCTGGACGGCTTCAAGGGCATCCGCCGGTTCGGCCATGCCTATGTGCCGATGGATGAGACCCTGACGCGGTGTTCGCTGGACCTTTCCAACCGCCCTTACCTGATCTGGAAGGTCGCCTTCTCGCGGCCCAAGGTCGGGGACATGGACACCGAACTGTTCAAGGAATTCCACCACGCCTTTGCGATGAATTCCGGCGCCTGCGTGCACCTGGAGACGTTGTACGGCGACAATTCGCACCACATTGCCGAGAGCGGGTTCAAGGCTTTGGCGAGGGCGCTGCGCACCGCGGTGGAGATCGATCCAAAGACCGGCGGCCTGGCGCCGTCGACGAAGGGCGTTCTGTAGTCTTTTCCCTCACCGCGCGCTGTAAGCGCGGGGAGGGGGCTTCGCCGATAGGCGAAGCGGGTGGGAGAGCCCCATCGTTCCGAGCGCTCTGACCCAAGGGCCTTCCCCACCCGTCTCCCCCGGGTCAAGCCCGGGGTCGCCACCCTCCCCTTCCTCGCGGAAGGTGAGGGAAAAGGATGCCGCTCTTTATTCCTCCCCCATTTCCGCTAGAACCCGCCCGCAATGCTCACCGCAGCCCTCATCGACTATGGGTCAGGCAATCTCGCCTCGGCCGCCAAGGCGCTGGCCGAGGCGGCCCGGCGGGCGGGGGATCGGGCGCGGGTGCTGGTCACCGACAAGCCGGAAGAGATCGCCGTGGCCGATCACATCGTCCTGCCGGGGGTGGGCGCCTTTGGGCACTGCATGGAGCAGCTCCAAAGCCGGCCGGGGCTGATCGAGGCGATGGACGAGGCGGTCCATAAGCGGGGCGTGCCGTTCCTGGGGGTTTGCGTCGGGATGCAGCTCCTGGCCGAGCGCGGACTGGAGCACGGCGAGACGCCGGGGCTTTCCTGGATCGGCGGCGAGGTCCGGCGGATCGAGCCCTCGGGCCGCGAATTCAAGGTGCCGCACATGGGCTGGAATGCCTTGACCGACGTCGCCGCTCACCCGGTGTTCGAAGGGATCGCGGACGGCGACCACATGTACTTCACCCACTCCTTCGCCTTTTTCCCTAAGGACTCCGCGACAGCTGTCGCGCGGGCCGACCACGGCGGCGTCTTCACCGCGGCGGTGGCCAAGGACAATGTCGCCGGGGTGCAGTTCCACCCGGAGAAGAGCCAGGCGGCGGGGCTCAAACTGCTCGGCAATTTCCTGGAGTGGCGGCCGTGATCCTCTATCCCGCCATCGACCTGAAGGACGGCGCTTGCGTCCGCCTACTGCACGGCGACATGGAAAAGGCGACGGTGTTCAACACCAACCCTGGCGCCCAGGCCGCCCGCTTCGAGCAGGACGGCTTTGAGTGGCTGCACGTTGTCGACCTGAACGGGGCGATCCAGGGAGCGACCGCCAATGCGCCGGCGGTGCGGGAAATCCTCAACGCCGTGAAGTTTCCGGTGCAGCTGGGCGGCGGCATCCGCAGCCTGGAAAATATCGAAGGCTGGCTGGAGGCCGGGATTGCCCGGGTGATCCTCGGCACCATCGCCGTGCGCGATCCGGCCCTGGTCAAGGATGCGGCGCGGCGGTTTCCGGGCCAGGTCGCCGTCGGCATCGACGCCCGCAACGGCATGGTGGCCGTGGAGGGCTGGGTGGAGACCTCGACCCTCTCGGCCATTGACCTCGCCAAACGGTTCGAGGACGCGGGCGTCTCCGCCATCATCTTCACCGACATCGCGCGCGACGGGGCCCTGACCGGGGTCAATGTCGAGGCGACCGGGGCCATGGCGGACGCGGTGTCGATCCCGGTGATCGCCTCGGGCGGCGTCGCCTCGGTGCAGGACATCGTCGATCTGAAGGCGCGGGCGGGGACGCCCGTCTCGGGCGCGATCCTGGGGCGGTCGCTTTACGCCGGGACGGTGAAGCCCGCCGAAGCCCTGGTCGCGGCCCGTGCTTAAGGTCCGCGTCATTCCCTGCCTGGACGTCAAGGACGGGCGCGTGGTCAAGGGCGTGCAGTTCGTTTCCCTGCGGGACGCCGGCGATCCGGTGGAGCAGGCGGCGGCCTATGATGCGGCGGGGGCCGACGAACTGATGTTCCTCGACATCACCGCCAGCCACGAAGGGCGCGGTGCGATCCTGGATGTGATCGCCCGCACCGCCGAGGTCTGTTTCATGCCGGTGGGGGTGGGCGGCGGGGTGCGCTCGGTGGAGGACGCGCGGCGCCTCTTGCGCGCCGGGGCGGACAAGGTCTCGATCAATACGGCGGCGGTGGAAAACCCCGATGTGCTGACCGCCATCTCCGACGCCTTCGGGGCCCAGGCGACGGTGGCGGCGATCGACGCCAAGGCCCGGGCCGACGGTTCGGGCTGGAACATCTTTACCTATGGCGGGCGCAACGACACCGGCATCGATGCGGTGAAGTTCGCGGAACTGGCGGTCGCCAAGGGGGCGGGGGAGATCCTGCTGACCTCGATGGACCGCGACGGGGCCAAGACCGGTTATGACATCGGGCTCCTGAAGGCGATTACGTCGGCGGTCGGCGTGCCGGTGATCGCCTCCGGCGGGGCGGGGTCGACGGACCACCTCGTTCAGGGCGTGCGCGACGGCGGGGCCGACGCGGTGCTGGCGGCGTCAATCTTCCACTTCGGCGAGATCAGCATCGGGCAGGCCAAGCGGGCCATGGCCGCCGCTGGCCTGCCGGTGCGCCTGTGAGCTAAGGTCCGCCGATGAGCCGGTTTTCCAATGTGCTGGAGCGCCTGACGGCGACGATCGCTTCCCGCAAGGGGGGTGACCCGTCCGCGTCTTGGACGGCGAAGCTCCTGGCCGACGAGGGGCTGATCGGCAGGAAAGTGCTGGAAGAGGCGCGCGAGACGGTGGAGGCGGAGGGCCCTGACCACCTGGCGGCCGAGAGCGCCGACCTGATCTACCACTGGCTGGTCCTCCTGGCCGCCAAGGGCGTCAGCCTCGACGAGGTGGCGGCCAAGCTCGAGGCCCGCGAAGGGACAAGCGGCATCGCGGAGAAGGCCTCCAGAAAGCCCTGACCCCTCTTCCTCGCCCCCGCATCGCGGGGGAGAGGCTAGGAGAGGGGGCGCCGCGCGTCCGCGCGGCAAGAAATCCGACGGGCAGTCCGGGCAATCACCGGCAGCGGTGTTCACGACGGACACTCCCCCTCTCCTAGCCTCTCCCCCTCTGCTGACGCGAGGGGGAGAGGGATGTGGTCAGGCGCGGGCCAGACCCTTTCCTCTCAGGCGGCGGCACAGGCGGCAGGGCTCCCTTGTCGATTTCGGCGCGGGGACAACCGCGTGTCGCTCCGGCAGCGTGTCGGGGGTGCGGATGTTCCAGGCCAGACCCAGGCGTTCGAGCAGCTGAATGAAGCGAAAGCCCCAGTCGGCCTGGCCGGGGAGGAGGCCGATCTTCGCCGATCCCGGATAGGCGTGATGGTTATTGTGCCAGGCCTCGCCCATGGTCGGGATGGCTGCCCAGGGGACGTCGTGGGCCTGAACCCCGGCGCCCGAGACGAGATAGGTCTGGGGGCCTCGATTATGGGCGAGGTGGCCGACGAACCAGTGGCCAAAGACGCTGATGAACACCCGCGCGCAGACGCCCCAGACCACGAAGGGAAGACCGCCGAGGAGATAGAGACCGGCGGCGAGGGGGAGCTGCTGCAGCATCCAGGTCTTTTCGAGGAAGCGGTAGAAGCGGTCGCGGCCGATTTTCCCCAGGTCGAAGGCCGGCGGGCGCTCGAGCTCCAGGCGAAAGTGCAGTTGCCAGACGCCGTCGATGAGCATGGGCATTTTGTGGGCGAGGTAGAGATGGCAGTCGTCCTGGCGCTGGGCCCAGTCGCGAAGGTCGTGGGCCTTGATCATCCAGAAGGGGCCGCTCATCCCAACCATCGTTCCGCACCACATCAGAAAATGGTCGAGCCACAGGGGCGATTTGAAGCTGCCGTGGATCAGGCGTCGGTGGAAGCCGACGGAGTGGCCGAGCAGCAGGAAGCCGCCGGTGAGGACGATGAAGACGGCGAAGGCCTGCCAGGTGAAGGTCATGGGGCCAAGGATCAGGGTCACGGCCATCATGCCGCCGTTCCACAGGGAATGGGCCGGGTCCCAGCGGACGCGCCCCACGACAGGGGAGGCGCCGGGGGTCTCGACCAGGGAATGGACGGCGTAGGGGTCGTCGTGGGAATGGGTCATCAGGAGAAAACCTCCGCCGCGGGGTTCGCCTTGCTGTAGGCGACGCGCCAGATCGCGAGGCCGGCGCAGACCCCCGAGACCGCGTAGATCGCGATCCACTCGACGAGCCGCGCCGGCCCGGCGTTGAACAGGATGAGAGACATGAACCCGGCCGGAACGGCCGCTCCCGCCAGCGCCATCGTCAGCCAGCCGCGCAAGGCCAGCTTGTCCAGCAACCACCACAACGGCGCCCCAAGGATTCCGATGCCCGCCGCCCAGGGTATGAGGGCGATGATGCTGCTGAAGGCCGCGAAGTAGATCCCGGCCCCCAGGGCGGGCGCCTCACCGCTGCCAAGTTCCATCACAAGAATGCCGGCCATGTTCGCCGCCGAACCGGCCGCCGCCCCCGCGAGGGCGCCAAGGACGGCGCGGCCCGTGGCGGTGCTGAGACGGTCTCCGCGAAGGGCGGACCGGATGAGAGGCGGCCGCATCAGCACACCGCCCCTTCAGCGGGCTTGCGGTAGGCATTGAGCCAGACGGTAAGCCCGACGATCGCGCCGAGGACGGAAAGGGCGCCAAACCAGGCGAAAAGCGCCGCGCTGGGCTTGGCCGGTATCGCCATGATCATGACGGGCAGCGGCGCCAACACCGCCCCGAGGCCCATGGCCGCCGACCAGCGGCGGAGCTTCAGCCGATGCAACAGCCACCAGGCCGGCGCAGCTAGGACCAGGAGGCCCACCATCCAGACCAGGAAGCCGATCACGACGGTTACAATGACAAGGGGCCCAGCGATGATCCCCGGCAATCCGGTGATCGCGCCGCCGACCGCGGCGCCTGCGACGAGGCCGCCCATGGCGCTCTTGGCGGTGACAACCCGCCCGGTACAGGCATGGACGAAATTGTGGATCAGGGAAATATCGGCCTCCTAGCAGTTAGCTATTTCCTTAAATAACTCTCTGCCAACTTGAAAGCTGTTAGTCAATCGCTTAATTAAGGCCCCATGCAGCGCGTCTTCGAAGCCCTCTCATCGACCGTCCGGCGAAAGATTCTCGCCTACCTCGCCCATGCCGACCTGACGGCGGGGGAGATCGCGGCGCGCTTTGCGATCAGCAAGCCGGCGGTCAGCCAGCACCTGTCGATCCTTGAGGCGGCGGGCCTGGTGACCAGCGAGAAGCGCGGCCAGTTCGTGCACTACGCCCTGGTGCGCGAGAGCCTGGTCAACACCCTGAACGACTACGTCCAGGAGGTGTGCCCGGTGTCCAAGCCGCTGAAGAAGGAAAGCAAGGCGATCGCCGCGAAGAAGGGCGGCTAGGCGGCGCGCTGCCCTAGGACTTCACCTTCAGATGTGACGAGGCGTGTACACCGCGCCAATCCTTGAGCCAGCCGATCCCAAGACCGAACCCCGCCACCAGGACGGCGCCCGCGATGGCGACCCAGGCGGCGCCGGGCTGGTCCGCACGTTCTGCGGCGAAGACCCCGATCAGGCCCCAGGCGACGGGGATGGCGTAGACGGCTGAGGCGCGGGACCGCAGGACCAGAACCGCGGCGACGGTCACCGCGGCGATGCCGCCGATCGCCATGGGCGTGCGGGCGGCCTCGACGATAAGGCCTTCGGCGGTCAGGACGGTGAGGATGTTCAGGGCTGACGCGGGCAAGAGCCAGCCGGCCAGGAGGGCGATCGGCCAGACGCCCAGGGCGTGTTCGATGCCGCTATTTGCCTGACCCCGGACGCGGAGCAGCGCCCAGAGGGCGGAGCCTGCGCACATCAGGATGATGGCGATGCTGGCCCAGCGGGCGTCCAGCGCGCTGGCGATGATCCAGGCGCCGCAGCCGGCTATGGCGAGGATCGATGGGGACAGGGCCCGGAAGAGGGGCTCCCGGTTACGCCCGAAAAGCTGCAGGGCGGCGTGGGCGATGAGGCCCGCATAGATCACGCCCCAGATCGAAAAGGCCCAACCGGCGGCCCGCAGGGTCTCGTCGCCGGCGTCGGCGAACTGGCGCTGGTCGAGGCCAAAGCCGGTGAAGGCCTGGAGGGCCGGAACGCCCAGGGCGAAGAGCACCGCGAGGACGAGCAGGGTTTTGCGGATCGACGGGGTCAGGGTCATGGGAGGAGTACGTTCCGGGCGCGGTTTTGGTTTACTTCCCTCCAAATTGTGGAGGGCAAGGCCTGGTTACACCCCCGGCTTCTTCTTGAGCGCCACATAGAGCGCGCCGTCGCCGCCGTGTTTCTGCGCGGCCGGAGAGACCCCGGCGACGATGTGGCGGAGGCTCTGCTTTGAGAGCCACTCCGGGGCGCGGGTCCAGAGGATGCCCGAACGGCCCGTGATGATCAGGACGGCGCGGTCGCCGGCCTCGTAGGACCGGCGCAGGAAGTTGGCGATGGCGGTCTCGGCGCGGTCTTGCGTCAGGCCGTGGAGATCGAGAGTCGCGGCGGCGGGGGTAGTTTCGCGGACGATGCGGCGCTTGCGGCCCGGTTCGATGTCCTCCGGAGGCGGCTGGGTGTTGACGTGCCGCGCCGGGACCAGGTCTTCGGCGGCGAGGATCATCGGTCCTGCCCGGGCGTCGATCTTCTGACCCTTGGGCGCGGCGCGGCCCTTGGCGGGTTTGACGGTGGCGGCGACCTTGGCCCAGAGCTTGGTCTCTTCGTCTCTGAGGCGGCGGACCACGATCAGTCTCCGCGCGGCACGAGGCGGAACATGCGCAGGTCGTGCCGGACGCGCCCGGCTTCACGGCCGGCGTCGTCGCCCCGGCCGAGATAAAGATCGGCGCGGATCGGGCCGCGGATCGCGCCGCCGGTGTCCAGCGCCATGACCAGCCGCCGGTAGGTGGGGAAGGCGCCGGCCAGGATCGGAGCGCGGCCGTCGATCCAGTAGAGGTCGCCGTAGCTGTGGTGGGCCGGGTCGACGGCGATGGCGTGGCCGGCGGGGAGCGGGATGTTGGCGGCGCCTTTTGGCTCTTCGCCGTCATCCTCCGCCAGGGTGAAGAAGACGTAGCGCGGGTTGATCCGCATGATCTCATTGGCGCGCTCGCCCCGGTGATCGGCCAGCCAGGTGCGGATGGCGTCGCCGGAGGTGTTGTTGGCGGGAAGCAGGCCCTTGTCCCGCATGGCGTTGGCGATGCCGGAAAAGGGCCGGGAATTGTGGGCGGCGAAAACCGCCTTCTTGCGGTCGCCGTTCTGGAAGACGAGCGTTCCCGAGCCCTGAATCTGCAGGAAGAAGAGGTCCTCGGCCCGCATCCAGGCGATGGCGTCATTGGCCGGGCGCTTTTCGATCTCGGTGCGGGTGGCGTAGGCGCGGCCGGCTCGCAGGTCGGAAGGGGTCGGTCGCACCGGCATGTTGAAGTCGCCGCCCTTGCGGGTGCGGGCCTCATACTCGGGAGAGAAATAGGCCGTGAGGATGCCCTGGCCAGGCAGGGCCTCGACGCGGAAACCCTGTTCGAAGAAGGCGCGGGCTTCGCGGGCTGAGGGATCGCGCATCAGGCGGGCGCGGTTGCAGAGCGACTGGGCGGCGACGGCGCGCGCGGGGCCACACCCGGCCTGATAAGCCTCCAGGGCCGCGCGATGGTCGGCCTCGTCCCAGCCGGGCAGGGCGGCGGGGCCCAGGACCTCCAGGGCCTGGGGCGCGACGGGCGGCGCTTCAGCCCCCGGAACAGGTCCGGGGGTGACGGGGGACTCGCGGGGCGGCAATGGCTGGATCAGCGTTCTCGACGGCCGCGAAGGCGCCGGCCGCTCGGGACGCGGGCTCGCGCAGGCGGTGAGCGTCAGGAAGACCAGGACGATGACGGGGACGATGCGCCGCATAGGGCCTTAGAATCGGATTCCGGGCGCGAAGGAAAGCGGGGACATTTCAATCTCCCCTCCCGACGGGAGGGGAAGGCCGCGCGTCAGCGCGCCGGGGGAGGGCTTACGGTGGTAGGGGCTCGGGCGCCGTAAACCCACCCCCCGCCCCCGCCCTCAGGGCGGGGAGTCCTAAGCCTCCGCCGCGTCGACACGGACCAGGAGCCAGTTGGGGTCGCGGCTGGCGAGGTTGCGTTCGAAGGTCCAGGCCTCGGCGGTGCGGCGGTCGTCGACGCTTTCGCCTTCCGGCCCCTTGGAGCGGTGGCGGTGTTCGGCCAGGAAGCGGACCTTGATCCTGGCCGTGTCGCCGTCGACCTTGATGGTCTCCAGGTCGCCGCGGGGCGGGTGGATGAACTCGACGGTTTCGGTTTCCCCGGCGTCGTCGCGCTCCTTCATGACCTTTTCGAAGCCGGTCATGACCTTGGGGGCCAGAAGGGTCTGCAGGGTTTCGCGGTCGCCTTCGGCGAAGGCGGTGACGATCATCTCATAGGCGGACCGCGCGCCCGCCATGAACCGGCCGACGTCAAAGGCGGGATCGCGCTGACGAAGGGCGGCAAGGCCGGTGAGCGCCACGGCGGGCTCCGGGCCGCCCTCGACCAGGGGCTCATCGGCGGGGGCCGCCAGGGGGCCGGGCTCAGGCTTCTTCTCCACATCCTCCGGCTGGCGGCCGACACGGCGGCCGAGAACCGCGTAGAGCTGGTAGAGCACCACGGCGGCCAGGACGGCGAGAAGGATGAGAGTCACGATGCGCGGCAATCGAGTTTCCTATGACTTAGGGGCGGGTCGCCTCATCTATATGGGGCCCGCCGTTGCACCCCCAAGGGTCGCGTGATAGCAGCGCGGCGTCCAAGCTCAAAGACCGCAAGGAAGAGACCACCGCCATGGCCGACGAAAAGAAGGGCGCCGCCGACAAAGCGCCCGCGACAGAGGCGAACGCACCCGACGCCGCCAATGAGGCCCTCCAGCAAGGCGCGGGCCTGCGCGTCCTCGCCCAATTCATGCGCGATTTCTCCTTCGAGAACCCGCGCGCGCCCGATTCCCTGCGCGGCGAAAAGGCCCCCAAGATCGACATGGATGTCGAGCTGGCGGCGCGCAACCGCACCGACGGCCTGTTCGAGGTGGACCTGAAGCTGACGGTCTCGGCCCTGCGCGAGACCGAGGTGGTGTTCCACGTGGAGGCCCTCTACGGCGGCCTCTTCCAGATCGAGGGCATCCCGGAAGCGGAAATGGAGGCGGTGCTGCTGATCGAGTGCCCGCGCTATCTGTTCCCGTTCGTGCGCCGGATCGTCGCCGACATCACGGCCGAGGGCGGCTTCCCGCCGTTCCGCATCGACCCGATCGACTTCGCCGGCATCTACATGGCGCGCCGGGCCGAGGGCGCGGTCGGCAAGACCGTCACGCCGATCGAAAAGGCCTAGATAAACAGGTCCCCTGACGGACAAAGGTCGCGGATCACGCAGGCCTCGCATTTGGGCCTGCGCGCCACACAGGTGTAGCGGCCGTGCAGGATCAGCCAGTGGTGCGCCTTGGTCAGATAGGCGCCGGGGACGATGGCCATCAGGTCGCGCTCGACCGCGTCCGGGGTCTTACCGGCGGACAGCTTCAGGCGGTGGGAGACGCGGAAGACGTGGGTGTCGACCGCGATGGCCGGCTCAATCCCCAGCTCGTTCAGCACCACCGAGGCGGTCTTGCGGCCGACCCCCGGCAGGGACTGCAGGGCGGATCGCTCGAGGGGGACCTTGCCGCCGTACTGTTCGACGAGGATGCGGGAGAGGGCGACGACGTTCTTCGCCTTGGTGCGGTAGAGTCCGATGGACTGGATGTAGGGCATGAGGCCCTCGACGCCGAGGTCGAGCATCTGCTGGGGCGTCCAGGCGGCCTGATAGAGCCGGTCCGTGGCCTTGTTCACTGAGACATCGGTCGCCTGGGCCGAAAGCGCCACGGCGACCACCAGGGTGTAGGGGTCCTGAAAGCGGAGCTCGGTCTTGGGTTCGGGCATCACCTCCGCGAGGCGCGAGAAGATCTCTGCGACGCGGGCTTTTTCCTTCGGGGAGAGGCGTTTTTTCATCGGACGCCGAAGATGCGATGCGCCGCCCGCTGAGCCAAGCTAGGATGAGGCATGGTCCTCTATATGGATGCGGAGATCACCCCGGCCCGGTCGCTCTCCAGGCGCGGCATGGGGATCGTGATCGGCGTCACGGCGGGCCTGGCGCTCATTCCGGCGGTCGTTTTCACCGCGATCGGGGCGCCGCTGGTGCTGCCGTTCCTGGGCGCCGACGTGCTGGGGCTCTGGTACGCCTTTCACCTGATGAGGAAGGCCGTGCGGGCCGAGCGGGTGCGGGTCTCGGCCGAGGCCGTCGAGGTGCTGCGGGACGAGGCGTCGGTGTGGACCTCGCCGACGGCCTTCACCAGGGTCGAGGAATTCGAGACGGCGGTCAGGCTGCGCGTCTCCGGACGGCGGACCAGCGTGGCGCGGGCCTTGAGCCCCGAGGAGCGGCACGCGTTCGCCGTGGCCCTGGAGGATGCAATCCGGGCCGCGCGGCGGGAGCGGTATAGCTAGACATCTTCCCTCCCCTTCATGGGGAGGGTGGCTCCCGAAGGGAGACGGGTGGGGAAGTGGCGGACACGCGCAGGCGGGCCGGTGGGCTCCATCAGACTCCCCCACCCGCTTTCGCTTTGCTCAAGCACCCTCCCCATGAAGGGGAGGGAAGGGTATGAGATCCCATGACCTACGACGCCGATGTGATCATCGCGGGCGCCGGGATGACCGGGGCGACCTTGGCCTTGGCGCTGAAGAGCGGGGGCCTCACGCCCGTTCTCATCGATCCCCTGGTGTTCGAAATCCAGACCGCCCCGGCCTTTGACGGCCGGGCCTCGGCGATCGCCTTTTCGTCCTTTCGGCAATGGCTGCAGATCGGGGTGGGGGAGGCGCTTGTGCCCCACGCCCAGCGGATCGAGCAGATCCTGGTCACCGACGGCAAGGCGCCGGGAGCGTCCCGGTCGCGGGGCATGCGTTCGTTCCTGCGGTTCGACGCGGACGAGATCGCCGACGCGGTCGAGGGCGAGCCGCTGGGCTATATGATCGAAAACCGGCACATCCGCGCGGCGCTGGGCCAGGCCGTGGTGGCCCAGGGGATCGAGGTTCTGGCCCCGGCCAAGGTCGCGAGCGTCGAGGTTCAGGGCGCCGGGGCGGCGGTGAGGCTGGATGACGGCCGCACCCTGACCGCGCCGCTGGTCGTCGGCGCCGAGGGCCGGTTCTCTCCCGTGCGCCAGGCGGCCGGCATCGGGGTCATCGGCTGGGACTATCCGCAGGCCGGGATCGTCGCGACCGTGGCCTTCGAGGAAGACCATGAGGGCGTGGCGCACGAATATTTCCTGCCGTCGGGCCCCTTCGCCATCCTGCCCCTGACCGGCAAGCGCGCCAGCCTGGTGTGGACCGAGAGCGTCGAGCGCGGGAAGGCGCTGACCGCCGCGCGGCCGGAGGTTGTCGAAGCCCACCTGGCCCGGCGGTTTGGGGAATTTGTCGGCGCGGTGAAACTGGATGGCCCGAGGTTCTCCTATCCGCTGTCGCTGCAGCTGGCCGAACGGATGTATGCCGAGCGGATCGCCATCCTGGGCGACGCCGCCCACGCCATCCACCCGATCGCCGGCCAGGGCCTGAACCTGGGTTTGAAAGATGCGGCGGCGCTCGCCGAAGTGCTGGTCGACGCCGTGCGGCTGGGCGAAGATATGGGCTCGACCATCGTTCTGGAGCGCTATGCCGCCTGGCGGCGGTTCGACAACGTGGCCCTGGCGGCGGCGACGGACGTCTTCAACAGGCTGTTCTCCACCGACGACCGGCTGGTGCGGGCCGCGCGCGGCGTCGGCATGGGGATCGTCAACAGGATCGGCCCGGCCCGGCGGTTCTTCATGCAGGAAGCGGGCGGCGCGGTGGGGGATCTGCCGCGGCTGTTGAGGGGCGTGCCGCTCTAGGGACTGTTTGGCTTGGCGCCGCCAAGTCTAACTGTCCCTGACGCCGAGGTTGCCCAGATCAGCGGCCGCAGTGGTTTCACGAGCGTGTCGGGGACAGTTAGAAATCGCCTGCAGCGATTTCAAACAGTCCCCAAGTCCCGCGCCTCTTCCGGCAGCATCAACGGAACCCCGTCGCGGATCGGGAAGGCCAGCTTGGCGGTCTTGCTGACCAGCTCCTGGCGCTTCTTGTCATAGATCAGCGGCCCGTGGGTGACGGGGCAGACAAGGACTTCGAGGAGTCTGGGATCGACTTCGGTCATGATCATACCCCCTTACTGCAAGGCGGGCGGGTCGTCATCGTCCTGGACGGCGTCAATCTGCATCAGGGTCATCAGCGCCGCGCGGCGGTCAATGACCGAGGGGGCTTCCAACAGGGCCTGTTTCTCCACCGCCTCGAAGGGAAGCGCCATGGCCAGGGAATTGACCAGGGCTTCCGATGGGGCCTCCTGGGCTGTCGACCAATCGATCTCCATGCCCCGGTGGTCGAGATAGGACTTCAGGGCCGAGAGGAACGGCATGCGGTCAAACCCGTCGTCATCGACCGGGGGCGATAGGTCCGCCGCGAAGTCGGTGAAGTCCGGGGTGACCTGGCGGTAGGGGCTGGCGACCAAAAGCTCGCGGGCGATCCTGAAGCGGGCGATGCCGGTCAGAGTGATCAGATAGCGGCCGTCTCCGGTCTCGGAGTAGGCGGTGATGCGGCCGGCGCAGCCCACGGCGGCGAGCGCCGGGCGCTCGCGCGATCCGCCGGCCACCGTCTGGACCATGCCGATCAGGCGCTCTCCGGCGAGCGCGTCGTCGATCATATTGAGATAGCGCGGCTCAAAGATATTGAGGGGCAGGTTGCCGTGCGGCAGCAGCAGGGCCCCGTCCAGGGGGAAGACCGGGATGACGGCCGGCAGATCGGTGATCTTGGCGTAGCCCTGCGACATGGAACCTCACGAATACAAGATCGACGACAGGCGCTTCCTTCCGGCCTTGGTGATCTCGGAAGCCTGCCCCGCCGCGTCAAACACGGCAAGCAGAACCGCCCGGGCGGCCCCCTCGTTCCATTCGCGGTCGGCGGCGATGATCGTCAGCAAGTGGTCGATCGCCTCTTCCAGCCGGCCGTGGCCGGCCAGGGCCTTGGCGAGCGCCAGGCGCGCTGCGTGGTCCTTCGGCGAATTGGCGACCGCGGATTCGAAGGGAGCGAGGTCGGCGGGCGCGTCCTCGACAAACTTCAGAGCCGTGCGCAGGGCGTCGATATCGGCGTCCTTGGCCCCCTCGGGGACCATCTTCAACAGTGCGACGGCGTTGTCCGGGTCGCCGCCGGTCAGATAGACGCGGGCCAGGCCGGCAATAGCCTTGAGGTTTTCCGGGTCGGCCTGGAGGATCTGGGCGAAGGCCTGGGCCGCGCCGCCAAGATCGCCAAGCTTGAGGCTCTCAGTGGCCAGTTCGTGCAATTGATCGATCTGCGAGGGCTCGGGCGGTCCCGACAGGCGGTCAACGAAGGCTTTGACCTCGCTCTCGGGCTTGGCGCCCAGGAAGGCGTCGACGGGCTTGCCGTCCTTGAAGGCGAAGACGGCGGGGATAGACTGGACGCGCAGCTGGCCGGCGTAGGCTGGGTTTTCGTCGATATTGACCTTGACCATCTTCACCGCCCCCTTGGCGGCGTTGACCACGCGCTCGAGCGTCGGGCCAAGCTGACGGCAGGGCCCGCACCAGGGCGCCCAGAAATCGACAATGACCGGCTGGGTCTTCGACGCCTCGACGACGTCGGCCATGAAGGTGGCGTCGGTGGAGTCCTTGACGAGGTCCTTTGGCGGAGCCGAGGCGCCCTCTCCGATGATCATGGGTGTCGTCCCTTTCGCCGCAAATAACGGTTGGGCCTGAAAATGGTCGCAGCCGCGCTGCTGCGCAACCGGGGACATGTACCTTTGGTACGTGTCCCCTCATGGTCTTGGCCGAGCCGCAGGTCCGAGTCACGGCCCGCGGGGGTAGGGGGACACGCACCGCAGGTACATGTCCCCTAGATGATCAGGGGCTCGATCTTCAGGGCGGCGAGGAATTTGCGAAAATCCGCCTGGGAGATAGCCGTGGTCGCTGTGTTGGCGAGGGGATGGAAGTTTACCGGATCGCTGTCCATCAGCGCCCGGTCGGCGACAAAGCGCACTCTCCGTTCCGTATCGTTGATCAGAGCAAAGGCGGTGACCGAGCCTGGCGTGACGCCGAGCGCATCGTAGAGCCGCTCGGGCGATCCGAAGGACAGGCGCGCCGAACCGATGACTCCCGGCAAGGTCTTGAGGTCGATCTTGGTCTCGCCCAGGGCCGAGATCAGCCACAGCTGACCCTTGGCGTCTTTCAGGAACAGATTCTTGGTGTGGCCGCCGGGAAGGGCCGCCTTGATCTCGAGCCCCTCCTCGACGCGGAAGACGGCCGGATGCCGAAGGGTCTTGTGTTCGATCCCGTGCTTGTCGAGAAAGTCGAAGAGTTCGCGTTCGCTCGCCGGCATGGGCCCATGGCTTAGGCGGGTGCGGCGGCGGGCTCAAGACCGGAGGGCGCCTTGGCAGACCAGATCCTGAAGCTCGAATGCTTCTCCACCGTCGACCGGCCGCCGGACCTGGTGCCCGGCCGGCCCGAGCGCGCCTGGATGGACGCCTTCGTCGGACGCCACCCCTATCGCTGCCTGCCGCTCTCCATGGCCAACAGTTCCGGCTGGGAGCTGATCAATCCGGTCGGCTTCTCCGCCCACTGGACCGGAGGCAAGATGGCCGAGGACATCACCTTCAAGCCCGACCATCCGTTTCCGGACTTCCACCACCTGGTGCGCTCGCACTTCACCGAAGGGGTGGTGACCTTCCATCCGGGCTATCTGTTTCGCACGCCCCCCGGCTGGTCGATGTGGGCCATGGGGCCGCCGAACCTGATGAAGGACGGCATCCAGCCCCTGGCCGGCCTGGTGGAGACCGACTGGCTGCCGTTTCCCTTCACCATGAACTGGAAGTTCACCAGGCCCGGGTCCGTGCGGTTCGAAAAGGGCGAGCCCTTCTGTTTCATCACGCTCGCGCAAGACAAGCCGCTGGCCGACTTCGACGTCGTCCGAAAGCCCCTGGCGGCGGATGTCGAGCTCACCGCCCAGTACAATGCCTGGCACCGTCAGCGGACGGACTTCAACCGCAAGATCCACTTCAAGGACCCGTCGGCCCTGAAAGAAGCCTGGCAACGGTATTATTTCCGCGGCGAGCTGCCGGAGGACACCGGCCCCGCGCCGGCCGGCCACGTCAACAAACGGCGGCTAAAACCGCTGAGGTCGATCTAGGGGACGGTTAGAAATTGCCTGCGCAATTTCAAACAGTCCCCGTTGCCAAGCCAAAACCGACCTGCCATAAGCCGCCTTCCGATTTTTTGGGCATGCGGGCGTAGCTCAGTGGTAGAGCACAACCTTGCCAAGGTTGGGGTCGAGAGTTCGAATCTCTTCGCCCGCTCCAAAAAATTCAGGACGCAGCAGACATCGGCGCACGGCGCACCGCTCATTGGCAAACTTGCCAAGGTTGGGGTCGAGAGGCGCGAATCTCTTCGCCCGCTCCAATTTTTCCGCAGAATGAATCGACGACGGGGCGCCTAGCGCCGCCGGGCGTCGGCCCGTGGCGCGAAGCTCACCTCGCCGCTGATCGTCACCTGGGCGGCGCGGCCGCTGTCGTGGCAGGCGCGGGCGCGGCGGTGGGCGGCGGCCAGCGCCTCCTGTTTGTCGCGGCTGTGGTCGTACATCTCGCCCTCGAAGGCGACGGCCCAGCCGGTATCGTCAGGGGTGACGGTGAAGATCGCCCGGCCATCCGCGGTGGAAGCTTGGACTGCCATGGGAAATCTCCTGAAAGCCTGGGCGCGGGGAGGAGGCGAGGCGCCCTATACAGAAACCCTACCCTATCGGGGCGGACTCCGGGGCTTTATTCGTCCGAGCGCGATCCTCAGGTTTGCCAAGCGAGCCTTCCCGGCTAAAAGCTTTTCCCAAGGCAGCGCCTCAAACAAGCTGCATCGGGGAGGAAGTTCACGTGAAACGCATCATCGGCGCGGGCTTGGGGTTCGCCGCGGTATTGGGCATGGCGCTGGCCGGCGCGGCCCCCGGGCTCACCCAGACCAAGACGACCGCCACCGCCAGGCCCGGCTGGGTCACTTCGACCATGAAGACCTACGACCCGGGCAAGTGGACCTATTGGGGCGGGGACGCGGGCCAGACCCGCTATGTGCCGATCGACCAGATCAACGCCCAGACCGTCAACCGCCTGAAGATCGCCTGGCGCTGGAGCGCCGACAACACCGGCGCCGGCGGCAACGGCAACTTCAAGTCGACGCCCTTCCTGGTGGACGGCGTTCTCTACACCCCCTGGGTCAACCATGGCATGGCGGCGATCGACGCCGGCACCGGCAAGACCATCTGGACCTTTGAGCCACAGCCGGTGGAGCTGGGCGGACGCGGCGCCTCGCTGGCGCCGCGCTCCCTCGCCTACTGGAGCGACGGCAAGGGCGCCAAGCGCCTCTTCCATAACAGCCTGGACGGGCGGCTGATCTGCGTCGACGCCACCATCGGCAAGGCCTGCCCGAACTTCGGGACCAACGGCTGGATCAACCTGCGCCAGGGGATCATCGAAGGCACGCCCGTGACGGACGTGGGCTCGGTCTCCCCGGCCATCGTGGTCGGCGACGTGGTCGTCACCCAGATGATCCCCGGCGGCACGCGCAACAAGGAAAGCGCCCCCGGCAAGTTCCGCGGCCACGACGTGCGCACCGGCAAGCTGGTCTGGACCTTCAATCCGGTGCCCCAGCCCGGTGAGTTCGGCAACGACACCTGGAAAAACGACAGCTGGAAATTCACCGGCAACACCGGCTCCTGGACCATGATGAGCGCGGACCCGGAACTTGGGTACGTCTATCTGGCGACCGACACGCCCTCCAACGACTTCTCCGGCGTCGAGCGCCCGGGGGACAACCTTTTCGCTGAAAGCATCGTCTGCCTGAACGCCAAGACCGGCAAACGGGTATGGCACTTCCAGACCGTGCACCACGGCATCTGGGACTATGACAATCCGGCGGCTCCGATCCTCCACGACATCGTCGTCAACGGAAAAAGGATCAAGGCGGTCACCCAGCTGACCAAGCAGGGCTTCCTGTTCGTTTTCGACCGCACCAACGGCAAACCCGTATGGCCGATCGAGGAGCGCCCGGTGCCGCCGTCCAAGGTTCCGGGCGAGCAGCTTTCTCCGACGCAACCCTTCCCCACCAAGCCCCTGCCGATCACCAACCAGGGCTATAAGGAAGAGTGGCTGGTCGATTTCACTCCGGAGCTTCGCGCCGAGGCGGTGGAGATCATGAAGCAGTACGCCAAGGGGCCGATCTACACCCCCCTGGTGGAGACCACCCCGACCCTGCGCGGCACCCTGGTCAATCCGGGCTTTGGCGGCGGCGCCAACTGGAACGGGGCGGCCTTCGATCCGACCACCGGGATGATGTACGTCCCGGTGCGCATGCGCTGGAGCGCCGTGGGCGTCACCAAGGGCAATCCCGCCAACACCAACTACGCCTACACCCAATCCAACAACCACACCGTGGCCGGGCCCAAGGGCCTGCCGATCATGAAGCCGCCCTACGCCGAACTGGTGGCGATCGACATGAACCGGGGCGAGCAGGTGTGGAGGCGGCCGGTGGGATCGGCGCCGGACAGCGTCAGGAACAATCCGGCGCTTAAGGGCCTGAATCTCGACTTCGACAACATGGGCCAGTTCGACATCCGGCCGGGCCCCCTGCTCATCAAGGACCTGATCTTCATGGGCGAGAGCGGCACCATCTCGGCGAGCCGTGGCGGCGAGGCGCTCAAGGCCTATGACAAGAAGACCGGCCGGATCGTCTGGCAAATGCCCCTGCCGACGCTTTCGACCGGCGCGCCCATGACCTATCTGCACAAGGGCCGCCAATACATCGTCATCGCCGTCTCGGCGCCCGGCAAGCCCGCCGAGTACGTCGCCCTGACCCTCGACGGCCAGAGCGAAAACGGCGCCCCGCCCGCCGGCGGCGTGCTGCCGGGCGTCGCCCCGGTCTCCACCGCGGCTGCGGCGGCGGCGATCACCGCCACGCCGGCCGAACTGGCGCTGGGCAAGACCGCCTATGACAAGGCCTGCGCGGTCTGCCACTCGGCCGACGGCTCGGGAGGCATCGGGCCGAAGGTCTCGGGCCGCACCGACTATGCCAACATCGCCCGGGTCATCGCCCAGGGCCAGGGCGAGATGCCGGCCATGGCCAACAGCCTGACCAACGCCGAGATGGACGCCATCGCCAAATACGTCATCAAGACCTGGCCGCCTGCGGCCGGCGGCCGGGGCGGTCCCGGCGGCGGCCGGGGCGGCGCTGGACGCGGCGGTGGCGACGATTAGAAATGAGTTTTCCCTCCCCTTTATGGGGAGGGTGGATCGGCGCAGCCGAGACGGGTGGGGAAGTGGCGGACAGTCACAGGCTTTTGTGATTGTCGTGCGACTCCCCCACCCTGGCCGCTGCGCGGCCTGTCCCTCCCCATAAAGGGGAGGGAAAGAGTAGATATGACTTTGAACGCCATCATCCTGGCCGGCGGGGCCTCTTCGCGGATGGGCGAGGACAAGGCGCTGCTCGTCTGGGACGGGGTGCGGGCGGTGGACCGGGTCGTGGCGCTGGCCAAGGCGGCGGGGGCTGATGCGGTGATCGTCTCGGGCGGCGACTATGGTCATCCGTTTGTGCCGGACCCGGAGGCGGACGCCGGGCCGGTGGCGGGGATCCTCGCGGCCATGACGGGAGAGCGGCTTTTGATTTTGGCGGTCGATGCGCCGACGATCGCAGTCCCGGACCTTACGCTCCTGCTCGCGGCAGACGGACCCGGCGCGGCCTATGAAGGGCTGCCGCTGCCCATGGTCATCGAGCGGTCCGCTATCCCGCCAGAGGCGCAAGGCTCATGGCCGCTTCGGCGGTTGGTTGAGCGGGCGGGGCTAGCGGCCCTGCCGGTTCCCGGCGGCGCCATGGCCAGGCTCAGGGGGGCCAATACCCCGGAGGAGCTGGAAAGGCTCACGCCCAAGTTTTAGGCGCCCGGCGCCCTATCGGCGTTTTTCGCAATTTTTGCGGCGACCTGAGCGCCCGGCGCGGCCATAGCTCGCCCGGGGATAAATGACCTTAGGTCCATGCGCGTACTCATTATAGATCCAGACGAAGCCCGGGCCGCCCTGGTGGCCCAGGGGCTTTCGGGCATAGAGCCCTTGGAGGTTCGGCGCAGCGCCGCCTTCAACCAGGCCGAATCGGCGGCCTTTGGGCCCGACGTGGTGGTTATCGCCTGCGACAGTCCCGACCGTGACACCCTGGAATCCTTGCGCGAGTCGAACGTCGACAATCCCAGGCCCGTGGTGATGTTCGTCGATAAGTCGGCGCCCGGCCTGGCGGAGGCCGCGGTGTCGGCCGGCGTCGCGGCCTATGTGGTCGACGGCCTGCAAGCCGGGCGGGTCCGCCCGGTGCTGGAGGTGGCCATGAGCCGTTTTGAGCTGATGCAGAAGCTGCGCACCGATCTTTCCAAGGCTCAGGCAGACCTGGCGGCGCGCAAGGACATCGAGCGGGCCAAGGGTCTTTTGATGAAGGAGCGCGGCATTGACGAGGACGCGGCGTTCCGGGTGCTGCGCAAACTCGCCATGGATACCGGCCGGCCGCTGGGGGCGGTGGCGGCGGATCTGCTGGCCTTCGCCGGAGTTTTGAAGGGGGGCGGCGCATGACCGGCTTGGAGCGCAACGATCTTCGGCTGGGCTTTATAGCGCTCAACGACGCCGCGCCCCTGATCGTCGCCAAGGAACGGGGCTTCTTCGAGGCCGAAGGATTGCGCGTCGATCTGGCGCGCGAAGCCTCCTGGGCCAATATCCGCGACAAGGTGGCGGCCGGTGTCCTGGACGGCGGCCACATGTTGGGGCCGATGACGCTCGCGGCGACCATGGGCGTCGGCGGGGAGCGCACGCCGATGACCGTGCCGCTGTCCCTGAACCTGAACGGCAGCGCGGTGACGGTGTCCAAGGGTCTGGCCGACGCGCTCCGCGCCATCGATCCGGAGGGCATGTCGGGGCATCCGAAGTCCGCGCGGCCGCTGGCGCGGCTGATCGAGGCGAGGCGGACGGCGGGGGATCGGCCGGTGACCTTGGCTGTCGTGTTCCCCTTCTCGATGCACAACTACGAGCTGCGCTACTGGCTGGCGGCGGCGGGAATCGATCCGGATCGCGACATCCGCATGGTGGTCGTGCCGCCGCCGCGCATGGCCGAAAAGCTGAAGGCCGGCGAGATCGACGGCTTCTGCGTCACGGCGCCGTGGAACGCCCTGGCGGTTGAGGACGGCGACGGGGAAATCCTCATCTATGCCTCGGAGCTTTGGCGGGTCGGCCCCGACAAGGTGTTCGGCGTGACGCGCTCCTGGGCCGACGACCACCCCGCCGCCCTGTCGGCGGTGATCCGGGCCCTGCTCAAGGCTGCGGCCTGGGCCGATGCGTCAGGCAATCGCGCCGAGTTGGCGGCGATGATCTCCGCTCCGCCTTATGTTTCCGCCCCTGAGACCGTGGTCCGCCAGTCGCTGGTCGGATCACCGCCCTATGTGAAGGGGACTTCCGGCTCCTCGTCCCTCGACTATCTGATCTACCATCGCTACGCGGCGAGTTTTCCTTGGAAGAGCCACGCCCTTTGGTTCCTGACCCAGATGTTGCGCTGGGGCCAGATCGGGCCGGAGATCGACATCCGGGCCGTGGCCGACGCTGTCTACCGGCCGGACCTTTTCAGGGCCGCCGCCCGCGAGTTGGGCGAGCCCGCGCCCCTGATAGACGAAAAGGTCGAGGGCGGCCGGGCTGGGCCCTGGGTGCTGAGCGAGGCCACGGCGCCGATCGACATGGCTCCGGACCTGTTCATCGACGGCAGGGTGTTCGATCCGGCCGATCCGCTCGCCTATGCGGCGGGATTTGAGATCGGACGATTTAGGCCGGAGACTGTTTGAAATCGGCCTGTCGATTTCCAGCCGACCCCCCCACAGCAGCATAGGATCAGAACGCCGGCGGTGGTTCGCCCGCTGGCGCCGGGGACAGTCAGAGCGGGCTTTCGCCATCTCAAACGGTCCCCATCGCTCAAAAATCATGCGCATCCGTTCGCCAGGGCGCCCTCGCATTGGGCGCCGCAAGTGCGAAACAAACTTTTTGCAAGTGCGAATTTGATTCCGCATTGCAGCAGACCGCGGACCGGCGCCTCCTAGCATCCGGAGCAGGGCAACGAGGCCTTGCGAAACGCCCTTCGCGGGCAGCACGGACAACGTCGTCCGGTTGGGGATCGCACCCCGGCCGGGCGTTTTTTTTGGCCTTTTGCCTGGGGGATAGGGCGAATGAGATCGAGGTTCTACAAGGCGGCCACGGGGGGCGTTCTAGCGGCCCTGCTGGCTTCGGGCGCGGCCTTCGCCCAGGATCAGGACGAGGAGGCGGCCCCGCAGCCGCCGCCGCCGCCGCCGACCATTTCCGACGCCATCGCGGCGGGGAAATTCCTGTTCGAGGCGCGGGCCCGCTACGAAAACGTCGACCAGGCCAACCTGGTCGCCCAGGCCGACGCCTTTACGCTGCGCACCCGGCTGGGCTGGGAAACCGGCGACTTCCACGGGCTCCGCGCCCTGATGGAGTTCGAGGACATCCGTCAGCTGGGGACCGAGCGGTACAATATCGCCGTGCCCGGACCGGGCGGCGTGTCGCTCAACGGCAAGACCAAGTTCCCGATCGTCAACGATCCGGAGGTCACCGAGCTCAACCGCCTGCATCTTGCCTGGACGCCCAACGGCCTGTTCAACGCCACGGTGGGCCGCCAGCGGATCCTTTTCGAGGACCAGCGTTTTGTCGGTAACGTCGGCTGGCGGCAGGACGAACAGACCTTCGACGCCGCCAAGGTCGACCTGGCCTACGGCAAGCTGAAGGGAAACTATAGTTACGTCGAGAAGGTCAACCGCATCCTGGGCGAGGCCCGCGACTGGCGGGGCGACACCCATCTGGTCAACGTCTACTGGTCGCCGGCCGAGGCGCTGAAGGTCCAGGGCTTCTACTACGGCCTGCAGTTCGACAATTCGGCGGTCAATTCCACCGAGACCACGGGCCTGCGGGCCACCGGCGGGGTCTGGGCAGGGCTGATCAAGCTGGCCTACGGCGCGACCTACGCGAGCCAGGAGCCGCACAAGAACAACCCGGCCGCCGCCACCGGCTTCGACCTTTCCTACACCCAGGCCGACATCGCCGGGACCTTCGACATCTATACGGTCCGGGTGAACTACGAGGTTCTGGAGGGTGACGGCCTTCGGGGCTTTACGACGCCGCTCGCCACCACCCACGCCTTCAACGGCTGGTCTGACGCCTTCATCCAGGGCGGGGCCAACAAGAGCCATGTCGACGGGCTGGAGGACCTCAACATCGGCCTCGTCTACCGGCCGCGGTTCCGCTTCACCTACTGGCAGAACACCGAGATCACGCTTCGCTACCACGACTTCAAATCGGAGCGGACCGGGGTCGCCCTGGGAACCGAGTTCGACGCCCAGCTGACGGCGGCGATCACGCCCAAGCTGACCTTCCTCGTCAAATACGCCGACTTCGAGCGGGAGCTCACCGTCCCGCCCGGCAACGCCGCGCCGCCGCCCAGCCGCCGCAAGGCCTGGGTCAGCCTCGAATACAGACTCTAAGGGAACCATAAATCCATGACGACGAACCTTACCCGCAGAACGCTCGCCACCGCCGCGCTTGTCGGCGCCGCCAAGGCCGCCCTGCCGGCCGGCGCCTTCGCTCAAGGCCGGGGACCTGAAACCTCCAAGGCGCGCCTGGGCTTCATCGCCCTGACCGACGCCTCGCCGGTGATCATCGCCAAGGAGCGCGGCTATTTCACCAAGCACGGCATGCCCGACGTGGAGGTCCTCAAACAGGCCTCCTGGGGCGCGACCCGCGACAACCTGGTGCTCGGATCGGGCGGCGGCGGCATCGATGGGGCGCACATCCTCTCGCCCATGCCCTATCAGTTCACCGCCGGCGTCCAGTCGGGGGCCAGGCCCCTGCCGATGTACATCCTGGCCCGGCTCAATCTGAACGGCCAGGCGATCAGCGTCGGCAATGACCTCAAGGACGTGAAGGTCGGCCTGAACGCCGCCGGCGCCAAGGCCAAGTTCGCCCAGCTCAAGGCCGCCAACAACACCGCCAAGGTGGCCATGACCTTCCGTGGCGGCACCCACGACCTGTGGATCCGCTATTGGCTGGCCTCCGCCGGGATCAATCCGGACGTCGATGTCTCGACCATCGTCATTCCGCCGCCGCAGATGGTGGCCAACATCAAGGCCGGCACCCAGGACGCCTTCTGCGTCGGCGAGCCCTGGAACGGCCAGCTGGTCAACCAGAAGATCGGCTACACCGCCTGCCTGACCTCCGAGATCTGGATGGATCACCCGGAAAAGGCGCTGGGCATGCGGGCCGACTGGGTGGACAAGAACCCCCGCGCCGCCCAGGCGATCTGCGCGGCGGTGATGGAAGCCGCCCGCTGGTGCGACACCGCCGCCAACAAGGCCCAGATGTGCGCCACGGTCTCCGGCCGCCAGTACGTCAATGTGCCGATCGCCGACATCCTGCCGCGCATGCAGGGGACGGTGAACTATGGCGACGGCCGCACCCTGGCCAACTCCGGCCACGTGATGAAGTTCTGGGCGAACAACGCCTCCTTCCCGTGGAAGTCGCACGACACCTGGTTCGTCAACGAGGACATGCGCTGGGGCGTCCTGCCGTCCTCGACCAACCGCGCGGCCCTGGTGAACAAGGTCAACCGCTCGGACATCTGGCGCGAAGCCGCCAAGGCCATCGGCGTTCCCGCGCCGGCCGGTGATTCCCGGGGGGTCGAGCGCTTCTTCGACGGCAAGGTCTTCGATCCGGCCAATCCGGCCGCCTGGCTGGCCGCCCAACCGATCAAGAGGATGGCGTAATGAGTGTCACGGCCTTGAGACCCAGAGACCAGACGACGGCGAAGGCGAGTACTCCCTTGGTCGCCGACGTCGTCAGCCTGCCCCCCCGCCGGCCCGGAAACGCTTCTGGACCGGCGGGGGTCTCCCGCTTTGCCGAGGGGGCGAAGAACTTCGCATCAGGAGTGCTGCCGCCGGTCCTGACCATTCTGGCGATCCTGGTGTTCTGGCAGCTGGCCACCGGCCAGAACTCCGGCGGCCTGCCCTCGCCGCTGACTGTCTGGCAGGACTCCAAACAGCTGATCCTCGACCCGTTCTACGACAACGGCGGCATCGACAAGGGCCTGTTCTGGCACGTGGCCACCAGCCTCAAGCGCGTCGGGATCGGCTTTTCCATGGCCGCCGCGGCCGGTATTGGCCTCGGGGTCCTGGTGGGGGCCAGCGTCTGGGCGCACCGGGGGCTTGATCCGATCTTCCAGGTGCTCAGGACCGTGCCGCCTCTGGCCTGGCTGCCGCTTTCCCTGGCGGCCTTCCAGCAGGCCAATCCGTCGGCCCTGTTCGTGATCTTCATCACCGCCATCTGGCCGATCATCATCAATACGGCGGTGGGGGTGCGGAACATTCCGGCCGACTACATCAATGTCGGAAAGGTGCTGCGGCTCTCCCCGCTGGAGTTCTTCGTCCAGATTCTGCTGCCGGCGGCGACGCCCTATATCTTCACGGGTCTGCGCATCGGCATCGGCATGAGCTGGCTGGCCATCGTCGCCTCCGAAATGCTGCTCGGCGGCGTCGGCGTCGGCTTCTTCATCTGGGACCAGTACAACGCCTCCCGGATCTCCGACATCCTTGTGGCCCTCACCTGGGTCGGTCTGACGGGCTATGTGCTCGACCGCGCCGTGGCCCTGGTCGGACGCATCGTCTCCCGCGGCACGGCCGCGAGCTAAGGAGCAAGATCATGAAACCCTATCTTTCCATCGAGAACATCGGGGTCACCTTCACCAAGGGCCAGACCTCGTCCGAGGTCCTGCGCGGCGTCGACCTGACGGTCGGCCAGGGGGAATATGTCTCGATTATCGGCCACTCCGGCTGCGGCAAGTCCACCCTGCTGAACGTGGTCGCGGGGCTCGTTCCCATGACCAGGGGCGCGGTGATCCTGGACGGCGATGCGGTTCAGGCGCCGGGGCCGGAACGGGCGGTGGTGTTCCAGAACCACTCCCTGCTGCCGTGGCTCAGCGTCTATGAGAACGTCTCGCTGGCGGTGAACAAGGTGTTTGGCAAAACCAAGAGCGCGGCCGAGCGCAAGGCCTGGGTGATGCACAACCTCGCCCTGGTCCAGATGACCCACGCCAAGGACAAGAAGCCGGCGGAAATCTCAGGCGGCATGAAGCAGCGGGTCGGCATCGCCCGGGCCCTGGCCATGGAGCCCAAGGTGCTGCTGCTGGAC
>DGYN01000082.1:37046-77169 GCA_002398405.1 Caulobacteraceae bacterium UBA5005
GACCGCATCGTCATGATGACCAATGGCCCGGCGGCCGGGATCGGCGAAGTCCTCAGTGTCGACCTCCCCCGGCCCCGCGACCGCCTGGCCATCGCCGAGGCCCCCGCCTACATCAAGGCGAGGGCGGCGGTAATCGAGTTCCTCTACGCGCGGCACAATGTGAGGGAGGCGGCGTAGCACTGCGGGGACATGTACCTTCGGTACGTGTCCCCTCATGGTCTTGAACGTCCCACCAGTCTGAGGGACGGCCCGCAGGGGTGAGGGGACACGTACCGGAGGTCCATGTCCCCAGGCGCCCATTCGCTTGGCGTCCAGCCCCTTTCCCCGCCGCAAAATTGTGCAGCGCACTAAAACCGGGCGATTCGCGACGCCCTTTGCCTGACCGGTGCACAGGCCTCCCCTATCCGTCGGATCACGTTCGATGACGGATGGGTCCGGGCAAAGGCGGCCGGACGCCGGGATGAACCGGGACCGCAGTCGAAACACATTTTCCGTGTTCCGAAGGACCGCCAGATGATCGCCAAGGAATTCTTCAAGGCCGGGCACACCCCGACCCTGCTCTCCGCCTTCTTCTATTTCGACATGAGCTTCATGGTCTGGGTGCTCCTGGGGGCCCTCGGCGTGCAGATCGCCTCGACGCTCGGCCTCGACCCGGCCCAGAAGGGCTTCATGGTCGCCCTGCCGGTGTTGGCGGGGGCCCTGCTTCGGGTGGTCAACGGGGTGCTGGTCGACCGGATCGGCCCCAAGCTCTCCGGCGCCATCTGTCAGGTGATCGTTATCGCCGGCCTGATCGCCGCCTGGATCATCGGGGTGAAGACCTATGAACACGTCCTGGCGCTCGGCCTGGTGCTCGGGGTCGCGGGGTCGTCCTTCGCCATCGCCCTACCGCTCGCCTCGCGCTGGTATCCGCCCAAGTATCAGGGCGTCGCCTTAGGCATCGCCGGGGCCGGCAATTCCGGAACCGTGCTCGCCACCCTGTTCGCGCCGTCGCTGGCCGAGGCCTACGGCTGGCAGAACGTCGTCGGCCTGGCCGCCATTCCCCTGGTCGTCGCCTTCGTCGTCTACATGATCTTCGCCAAGGACAGCCCCGAACAGCCCGCGCCGAAAAAGCTGCCGGAATATATGAGCGTCCTGAAAACCGCCGACGCCTGGTGGTTCATGGCCTTCTACGGCGTGACCTTCGGCGGCTTCGTGGGCCTGTCGTCCTCGCTGACCATCTATTTCAACGCCGAATACGGCGTGAAGGCCGTGAACGCGGGCTTCCTGACCGCTGCCTGCGTGTTCGCGGGATCGTTCCTTCGTCCGCTCGGCGGGGCCTTCGCCGACAGGATCGGCGGCATCCGCACCCTCTCCATCACCTACGCCATCGCCGCGGCGGCCCTGATCCTGGTGAGCTTCAAGCCCTCGATGATCACGGCGACCATGGCCCTGATGCTGGTCGCCATGGGGGCGCTCGGCATGGGCAACGGCGCGGTGTTCCAACTGGTGCCGCAGCGCTTCCGCAACGAAATGGGGGTGATGACAGGCCTGGTCGGCATGTTCGGCGGCGTTGGCGGCTTCTATCTGGCCTCCAGCCTTGGCCTCGCCAAGCAGTTCACCGGCTCCTACCAGATCGGCCTTCTGGGCTTCGCCGCCCTGGCCCTGGCGGCCCTGGCGAGCCTCTCGATGATCAAGACCAAATGGCGCTCGACCTGGGGCGCCTCTGGGGGGCTCAGCGGCGCGACCGCCGCCCGCATCTGATCAATAACCGGGCGCCGGACGGTTCCGGCGCCCAATTTTGCAGCGCACAAAAAGCCATCAGGCGGGTGCGACATTCGAGCGGACCAAGCTTTCCCCCCCCTGCCGTATAACTCCAGATGTCGTGCAACGGCGTGCGGCATAAGGCTTAGCGGCCTTGATGCGGGGCAAAGACGTCCACTCGAACCAAGCGAGCGTCCTTACACGACGCGAGGAGTGGAGTTCATATGAGCGCGCCGACCAAGGAAAGACTTGTTGTCATCGGCAACGGCATGGCCGGGTGCCGGGCCATCGAGGAAGTGCTGAAGCGCGACGGATCGCGCTACGCCATCACCGTCTTCGGCGCCGAGCCGCGCGTGAACTACGACCGCATCATGCTCTCGCCGGTCCTGGCGGGGGAAAAGACCTTCGACCAGATCGTCATCAACGACGAGGCCTGGTACCGCGACAACGAGATCACCCTGCACGCCGGCCGCGCGGTCACGAGTATCGACCGTGCAAAGAAGGTGGTCGAGGCCGAGGGCGGCCTCATCGTTCCCTACGATAAGCTGATCCTGGCCACGGGTTCGGACCCGGTGCGTCTGCCCCTGCCTGGGGCGGACCTGAAGGGCGTGGTGACCTTCCGTGACCTGGATGACGTCAACGCCATGGTCGCCGCGGCGGATGCGGGTGGCGAGGCGGTGGTGATCGGCGGCGGCCTCTTGGGCCTGGAAGCCGCCTATGGCCTGGCAAAGCGCGGCATGAAGGCGACCGTCGTCCATCTGATGGACGTCCTGATGGAGCGCCAGCTGGATAGCTCCGCCGGGCACCTCCTGCAGGTCGCCCTGGTGGAAAAGGGCGTTCAGACGGTGCTGTCGGCCCAGTCCGAGGAGATTGTCGGCAAGGACGGTCAGGTTGCGGGCCTCAAGCTCAAGGACGGCCGGGTTCTGCCCTGCTCGATCCTGATCATGGCGGTGGGAATCAGGCCCAATGCGGCGCTCGCCAAGGCCGCCATGTTGCCGGTCAATCGCGGGGTCGTGGTCGATGACCAGATGCGCACCGGCGATATCGACATCTTCGCCATCGGCGAATGCGCCGAACACAGGGGCGTCGCCTACGGTCTGGTGGCCCCGATCTGGGAGATGTGCCGCACCCTGGCCGACGTCCTGACGGGCAAGGAGGACGCGGCCTATGAGGGCAGCTTGCTCTCGACCAGGCTCAAGGTTTCCGGGGTCGACGTGTTCTCGGCCGGGGAGTTTTCCGGCGGCGAGGGCTGCGAGGACGTGGTGTTCCGCGACGCGGGGCGCGGGGTCTACAAGCGGCTGGTCCTCAAGGAGGGCAAGCTTGCCGGGGCGGTGATGTTTGGCGATGCCGCCGACGGGGCCTGGTACTTCAGCCTGATGAAGGAGGGCGCGGACGTCACCGAAATGCGCGAAACCCTGGTCTTCGGCCAGGCGATTACGGAGGGCCTTCGAGGGCTCGACCCTAGCGCAGCCGTGGCGGCCATGGCCGACACGGCGGAAATCTGCGGCTGCAACGGCGTCTGCAAGGGCGCGGTGACGACGGCGATCACCAACGGGGTGACGACGCTGGACGGGGTTCGGGCGGTGACCAAGGCGTCCGCCTCCTGCGGGTCCTGCACCCCCCTGGTCGAACAGCTTCTGACCCTGACGCTCGGCGACGCCTTCAAGGTGGACACCGGGCCCAAGGCCGTCTGCAAGTGCACCGACAAGGGGCACACCATTGTCCGCCAGCGGATCGTCGCCGAGGGCCTCAAGTCCATGCCCGCCCTGATGCAGGCCCTGGAATGGAAGACCCCCGATGGCTGCGCCAGCTGCCGCCCGGCGCTGAACTACTACCTCCTGGCCGCCTGGCCGGCGGAATATGTCGACGACAAGCAGAGCCGTTTCATCAACGAGCGGGCCCACGCCAACATCCAGAAGGACGGCACCTACTCCGTCGTCCCGCGCATGTGGGGCGGGGTGACGACTCCCGATGAGCTGCGCGCCATCGCCGACGTGGCCGACAAGTTCAAGGTGCCGATGGTCAAGGTGACCGGCGGCCAGCGCATCGACCTCCTGGGCATCAAGAAGGACGACCTGCCCGCGGTCTGGGCCGATCTCAACAAGGCCGGGATGGTCAGCGGCCACGCCTACGCCAAGGGCCTGCGCACCGTGAAAACCTGCGTCGGGTCGGAGTTCTGCCGGTTCGGAACTCAGGACTCCACCGGGCTGGGCGTCCGGCTTGAGAAGTTCATGTGGGGCTCTTGGACCCCGGCCAAGGTCAAGCTCGGCGTCTCCGGCTGCCCGCGCAACTGCGCCGAGGCGACGGTCAAGGACATCGGGGTGATCTGCGTCGACTCCGGCTACGAAATCCACGTCGGCGGCGCCGCGGGCCTTCATGTCCGCGGCACCGACCTGCTCACCAAGGTGGCGACCGAGGACGAGGCCCTGTGGGCGATCTGCGCCATTACCCAGATGTACCGCGAGGACGCCTGGTATCTGGAACGGATCTGGAAATGGATGGAGCGGATCGGCCTGGAGACCATCCGGACCGCCATCGAGGACCCGGAAACGCGCCGCGCCCTCTACGACCGCTTCACCTATTCGCAGCGCTTCTACCGCATTGACCCCTGGGCCGAGCGAGTGGCCGGGCGCCATGCCGAAGAATTCACCCCCCTCTCCCGCAGCATGGAGCTCGCTTGAGTATGAACGCCCATGTGATTCCCGGCGTCCTCTGGATCGACGTCGGGGCCCTCAATGAGATCCCACGCCGGGGTGCGCGCCGCGTCGCCACCCCGCGCGGCGATATCGCGGTCTTTCGCACCGGCGACAACGAGGTCTTCGCTCTCCTGGACAAGTGTCCTCACAAACAGGGACCGCTCAGCCAGGGCATCGTCCACGGCCGCACGGTGACCTGCCCTCTGCACGCCTGGAACATCGACCTGGCGACCGGCGAGCCTACCGGCGCCGACGCCGGCAAGGGCTGCGCGCCCACGGTGACGGTGCGGGTCGAAAACGGGAGGATTTTGCTTGCGACGGGCGGGTAAGAACGTCTTTTCCCTCCCCTTCTCTGAAGGGGAGGGTGGCTCGCGCAGCGAGACGGGTGGGAAAGGCCCCCGTCTGAGCCTCGCCGATGCATGGGGCTCCCCCACCCGCTTCGCCCTTGGGCGAAGCCCCCTCCCCGCGCTTGCGGCGCGCGGTGAGGGAAAAGATTAGTCATGCCTGACGGCTCCACCCCTATCGGCACGAAAACCACCTGTCCCTACTGCGGGGTCGGGTGCGGGATCGATGCGGTCAAGGCGGGGCCCCGCGAGATTTCGGTGGCGGGGGACCAGACCCACCCCGCCAATTTCGGCAAGCTCTGTTCCAAGGGGACGGCGCTGGGCCGCACCGTGGGCCTTTCCGGCCGCCTCCTCTATCCGGAGATCGACGGGCGCCGGGTGACCTGGCCACAGGCCTCCCGCCACGTCGCCAAGGCGCTGAAGAAGACCATCGCCAAACACGGGCCCGACTCGGTGGCCTTCTATGTGTCGGGCCAGCTGCTGACCGAGGACTATTACGCGGCCAACAAGCTGATGAAGGGCTTCATCGGTTCAGGCAACATCGACACCAATTCGCGCCTCTGCATGGCGTCCGCGGTCATGGCCCACAAACAGGCCTTCGGCGGCGACCTGGTGCCCGGCTGCTACGACGATCTGGAAGAGGCGGACCTGATCGTCTTTTCCGGCCACAACGCCGCCTGGACCCATCCCGTCCTGGTCCGCCGGATGGAGAAGGCCAAGGCGCGGGGCCAGCGCTGGGTCTGCATCGACCCGCGCCGCACCGACACCGCCGAGATGAGCGACCTGCACCTGGCCATCGCGCCGCAGAGCGACATCAGGCTCTGGAACGGACTGCTGGCCCATCTCATCCATGCGGGCGCGGTGGACCGCGACTATGTGGCGGCCCATGTCGCCGGTTTCGCCGACGTCGAAGCCATGCTGATGTCGGACGATCAATCGCCGGCGGCGGTGGCGGCCGATTGCGGCGTCACCGAGGAGGCCTTCTCGACCTTCTGCCGGTGGTTTGCGCGCACACCCAAGACGGTGAGCCTGTTCTCCATGGGGGCCAACCAGTCGGCGCAGGGGGTGCATAAGGGCCTGGCCGTGATCAACGCCCACCTGGCGACGGGCCGGATCGGCAAGCCCGGCGCCGCGCCCTTTTCCATCACCGGCCAGCCCAACGCCATGGGCGGGCGGGAGACGGGCGGCATGGCGACGACGCTCGCGGCTCATATGGATTTCTCTGAAGCAGAGCGCGACCGGGTGCGGCGGTTCTGGGGATCCAGGCAGGTTGCGCCGGACAAGGGCCTCAAGGCCGTCGACATGTTCGAGGCGGTGCATTCGGGCAAGGTCAAGGCGATCTGGGTGATGGCCACCAATCCCGCGGTCTCCATGCCCAACGCGGGCCGGGTGCGGGAAGCCCTGGAAAAATGCCCCCTGGTCATCGTCTCCGAGGCCATGGCCGAGACCGACACCAACACCTACGCCCACGTCAAACTGCCGGCCCTGACCTGGGGCGAGCGGGACGGGACCGTGACCAATTCCGAGCGCCGCATCTCCCGCCAGCGGCCGATGTTCGATCCTCCCGGCGAGGCCAGGTCCGATTGGGCCATCGTCTCCATGGTGGCGAAAGACATGGGCTTTGGCGACGCCTTCGCCTGGGAGAACTCCGCCGAGGTGTTCCGCGAATACGCCCGCCTGACCGTGTTCGAAAACAATGGAACGCGGCCCCTGTCGCTCGGCCCCTGGGCCGCGAACCGCAAGGCCGCCTACGACGCCATGGCGCCGGTGCAGTGGCCGGTGACCGATCAGGGCGGCACGCCGCGCCTCTTCACCGATGGCCGGTTCGCCACCTCCGACGGCAGGGCCCGCATGATCCCGGTGGCGCCCCGGCCCCCCGCTGAAGCCGTGAGCGGCGGCTTTCCCTTGAGCCTCAACACCGGCCGCCTGCGCGACCAGTGGCACACCATGACCAGGACCGGCCTTGTCCCCGATCTCTGCCAGCACGCGCCCGAGCCCTATATCGAGATGCACGCGACCGACGCCGCGGCGGCGGGCCTCACCGAGGGCGAGCTGGCGCGGATCGTCACCCCCTACGGCGAGGCGGCGGCGGTCGCCAGGATCTCCGACCGGCAGCGGGCGGGCGATCTCTTCATGCCCATGCATTTCACGGCGGCCTTCGCACCCTATGGCCGCTCGAACCATCTGATCGGCGCCCACCGCGACCCGATGAGCGGCCAGCCGGAGTTCAAGCACACCCCGGCCCGGATCTCCCCCTGGCGGGAGACCTGGCGCGGGTTCTTCGCCGGACGCGGCAGGGCGCGCCTGCCCAAGGGCGAGGATCTGGTCTGGCGGCGAATCCCCCGCGAAGGCTGCGAGCTGTTCGAGATCGCCGGGCGGGGGGATGAGACCGAGCGCGCCGCCGTGATCCGCTCCCTCTGCCAGGGCGCCGAGGGCGAGCGGCTGGAGTTCGAGGATCCCGGGACCGGCGCGGTGCGGCGGGCCTATGTCGAGGACGGGCGGCTGGAGCGGATGGTGTTCGTCACCGTCGGCGGCAAGCTGCCGCCCCGCGAATGGCTGGTGGGCCTGTTCGCCAAGGAGGCCCTGGCCCACGAGGACCGGATCGCCCTGTTGGCCGGACGGCCGCTCGGGCCCGTCGAGGACGCCGGCGTCCAGGTCTGCGCCTGTATGCGCGTCGGCGCCAAGGTGATCGAAAAGGCCATAGCGGCCGGAGCCGGGACCGTGGATGCGGTGGGCGCGGCCTGCGGGGCGGGAACCAACTGCGGCTCCTGCCGGCCCGAAATCGCTCAGATGATTGGGCGCAGCGCGCCCAAGCGGGAGGTGCTTGATGCGGCCTGAAGTAAAGCTGGTGGGCGCGGGTCCGGGCTCGGCCGATCTTCTGACGGTGCGGGCCCTGCGCGCCATCGAGGGGGCGGAGGCCCTGCTCTACGACGCCCTCATCGGCGACGAGGTTCTCAAGCTCGCCCCCGCGAAATGCCTGAAGATTCAAACTGGCAAGCGTTCGGGCAAGACCAGCATGAAGCAGGACGCCATCAACGCCCTGATGGCCAAGCTCGCCTTGCGCGGCCTGAAGGTGGTGCGGCTGAAGGGGGGCGATCCGTCAGTGTTCGGCCGCTGCGGCGAGGAGCGGGAATATCTTGAGGCCCGCGGCGTCGCGGTGGAGATCGTCCCCGGCGTCACGGCGGCCAGCGCCGCGGCCGCCCAGTTCGGCTTTCCGCTGACCCATCGCGGCGAGGCGCGCAGGCTGATGTTCGCCACCGTCCGGATGCAGGACGGCCAGATCGTCGGTGAGGGCTGGGACGCGGCGGCGGACCGGGAGACCACCCTTGCCCTCTACATGGGCCGCGACTGCGTCCGCGAGATCTGCGCCAGGCTCATCGCCTGTGGCCGACCGGCGACAACGCCGGCGGCGGCGGTGGAAAACGCCGGCCGCCCCGAAGCACGCCTCATCGAGGGGACCCTGGCGACCCTGCCGGAGCGGCTACTGGCGCTCGCTCCGGAGGGGCCGACGGTGATCCTGGTCGGCGAAGCGGTGGCGCGCCGGGCCTATCAGACAATCGATCTGCGGATCGCCATCTCATAGTCCTGCAGGACGTTGTTGCCTGGCTGCTGGACGAAGAGCGCGGCGGTCATCTGTTCGGCGGGGTCGGTCCAGCTGGTGGTGCCATAGGCGCCCGCCCAGCCGAAGGCCCCCTTGGAGCGCCCGGTCTTGGCCGCCACAGGATCGAGGACTACGCGGACGGTGTAGCCAAAACCCGTGCCGCCGGTGGAGCCGTTGGTCCCGCCGTAGAGATTGCCGGTGTGATTGGCGCTCATCAGCTCGACGGTGGCCGGTTTCAACAGCCGCTTGCCGTTGAACTCGCCCTTGTTGAGCAGCATCTGCTCGAAGTGCATGTAGTCGTGCACCGTCGACATGGTCCCGCCCGCGCCGGAGAAATAGGTCGTGGGGGCATAGCCGAAGGCCGCGCGCGCCGGCCGCCAGTTGGCGCCCTCACGCTGATAGAGCGTCAGGATGCGCTGATACTTCGACGCCGGGATGTTGAAGCCGGTGTCACGCATGTCCAGCGGCTCCCACAGACGCTCGCGCAGGAAGACATCCGCGGGGGTTTTCGAGGCGATCTCGACGATGCGCAGCAGGACGTCGATGCCGTCGCTGGCCGAATAGCGCCACTGGCTGCCCGGCTGGAAGTCCAGCGGCGTCGCCCCCAGGCGCGGGATGTAGGTCGCCAGCGTGTCCCCTGGCTCGCGGCGAGCCGGGTTGACCAGGCCCCCGGCGCCCCCGGAGGAAAGCCCCGAGGTGTGGGTCATGAAATCCCGGACCAGGAGGTCGCGGCTAGCGGGGACCAGGGTGACGCGGGCGGCCAGCGCCCGGCGCGCTTCCGGCGTGCGGGCGTCGGCCATGGAAACCCCGGCCGGCAGGACGGCGACCTTGGTGTCCTTGAACTCGGGGATGAAGCGGCTGACCTTGTCGTCGGGCGACAGCTTGCCCTCCTCCATCATCATCATGGCGGCGACGCCGATGGTCGGCTTGGTCGAGGACATCATGCGGTGGATATCGTCGCGGCGCATGGGCGCGCCGGTCTCCACATCGCGCACCCCGTGGGCCTGGTAGTGAACCAGCTTGCCGCGCCGGGCCACCGCGGTCACCGCGCCGGTCAGGTGGCCCTGGTCCATATGGCTCTTGATCGCGGCGGCGATATTGGCGTCGAGCTGCGGCGAGAGGCCCACGCTGGCCGGAGCGACGGGGGTCCAGCTGAAGTTGCCGGCCCGTGTCTGCGCGAGCGCTGGGCCCGCGATGCCGGCGGCGCCGGCGAGCCCGGCGATCTTGAACAGGTCCCGGCGATCGGGGTTGCGGATATCGGTCATGGTTTTCCCTCCCTGGCCGTCTTGCTACGGCCTTGACCCGACCTTAAGGCCGGGGAACAGATCGCGCCAGCCACCGGCGGGACTTGCCTCGGCGGCAAACCCCTCTAGCGTGCGCGGCGACCCGACCGCCTGGAGCCGCCGACCCCTATGGCCGATACCGATGCCGCCGAAGCCGCGCTGCGCAAAGCCAACGCCCAGCTCGCCAAGGATTACGACGCCGTCATCTATGATCCCACCGGCCACGACCCTCAGGTCAATCCGGCGCATTGGGGCCCCTGGGCGGCGATGTTCGGCGCCAGCGCGGCGCCGGCCGATGTCCTGGACCTGGCCTGCGGGTCCGGCTCGCAGCTCTTGGCGATCGCCAGCCGGGCGACGGGCGGCATCGTCGGCATCGACATCTCCGAAGAGGCCGTGAAGCTCGCCAAGCAGAAGTTCGCGGCCGCCGGACGGGCGGCGGACCTGCGCTGCATGGACCTGCTGGACGCCGACGCGGCGGACCTTGGCCAGTTCGACCTGATCTCCTGCGTCGGCTCGCTCTATGTGGTGCCAGGGCCGGTGCGCGAGAAGATGCTCTCTCTGATCGGCCAGTGTCTCAAGCCCGGCGGCGTCGTCCTGATCAGCTGCTATGCGGGGCTATGGGCGCAGATGTCGGTCAATCTGCAGCGCCTGGTGCGGGCGGCGGTCAATCCCGCGGACCCCCCCGGGCAGCAGGTCGCCCAGGGCCGGGCCGTGGTCGCCCAGTTCCTTGAACTGGCCAGGTCCAAAATGGCCCCCGAGCCGGTGATCCGGCAGGCCGAGAGCGCCGCCAACCTCGAGGACGTGATCTTCTACCACGAGATGCTGGGCGGCCACCTGACCGCCCTGAGCACCCTGGAGCTCAACCAGGCGCTGTCGGCGTACGGTATAGGCTTCGCCCTCAACCTTAATATCGATCACAGCGTGCTGCTCCAGACCGCCAAGGCGCGGGCCATCTTTGTGGACGGCCAGGACGCCCTTTTGGGCGGCTACCGCTACGCCCTCTACGTCAAATGGCCGGGGCAGAACCAGGAGATCAACCCCGACGCCCCCGGGATCATCTGGTCGACGCCGCTCCGGCCGCAGAGCGGGGCCTCCTACGTCACGCCCGACGGCGGAACCGCCACGGTTCCCGCCCCCGTCACCCGGGCGGTGCTGGCCGCCCTGGCCGAGCGGCCAAGGCCGTGGGCCGAGGCCCTGGACGCGGCGCGGGCCGCCCTGGGCGGCGAGATCGACCTCAACGTGCTGCGCGCCGACGTCGCGGTGATGCTGCCGGCGAGGTTCCTGGTTCCCTCGCTGGCCTAGCTGACGGGCCAATTAGCCGGCGGGATTGCCGTCGGCGTCGACCAGGCGGACCTCCATGCCCAGTTCGCGCAGGCCCGCTTCAATCCGCCGCTTGTCGCCGACCACCACCCAGGTGAGGTTCTGGTTGGGCAGGATCTTCCTCCCCGCGGCCAGGGCCTGTTCGGGGGTCACCGACTTCAGGCGGGTGGCGTAGTTGTCGAAATAGTTGTCCGGCAGATTGTAGGTTAGGATCTCGTCGATCGCCCCGGCCACCGCCCCGTTGGAACCCCACCGCGAGGCCAGCCCCATCACCGAATTGTTAGCGCTGGTGGCGATTTCCGCCGCGGTGATCGGCCGGGCGCCGAGAACGTCGGTCAGCTCCTTCTGCAGTTCCTGGATCGACTCCTTGGTCTTGTCGGTCTGGATCTGGGCGGTGATGCGGAACATCCTGGGCCCCGTGCCCGAGGAGGCGACGCCGGAGTTGACCCCGTAGGACCAGCCCTTGTCCTCCCGCAGGTTCATGTTGATCCGGCTGGTGAAATTGCCGCCGAAATTGGTGTTGAAGGCGCCGATGTTGAACTCGTCTTCGGCGTTGCGCGGGGCGGTCGGGAAGCCGGCCACCACATAGGACTGCGGCGAGCCGGGGCGATCGACCAGATAGATCACCGGCTTGGCCGGCGCGGCCGGAGCCGGGACCGTGATGCGCGGGGGCGCGCCGGTCCCGCGCCAGCCGCCGAAGGCGCGCTCCAGTTTCGGAACGATCTCGGACACCGTGGTGTCGCCGACCACGATCATCACCGCGTTGTCGGGCTTGAACCAGCGGCTGTGAAAGGCGGCCAGGTCATCCCGGGTTATCGAGGCGATGCTCTCCTCGGTCGACTGGCGGCCATAGGGATGGTCCCTGCCATAGACCAGTTGCGACAGCACCCGCCCGGCGATGGAGGCCGGTTGCAGCTTGGCCGAGCGGATGGCGTTGATCTGCTGGGTCTTGACCCGGTCGACATCGGCCTGGCGGAAGGCCGGGTTCTGGACGACGTCGGCATAGACGGCGAGCGAGGGATCCAGCGTCGCCTTCAAGGCGGAGAGCTGGACGCTGGATTGCTCGCCCCCGCCGCCGGCGAACAGTTCGGCGCCGAGCAGGGTCAGGGTGTCGGCCAGCTGCTGGCTGTCGCGGGTCTTGGTGCCCTCATCGAGCAGCGACAGGGTGATGCCTCCCGTGCCCGCCTTCAGCGAGGCGTAGTCCGCCGCGTGAGCGGTGTCGAGCTGCAGGCTGAAGCTGACCAGCGGAACCTCATGGCGCTCGACCACCACGACCTTGAGGCCATTGGCTAGCGTCGCGCGCTGGAACTTGGGGAAGGGCGCGTCGGCCACGGTGGACGCCTTGGGAATGCCGGCCTTGCGGTCGACATCGGTCCCCTGGGCGGTGAACGGGAACGGCAGGATGGTCAGGGTGTAGGAGCCGTCGGTCACCCAGGTGCGGGCGGCGGCGGCGACCTGGGCGGCGGTGGCCGACCGCTGGAACTCGAACATGTCGATGAAGGCGTCGGGCTTGCCGAGGTAGACCTGGCCCGTCGCCAGGATCGAGGCCTTGCTGTTGATCGCCTCCAGGCCGCGCACCGCGGCGGCGGTGTTGCGGGCCCTAAGCTTGGTGAGCTCGGCGGCGGTGGGGCCGGTGCGGGTCAGCTTGGCCATCTCCTCGTCGACGGCGCGCTCGATATAGGCCATGTCCGTCCCGGGCTTGCCCATGATGGTGACGGTGAAGCGGCCCGCGATCTCGCTGCCGCCCGCGAAGACGTTCACGCTGGTCGCGACCTGCTCGTCATAGACCAGCCGCTTGGTCAGCCGCGACGTCCGGTCCGCGGCCAGGGTGTCGGCGTAGAGGTCCAGCAGCAGGGTGTCCTTGTTCCCGTACTCAGGGATGTTCCAGATCTTCTGCAGCCGTGGCTGGGCGACCCGGTCATAGGCGATCTCCCGCTGGGCGCCGGTGCGTTTGGCGACCCACACCTTGGGTTGGGCCACGGGCTCTCCGGGGGGGATCGATCCGAAGAACTTCTCGACCTTGGCCAGGGCTTCGGCCGGCGAGATATCGCCCGACAGCACCACCACGGCGTTGGAGGGGCCATAGTACTTGCGGAACCAGTCCTTGACCTGGTCGAGTTTGGCGGCCTGCAGGTCGTCCAGCGATCCGATCACCGAGTGGTCGTAAGGGTGGCCCTGCGGATAGGTGGCGGCGATGACCAGGTCCTGGGCGATGGCGTAGGGCTGGTTGTCCCCCTGGCGCTTTTCGTTCTGAACGACGCCGCGCTGTTCATCGAGCCGCGCCTGATCGACGACCCCCAGGAAGTGGCCCATGCGGTCGCTCTCCAGCCACAGGATGGCGTCCAGGTTCTCCTTCGGCACCGTCTGGAAATAGTTGGTCCGGTCGTTGGAGGTCGTGCCGTTCTGCTCGGTGGCGCCGATCTGGCGGGTGGCCTTGAAGTAGTCGTCGTTGAAGTTCTCCGACCCCTGGAACATCAGGTGCTCGAACAGGTGGGCGAAACCCGACTGGCCGTCAGGCTCGTTCTTGGAGCCGACGTGGTACCAGATGTTGAAATGCACCACCGGGGCCTTGCGGTCCTCGTGGACGATCAGGGTCAGGCCGTTCTTCAGGGTGTAGCGGGTGTGGGGCAGCGAGATCTTCATCTTCGCCAGCGCCGCGGCGGCCTGGGCCTCAGGCGGCCCGCCAGAGCCTCCGCCGCTCGTGGTGGCGCAGGACGCGAGCCCAACGCAGGCGACAAGGATTGCAGCGACGACCTTGCGAAGCATGGATGTGATCCTCCCCACGACGGATTTTATACAAACTAATGCATGGGTAGAGCGGCTTGAGAAGGGGCAGGGGACTGTTTGAAAGCCGCAGGCTTTAAAACAGTCCCCGACACCGGGGCAAACCTGGGACGCCGGCGCTCGTGGATCGCCCGGTGTCGGGGACAGTTAGAAATCGCCTTCGCCGATTTCAAACAGTCCCCTAGCGATTCAGCGCATCCCTCGCCCGCTTTGTCCGCCCGCCCAGGGCTTCGGGCCTGTTCAGCAACTTCCTAAACTCGTCGCGGCGCTCATGGATCGAGGCGATGACCAGGCCCATGGGGATGCCGATGTCCACCAGGACCGCTTCGGAGAGCTGCAGGCTCGCCTCGATGGTTTCGGGCACCGCGTCGGTGGCGCCCAGGTCATAGAGGCGCTGGGCGTGGCGGGCGTCCCGGGCCCGGGCGACGATGGTCAGGTCGGGGCGCAGCTCACGCGCCGTGGCGACCACGGCCTCGGTCCCCTCTGGGCTATCCATGGTGATGACGAGGGCGCGGGCGGTGTCCAGGCCGCAGCGTTTGAGGAACTCGGGCCTGGAGGCGTCCCCGAAATAGATCTGCTTGCCCTCCCGGCGGGCCGCGTCGATCGGCCTTGCGTCGCGCTCGGCCCCGATCCAGGGGATGTTGTGGCGTTCCAGCATACCGCTGACCAGCTTGCCGACCCGGCCATAGCCGACCACCAGGACCGCGGGCGCCTCGCTTGCCGTGACCGGCGGGGGCGCCGCCTCGCTGGGGACGGGCGCCTTGCCCCGGCCGATCCGCGAGGACAGGCCCGAGAGCAGCGGAATGGTGAACATCGAAAGGGTCGATGCGACGAGAACGGTGTCCGCGACCCCCTTGGGGACCACCCCATGCCCGACGGCCGTGGCCAGGATGACAAAGGCGAATTCGCCGGCGGCCGACAGCAAGAGGGCAGCCTCCACGGCCTGGCGATTCTTCAGGCCGAACAGGCGGGCCAGGACGAAGATGATCACCGTCATGAGGGCCATGACGCCCGCGGCGATGCCCATCACCTGCGCGAAGTTGCCGATCAGCAGCGACATATCGAGGCCGATGCCGACCGAGACGAAAAAGAGGCCGAGCAGCAAGCCCTTGAACGGTTCGATGGTGACCTCGACCTCGTGACGGTATTCGGTCTCCGCCAGCAGCAGGCCCGCGATAAAGGCGCCCAGGGCCATGGACAGGCCCGCCACCGCCGCCAGCACGCCGGCGCCGATGACGATCAGCAGGGAGGCGGCCATGAACAGCTCCTCGCTCTTGGCCTTGGCCACAGACTTCATCAGCGGGCGAAGCACCAGGCGTCCCAGGACCACCAGGGCGAAGAGACCGACCACCGCCGGCACGAAGGCGAGGAACACTTTTGGCGAGAAGACCTCGCCCGCCTGGCCGCCGATCACCGTCAGGGTGATGAGGATCGGGGCCACGGCCAGATCCTGGAACAGCAGCACCGAGAAGATGGCCCGCCCCGCCGCCGTGTGCTGGCGCTTCCGCTCGGCTAGCAGGGGCATGATGATGGCGGTGGAGGAGAGTGACAGCGCCGCCCCGAGCACCAGGGCCGAACCGACAGGCTGGCCCAGGGCATAGGCGGCGCCCGCGATGGCGGCGGTGCAGGCCAGGACCTGCAGGCCGCCCAGGCCAAAGACCATGCGGCGCATGAGCCGCAGCCGCTCCCAGGAGAGCTCGAGCCCGATCATGAACAGCAGGAAGACGACGCCAAGCTCGGCGAGCTGGCCGATTTCGGCGGGATCCGAGATGGTGAAGTAGGAAAACCAGGGGATGTGATCGGAGAGGGCGCCAAGGCCGAAGGGGCCAAGCAGGACGCCTGCCCCGAGGAAGCCGAGGATGGGGCTGATCTTCAGGCGGCGGAACAGGGGAACGACAACGCCGGCGGTCGCCAGGAACAGAACAACGTCCTTATATTCGCCTGGGTTGATCTCGCCCGCCATGCTCTCTCCATATTGATGATGAGGCCCAGTATGGCGATTGGACGCGGTTTGCCAAATGGCGTTGCGCGTCGGGTCCTGCGCGGCTAAGCCCGCGCCCATGAAACGGGCGAAAGCCTCTCTCCTGGCCAAGGCGTCGGCGGTCCTCGCGGGGCTGGCGATCCTCCTGCAGGCCGCAGCCTTCGCCCCTGCCAGCGCCGCGGAGATCATCGAGGTCTGCACCGCCCATGGGGTGGAGAAGATCATCGTTCCGGCGGACGACGGCGCGCCCGCGATGCCCGGCGACTGCGGCCATTGCGGCCACTGCGTCATGGCCAGCCCGGCCGGCCTTCCGGAAAGCCGCGCGGCCGCCCCGGTGCGCTATTCGGCTGAGGCGGCTGAGGTTGTCACCTCGACCGCGTTTGGCCCGCGCCTAGCCCGCGCGCCGCCTCGACCCCCAGGTCAAGGCCCACCGGCAATCTGAACCCCTCCTCCCTCCCCTTTATGGGGAGGGACAGACCGCGCAGCGGTCAGGGTGGGGGAGTCGGGTGACAATCACCGGCGCCCGAGCAAGCTTCTCACTTCCCCACCCGTCTCGCTGCGCTCGCCACCCTCCCCATGAAGGGGAGGGAAGGAGTCCCTTCAGAGATCCAATTCCATGTCCCCTTATCTGCGCGCGCTCCTCTGCGGAGCCGCAACCCTTATGCCTCTGGCCGTCCAGGCCAAGAATGACCCCCAGGACCCGGCCGTGGTCGAGGAGGTGATCGTCACCGGCCGGCGGGACCCTGAGGATTCCAAGGTGGTGGCCGACGCCAGGGCGCGGCTTTCCGAAACCCCTGGCGCGGTGGCGGTGGTCTCGGCCGAGGCCTATGAGACCCGCTTTGCCCCCACCCTGGCGGACAGCTTGCGCGACGTCGCCGGGGTCTTCGCCCAGAAGAAGTGGGGCGATGACATCCGCCTCTCGATCCGGGGGTCGGGGATCGGCAACAACGCCCACAACCGCGGGACATTGCTGGCCCAGGACGGCGTCCCGTTCAACGAGGCCGACGGGTTTGGCGACTTCCAGCTGATCGATCCGGCCACTGCCCGCTACACCGAGGTCTACAAGGGCGGTAACGCCCTGCGCTTTGGCGGCGCCCTGCTGGGCGGGGCGGTGAACCTGGTGACGCCGACCGGGCTGACGGCGGGGGGAAGCCAGATCCGCATTGACGGCGGATCGTTCGAGACCCTGCGGGCGCACGGCGAATACGCCTTCGCCGGCGATGTCTGGGACGGCTTTGGGGCCCTGACCCTTATCGACGCCGGAGGGTTTCGCGACCATTCGCAGACCGCCTCGGCGCGGCTTTCGGCCAACATCGGCCGCGGCTTCGGCGACGAGCGGGAGGTGCGCCTTCATCTGACGGCGGGCGATCTCACCCAGGAAATTCCCGGCGCCCTGCCCCTGCCTGACCTTCGCGCCAATCCAAGGCAGGCCCTGCGCAGCACCCAGAGCGACATGCTGGATTCGCATCGCAATATGACGGCGGCGCGGGTCTCCCTGCAGACCCGCTGGCGGCTGAACGACGCCGTGCTGTTCGAGGGCGGCGCCTACGCCATCTGGAAAGACCTCGACCATCCGATCTTCCAGGTCATCGACCAGCAGAGCCGCAACTACGGCCTGTTCGGCCGGGTCGACTGGGAGGGCGAAGCGTTCGGCAAACGGGCCGACGCCTTCTATGGCGCCTGGTATCGGACCGGCGATCTGGACGCGCGGCAGTGGATCAACCTGCGCTCCAATCGGGGGGCGCTGACCGCCTTCAGCTTCCAGGATTCCGGCGCCGCCGACCTCTTCGCCGAAGGGCGGCTGTTCCTCACCGAGCGCATCGCGCTGATCGCCGGCGGAACCTATGGCCGGGCCGGCCGGGACTTCATCAACAACCTCGACCACAGCCGCGACCGCTCGCGGACCTTCACCTGGTATGCGCCGCGCCTTGGCCTGATGTGGCAGGCCGACGACGGAACCCAGGCCTACGCCAATGTCACCCGCTCGGTGGAGCCGCCCAACATGAGCGCGCTGGCTCAGAACAACACCGCCTTCATCGCCCTGGAGCCGCAGGACGCGGTGACCTTCGAGGCCGGCGCGCGCGGCCGGCGGGGGGCGCTGACCTGGGACGTCTCGGCCTATCGCGCGCGGATCGACGATGAGCTTTTGACCTTCACCCCCGGGCCCAACATTCCGGCCGCGAGCTTCAACGCGAAGGAAACGGTGCATCAGGGCCTTGAGGCGGCCCTGGACTGGCGGATCACCGCGCGCCTTCGCCTTCGCCAGACCTACGCCTGGTCGGATTTCCGCTTCGCCAGCGATGTGGCGCCCGGGGACGGCCTCGACGGAAAACGCCTGCCCGTGGCGCCGGAGCACCTGTACCGGGCCGAACTGAAGTACGCCCACCCGGACGGCTGGTTTGTCGCCCCGTCGGTGGAGTGGGTCCCCTCAGGGCCGTTCGTCGATTACCGCAACACCCTGACCTCGCCGTCCTACGCGGTTGTGTCCCTGAACGCCGGGATGGAACTCTCCGAAGGGGTCAAAATCTTCGCCGATGTGCGCAACCTCACCGATCAGGTCTATATCTCCAACGTCAATGCGGTGGTGAATGCGAACGGCGATGCGCGGACGCCAAGTTTCTGGCCGGGGGACGGGCGATCGGTCTTCATCGGCCTGACGGCGCAGTTCTAGGAGAATGAGCATGAGAAAACTGATCCTGGCCGCAAGCCTCGCCCTCCTCGCGACTCCCGCCCTGGCCCACGTGGTCATGGTTCCCAACACCGCCGAGGCCGGAAGCTATTTTTCCGGCGCCCTCCGGGTCGGGCATGGCTGCCAGGGCGCGGCGACCACCGCCATCCGGGTGGAGATCGAGCCCCAGATCGCCTCGGCGCGGCCCAAGCCCATCCCCGGCTGGAAGCACGCCATCGAGACCAAGGACGGCCGGGTGGTCGCCGTCACCTGGCGCGGGCGCCTCTCGGACAGCGAGTTCCAGGACTTCGAGCTTCTGATGAAGCTGCCGGGCGAGGACATGACCCTGGTCTTCCCGACGGTTCAGACCTGCGGCAAGACCCAGGCCCGCTGGACAGACACAGAGCCCACCAGTTCGACCCCGGCGCCCCGGCTCGAAATCCTTCCGGCCAAGGGAGGCTCCCATGCGGGCCATTAGCAAGCTGATCGCCGCCGCCCTGTTGGCCGCCCTGGCCCTGCCGGCGCTGGCCCACGACTACACCGTCGGCGGGGTGAAGATCGTCCATCCCTGGAGCCGCCAGGCGGCCAAGGGCGGGAGCGGGGTGGGGTTCGCGACCTTCACCAATACCGGCAAGGACGCCGTCACCCTGATCGCCGTGAAGACCCCCGCCGCCGCCTCGGCCAGCATCCACCAGACGGTGGAGACGGCCGGCGTTTTTTCCATGCGCCCCGTCCCCTCCCTGGCCATCGCCCCCGGCAAGACCGTGACCTTCGCGCCCGGCGGCTATCACGTGATGTTCGTGGGCCTGAAGGCCGCCCTTCCCGCCGGCGGAAAACTCCCCGCCACCCTGACCTTCAGGCGCGGAAGCCAGACGATCCCGGTCGAGGTGACCTTCAACGTCGACGCGGCCAAGGAAGAGCACAAGCATTGAAGGGGGACTGTTTGGAAATCGAGCGCAGCCGATTTCCAAACTGTCCCCGACGCGGTGAGGACAGCCGCCGCCTCCGCGTCCCACTCGGGCAGGGGTGTCGGGGACAGTTAGAAACCGCGAGGCGATTTCAAACAGTCCCCAGCTAGCCCTTCGCGCGCCTCGCCCATAAGCTCCCCTCAAAGACACGCCTTCGAGGACGCCCATGACCCTTCGCTCCACCGTCAAGATCGCCGGCGTCCTTGCCGCCGCCTTCCTCGCCTTCGGGTGCCAGAAGGAGGAAACCTCGGACATCAAGCTGGACGCGCGGCCCTATGGGACCTGGGGGTTCGATCTGGCGGGGCGCAACGCCAAGGTCTCGCCGGGCGAGGACTTCTACATGTACGCCGTGGGGACCTCCCATGAGAAGATGGTCATCCCCGACGATCGCGCCGGGTGGGGATCGTTCTATGAGCTGGTGGAGCTCTCCAACGCCCGCGGCCGGGCCCTGATCGAAAACGCGGCGAGGGCTGTCCGCCCCAAGGCCGAGGCCCGGAAGGTCGGCGATCTCTACAAGTCGTTCATGGACGAGGCGCACATTGAGGCGCTGGACGCCAAGCCGCTGACCAAGTCCCTGGCCGACATCCGCGCGGCAGACACCCATCAGAAGATGGCGGCCCTGATGGGCAAGATTCCGTCGACCTATCACGGCGCCTTCTTCGCCCCCTACGTGGGCACGGACGATCATGATCCGGCCCGCTATGCGGTGTTCATCAACCAGGCGGGCCTGGGCCTGCCGGACCGGGACTATTATCTGAAGGCCGATTTCGCGACCAAGAAGGCCGCCTACCGCGACTATGTGGCCCGGACGCTGGCGGCCGTGAACTGGCCGGACGCGGAGGCCAAGGCCGATGCGATCCTCAAGCTCGAGACCGAGATCGCGACTGTGAGCCTCCCCATGGAAGCCCAGCGCGATCCGGTCGCCATGTACAACGCCATGACCCCGGCCGAACTGGCCGCCCTCGCCCCCGGCTTTGACTGGGGCGTCTATCTCAAGGGCGCCGATCTGGGCGATGTGAAACGCCTGGTGGTCCGCCAGAAGACCGCCATCCCGAAGATCGCCGCCATCTACGCCAAGACCGACATCCCGACCCTGCAGGCCTGGCAGGCCTTCACCACGGTGGATTCGGCCTCACCCAACCTTTCCAAGCGCTTCGTCGACTCGCAGTGGGAGTTCCGCTCCAAGACTCTGAACGGGACCAAGACGCAGCGCGAGCGCTGGAAGCGCGGCGTGGCCGCCGTCGAGAACGCGCTCGGCGAGGCGGTGGGCAAGCTCTATGTCGCCGAATATTTCCCGCCCACCTACAAGCAGGAGATGGACGTCCTGGTCGCCAACCTCAAAGGCGCCATGAAGCACCGCATCGAGACCAACGACTGGATGGAGCCGGCCACCAAACAGGCGGCGCTGATCAAGCTTGAAAAGATGCGGCCCAAGATCGGCTACCCGTCCAAGTGGCGAGACTACTCCCCCCTGACCATCAGGGCCGACGATCTGTTCGGCAATGTCGAGCGCTCCATCGCCTATGAATGGAAGCGTCAGGTCGACCGCCTGAGCAAGCCTGTCGACCGGGAGGAGTGGTACATGACGCCCCAGACCGTGAACGCCTATTACAGCGGCACGGAAAACGAGATCGCCTTCCCGGCGGCCTTCCTGCAGCCGCCAAACTTCCATCCCGACGCCGACCTGGCCGTGAACTACGGCGGCATCGGCGCCACCATCGGCCACGAGATCACCCACGGCTTCGACGACGAGGGCCGGCAGTACGACGCCGACGGCCGGCTGAAGGACTGGTGGACCCCCGCCGACGCCGCGCGCTTCAAGGAAAGGGCCAAGGTCCTGGGCGCCCAGTTCGACGCCATCGAGCCCTTCCCCGGCATGCACGTGAACGGCAACCTGACCATGGGCGAGAACATCGCCGACCTAGGCGGCCTGATCATCGCCTATGAGGCCTACCAGAAAGCGCTGGGCGGCAAGCCCGCCCCGGTGATCGACGGCCTGACCGGCGACCAGCGGTTCTTCCTCGCCTACGCCCAGAGCTGGCTGACCAAGAAGCGCGAGGACGCCGTCAAGCAGCAGATCGTCTCCGACCCCCACGCGCCGGAGATCTACCGGGCCAATGTGCCGGTGGCGAACATGGTGGAATTCCAGAAGGCCTTCGGCGTGAAGCCCGGCGACAAGCTCTATGTGCCGCCGGAGAAGATGGCGCGGATCTGGTAGGGTCCAGACATGACAAACCCGCCGCGGGGGATACTCGCGGCGGGTCTGAGGATCAGTAAAGGCGTTTCCTCCCCGAAACGCCGAAGACCTGCGGCTCTTGGTCGGCCCCATGTGTCTCTCGCGCTGTTACGGAACCGCGTCTTGACCTTAGAGTCAATGAGGGCCCCTACAGAAAATCTCACGTTGGGGTGAAAAACGCGGGGCTGGGGGAACTTTTTCGACAGTCGCGCTCAAAAACCCGCGAATTCAAGGGTTATTTCTGACAGCCGTGCGCAGTTTCAACCGGGAATAAGCTTTGCAAAAACCGCAACTTCATCGGGATTCAGCAGGGATTTCGCGGTCTCCCGCTGCACCGCCGACCAGGCAATCGTCCGGCTCGCCGCAAGGTTCGCCTGGCTCTTCAGAATCACCCCGTCGGCCAGAATCTTCAGGCCGTTAGCCTTAAGGGTCGAACCGGTTGAAGTTATGTCAACGATGAGCTCCGCCGTCCCCGCCGCCGGCGCGCCCTCGGTGGCCCCCGCCGAGGCGACAATCCGGTAGTCGACGACGCCGTGGCGCGCGAAGAAACTCCGCGTCAGGACATTGTACTTGGTCGCGACACGCAGCCGTCCGCCGGTGCGCGCCAGGAAGTCGTGCGCCACCTCATCGACATCGGCCATGGTCGCCACATCGATCCAGGCGGCGGGCGCCGCGACCACCACATCGGCATGGCCAAATCCCAAAGGCCGCAGAAGAGCGACGCGGGCGTCGATATCCTCGCCGCGCTCGCGCAGCAGGTCCTCGCCGGTGACGCCCAGGTGCGCCTCGCCGTTATCCAGCGCCGCGGCGATCGACCCGGCCGACAACAGTTGCACACTGACCCCCGGAAGTCCGGGGATGGCGGCGGTGTAGCCGCGCCCGCCGCCCGCCGTCTCCAGCGCATAGCCAGCTGAGGCCAGCCACGCCTCGCACTGTTCCTTGAGGCGGCCCTTTGACGGCAGGGCGAGGATCAGGGGCTCGGTCATGATCCGCTCCAGGCGCGGGCCGGACGGACGATACAGCCGACCGCGGCGCTCTCCCCCCCGCCCAAGCGCGGCAGCAGACCGTCGTAGCGGCCCCCGGCGGAAATCGGCGCGCTGTCCGGCAAGGTTTGCGAGGTGATCTCGAACAGAAAGCCGTCGTAATAGCCGAAAGCCCGGCCAAAACCCGGCTCCAGCGTCGCCCGCGAAAGGTCGACGCCCTCGAGGCCCAGATCAGCCTCCCGCTTCAGCCAGTCCTCGCAGGCCAGCGTCAGGTCCAGCCCCTCGGCCAGGGCCTCGACCCGGCAGATGGCGTCTCCGATCGGGGCGGAAATGGCGAAATAGGAGCGGATGCTTTCCGCCTGAACGGCGCTCAGCGGCGCGGCCTTCGCCGCCTCGGCGCGCCTTGCGATCCGCTCGACGATCTCAGCGGCCGTGCGCCCGCCGACGCTCTCCAGACCCCGTTCGCGCCACAGCGTCTCCAGGGCCTCGACCCCCTTTGCGGCGGGCAGGTCCGCCAGCGCCTCAAGCCCCTCGGCGGGGGCGGGCGCCGCGGCGCAGGCCCGATCGATCACCTCGTTGAGGAGCTGCGGCCGGGACAGGGCGCGGAGCAATTTCGCCTTCGCCCCCGCCGGAACCTCGATGGCGTCCAGGAAGGCGCTGGTCAGCCGCACATCGCCGAACTTTATGGCCAGATCGCCGCGACCCCCGGCGCTGGCGGCCCGCCAGGCAATGCCGGCGATCACCGCGTCGGCCAGAGGCGCGGCGGCGTCGCCGTAAAGCTCCAGCCCGATCTGGGTGAACTCCTCGGGATGGATCGCCTCGTCCAGGCCCCGCGGCGCCACGCGGAAGGCCTTGCCCTCATAGAGGTAGCGGCCCTTGGGCTGGCCGCCCTCGATGTGCAGGCGCGCCACCGGCACGGTGAAGTCGGGGCGCAGGCAGGCTTCCCGGCCACCCTCGTCCTGGACGATGAACAGCCGCGCGCGCATCTGCTCGCCCGCCAGGTCGAGGAACAGGTTCAGCGGCTGGATGACCGGCGGATCGACCAGGGCCGCGCCGGCCTCCAGGAAGGGCGCCCTCACCCTTGCCAGCACCTCAGCTGGAACGGGCGGCTCGGCTCTCATTTGCCGGCGTCCAGGATGGCCCGCACCGCCGCGACCAGCTGGGTGCGGGGAAGGGTCTGCTGGCCGGGCCGCTCGGCGCGCCAGGTCTCAGAGTCCTTGACCCCCTCGGCCAGCGCCCGGCCAAGATCGAGGTCCTTGAGCGTCACGGTCCCCGCGGCGCGTTCGTCCTCGCCGATGATCACCGCGCAGGGGGAAAGGCGCCGGTCGGCATACTTCATCTGCGGCCGCATCCCGCTGGTCCCCAGGTAGACCTCTGCGGGGATTCCCGCCGCGCGCAGCTCGGCGGCCACCGCGAAGTAGTCGGGCATGGCCTCGTTGTCGAAGGCGATGATCACGACCGGGCCGCGCAAGGCCGCCTGCTCGCGGCCGGCGGCGCGCAGCGCGCTCGCCAGGCGTGACACCCCGAAGGAAAAGCCCGTGGCCGGAACAGCCTCGCCGGTGAAGCGGGCCACCAGCCCGTCATAGCGCCCGCCGCCGCCGATCGAGCCGAAGCGGACCTGCTGGCCTTTCTCATCGGTGGTGGAGAGCAGGAGTTCGGCCTCGAACACCGCCCCGGTGTAATATTCCAGCCCGCGCACAACCGAGGGATCGAGCTTCGCGGCGCCTTCCGAAACGCCCATGGATTTGAGCGCCGCGTCGATGGCGGCAAGGTCGGAGAGACCCTCTTCGCCCAGAGCGCCGAGGGACAGGTTGGCCAGGGCGTTCAGCATGTCGCCGCGGGGGCGCTCGGCGCTGGCGGTGTCCATGAAGGCCTTGATCGCGTCGATGGCCGCGCCCTTCAGGCCCGCCCCCTTGGTAAAGTCGCCGGACTCATCCAGGCGGCCTTCGCCAAGCAGCAGCCGCACGCCCTCCCAGCCGAGGCGGTCGAACTTGTCGAGAGCCCTAAGGACGATGAGCTTCTGGACGTCGCTCCCGACCCCCTGGGCGGCCATCAGCCCGTCGAGCAGTTTGCGGCTATTGATCTTCAGCACCGCCTGACCGGGGTTCAGACCCGCCGCCGCCAGACCCTCAGCCGCCATGGCGATGATCTCAGCGTCGGCCTCGGGCCGGGCCGAGCCGACGGTGTCGGCGTCGCACTGGGTGAATTCGCGGAACCGCCCGGGGCCCACCTTCTCGTTGCGCCACACCGTCCCGAAGGCATAGCGGCGAAAGGGCTTGGGCAGGGTCTGCCAGTTCTCGGCGGCGAAGCGGGCGAGCGGCGCGGTCAGGTCGTAGCGCAGCGCCATCCACTGCTCGTCATCGTCCTGCAGGGCGAAGACCCCGGCGTTGGGCCGCTCGCTGTCCGGCAGGAATTTGCCGAGGGCGTCGGCGTATTCGAAGGCGGAGGTCGAGAGCGCCTCGAAGCCGTACCGCTCATAGACCTTCGAGACAGCATCGATGATCGCCCGCTCGGCGGCGAGGTCGCTGGCGCGGCGGTCGCCGAACCCCTTGGGGGCGCGGGCTTCAGGGCGGAAGGTTTGATCGTCGGTCATGCGTCGTCTCGTCTTTAGCGGAGAGATGGCGCTTTGAAAGAGCCCCATCCGGTTGGAGGGGCGAAGGAGCTTGACCCTAGGCCAAACGATCCCGGCCCCGCCCGTGGCAGGTGGAATGGCCGTGATGGTGGTGCTGACCGGTCGTCATGGGTGGGGCCATAGCGGCAAAACCCTAAGGTTTCAATCGCGCGATCATCGCCGCGGTCGAAGGGTCATGCACTCCGGCCGGGCCGCCTTCGAGTTCCGCTAGGATGGCGCTCGCCAGGGTCTTGCCCAGCTCGACGCCCCATTGGTCGAAGCTGTTGATCCCCAGGACGACGCCTTCGACGAACACCTTGTGCTCATAGAGGGCGATGAGCGCGCCCAGGGCCTCCGGTGTCAGGGCGTCCATCAGGATCATGGCCGACGGGCGGTTGCCCTCGAACCGGCGGTGCGGTTCGGCGGCGTCGCGGCCGATCATCAGGGCCTCGGCCTGGGCGACACAGTTGGCCAGCAGCGCCTTTTGCTGACTGCCGTCTCCTTCGCTGTTTTCGACCACGGCGACGAAATCGACGGGAATGATGTCAGTTCCTTGATGGAGCAGCTGGAAAAACGCGTGCTGGCCGTTGGTCCCCGCATCGCCGAACACCACCGCACCGGTGGGACGCGCGCCGGGCTTGCCGTTGGACTCCATCTCCAGCTGCTGGAGGAAGGCCGGGAACAGGCGAAGACGCTGGGCATAGGGGATGACGGCGCGGGACGTCCTTCCAAGGCCGTTGCGGTTGAAAAGGTGCGAAAGCGCCAGCATCACTGGGGCGTTTTCGGCCATCGGCGTGGCTTTGAAATGCTCGTCCATGCGCGCCGCGCCGCCCAGCAGACGCTCGAAAATGTCCCAGCCCAGGGCGCAGGCGCAGGAAAGTCCCACCGCCGACCAGAGCGAGAAACGACCGCCGACCCAGTCCCAGAAGCCGAACACCCGGTCCGGATCGACGCCGAAATCACCGGTCTTCTCCAGATTTGTGGAAACGGCGGCCAGGTGCTTGGTCGCGTTCTCGCCCAGCCACGCCTTGGCGGCGCGGGCGTTGGCCATGGTCTCGGCGGTGGTGAAGGTCTTGGAGACGACGATGACTAGGGTGCGGGCGGGGTCCAGCGCCGCGGTGGCGGCGGCGATCTCGGCGGGATCGACGTTGGCCACGAAGGATATGCCGATCTTCGGGTTGAGTGGTTTGAGCGCCTCCCAGACCAGGCGGGGGCCGAGGTCCGAGCCGCCGATGCCGATGTGCAGAATGTGGCTGAACGGTTTGCCGTCGGCCGCCGAGATCGCGCCCGAAGCGACCCCGTCCGCGAAGGCCTTCAACGCCGCACGGCTCCGCGCGACCTCTGGCCGGGGATCGGGTGCGCGAAGGGCGGTGTGCAGAACGGCGCGGCCCTCGGTGCTGTTGATGGCCGCCCCGGCGATCATGCGGTCGCGGGCCCCCTCCACGTCCGCCGCATGGGCGAGATCCAGGGCCGCTTCCACCGCCGCCTCGTCCCAGGGCTGTTTGGAGAGGTCTAGCGTTAGGCCGGCGGCCTCGATCGTCAGGGCGGAAAGGCGGCCGGCCTCCTGATCGAAAAGGCGCGCGATCGGGGTCTTGGCCGCGTCTTGAGCGGCGTCCTCGAAGCGTTTCCAGGCAAGGGCGAGGTCGGTCATGTCGCGGCCACTGGTAGCATCTCGTTTACCAAGCGGGCGTTAACTTATTGGCGACCGATCACAAAGGGGACCGCCATGTCCTGCGACGCCGCCGCCGCCGTATTTCTGATGTTCGCGAGCTTCGGCCCGCAGGAGGCCCTGGTGGTCCGCGCCGCCGATCCGGTTCCGGCGGTGAACACCCTCAAGGACGAGCCCCTGTTCGCCGACATCGTGCAGCGTTCGGCCAAGCTTTTGGGCTTCACCAACGGCTATCGCGACCTTCTCAAGGAAGATGCGGAAAGCCTGCTGCCGGAATACGCCATGTTCACCAATGAGCTGAAGCAGCTCGCCGACCTCGATTTCAAGGCGCATCAGCAGCTGGAGCAGCGCGGCCAGGACCTCGACCTCAAGTGCATCCTTCGGGGAATCTCAGCCGACATCCACCTGAAGATGGGCGCGCTTGAGGAAGCCAAGGACGTCAAGGCCAAGGACAAGGCCCTGCGAGAGCTGGGCTATCTCTTGCGCGACAATGTCGAGGTGATCACCGCCCCGCCGGCGCCGCCAGTCTAGGCAGAGTTCCTCGCCCCCCGAGAGGGGGGAGAGGCCAGGTGAGGGGGCAGCGCCGGCCTCACGCACTTTTCGAAGAACATTTCTTGCCGCGCGGACGCGCGACGCCCCTCACCTACGCCTCTCCCCGCGTGGCGGGGAGAGGAATGGGGGTCTTACGCCGCGACCTTCTGCCTGGCCGGATGGAAGAACAGCGCCTGGCCGATCGCCGCCTTCACCGTTTCCGGCTGGAAGGGCTTGGTGATCAGGAAGGTCGGTTCCGGGCGCTCGCCGGTCAGCAGGCGCTCGGGGAAGGCGGTGATGAAGATCACCGGGACGTCGTATTTGCCCAGGATATCCTTCACCGCGTCGATGCCGGACGAGCCGTCGGCCAGCTGGATATCGGCCAGGACCAGGCCCGGACGATGGCGGGCGATGGCTTCGACGGCTTCACCGCGGGTGGCGGCGATATCGATGACCTTGTGGCCGAGTTCCCGGACCAGAGCTTCGATGTCGGCGGCGATCACCGGTTCGTCCTCGATGATCAGGACGTCGGTGGCCAGTTCCGCGTCGATCTCCTGCTGCGCCTGAGCGATCAGCTGGTCGATCTCGTCGAAATCGGTGTCGAGAATCTGAGCGGCCTCGGAGGGGGTGAACCCTTCCAGCGCGGTCAGCAGGAAAGCCTGGCGCGAGCGGGGAGCGATGCGCATCAGGCGCTGGCGCGGATCGACCGAGGCGGTGTCCTCTTCCTCGCGGGCTTCCAGCTTCGCTCCGGTGGTGCACCAGATGGCGTGGAATACATGATAGAGCGCGACCCGGGGCGAGAGGCCCGGATCCAGGGTCTTTTCACCCGCCGCCAGCGCTTCGAGCGCGACGCGGACGTATTGATCACCGCTGGTCTGGTCGCCAGTCAAGGCGCGCGCATAGCGGCGGACGTAAGGCAGGTGTGGCGCAAGCCGGGCTAGAAGACTCAATTTGGTACCCTCCCGATGAATCGGCCTATCGCCGGAACTATTGACCACCATGCGCGCTTTTAGGCCGCGCCAGGCGGTTGACGCTCCGGACGAAAGGACAAACGCCGCCAGCGCCGTACGGTTCCGCTAGCTTGACCAGAATATCGCAGGTTTTTGGGAACCCATGGGTTTTTTATGCATTAGGGTGTCAAGCCAAGCTTGGCGCACTATAATCAATAGTAAGAGGGGGCAGCTGCGGATCGGCGCAGCGCCAGTCACATGATTGAAAACGCCCAAGTGAACGACCGGCCCGCAAGACCAAAGTCATCGCCAGCCTTGGACGAAGCCCGCCTTCGCCAGCAGGCGATCGGCGTGAAGCTGCGGCAGATTTTTGATGAGGTCGTATCTGAACCCGTCCCCGACGAATTCCTCGATATCCTGCGCCGGGCCGACGCCAAGTCGGACAAAGCCTGATGTCAGACGTCGATAACCAGCCTGAACCGCCCACCGAAAACGCCAAGACCTCCCCTGAACTGGAAGCCCAGTTCAAGAAGGAGCTGGTCGCCCTGATCCCGCATCTGCGGGCCTTCGCCCGCACGCTTGCCGGGGAGCCGGCCGCCGCCGACGACCTGGCGCAGGACGCCATGATGAAGGCCTGGGATGCGCGGGGCTCCTATCAGATGGGCACTAACATGAAGGCCTGGACCTTCATGATCCTCAGAAACCAGTTCTATTCGGACAAGCGCCGTTCCTGGCGCTCGACCCAGCTCGACCAGGAAGCGGCCGAACGCACCCTGGTGGCGGTGGACGATCCGGGGAGCCCGCTGGCCCTCGATGAGCTCCGGCTGTCGATCCAGAAGCTGCCGCACGAACAGCGCGAAGCCCTGATCCTGGTCGGCGCCGGCGGCTTTGCCTACGAGGAAGCAGCTGAGATCTGCGGCTGCGCCGTCGGCACGGTGAAAAGCCGGGTCTCCCGCGCCCGCCGCGCCCTGCAGGGCATTCTCGAAGACGGCAGCTACGACCGCGACGGAAAGCCCGCCGGTGACGCCATGCGCAGCATCCTCAGCGATGCGGAGCGTCTTAGCGCGGTAAGGTAGGATGAAGCCCGGGTCGGCCTGGCGCGGTCCAGCGTCCATCCGCACCCGCCTGCTCGCAGCCCTGGCGATCGCGCTCCTGCCGGTGCTGATCCTGGGCGTCGTTCAGTCGATCGCGGCCTTCAACAAGGATGAGGTGGTCCGGCGCGAAGCCCTGCTGGCCGCCGCCGAACGCTCCGCCGCCACCGCCCAGGCGCGGGTGGAATCCAGCGCGGTGCTGCTCGAGACCCTGGACTCCCAGGCCGTGGGCCTGGCCTGCAGCCAGAAACTCGCCCAGGTCCTGGGGCGCCTGCCGGGTTATCAGAACCTCATCAGGATCGACGCCATCGGCCGGGTCTCCTGCACCCCGCTCGGCGCCTCGATTGATCTGGCGCGGCGCGACGCCGATTGGTTCACGCGCCTTCGCGACGGCGACAACCTCGTGGTCACCCCAGCCCCCGCCGGCCTTTCCAAGGAACCGGCGCTGCTGGCGGCGGTGCGCGCGGAGCGGGGCGGAACCTTTGACGGGGCGATGGTCGCGGTGATCCGGCTCGATTCCCTGCGCCCCGAAAAGCGCGATGCGGGCCTGCCCGCCGGCGCCGAGGTGGCCTTGGCCGACGGCCAGGGCGTCTATCTGACCCAGACCAAGCCCGAGGCCTTCCCCGCTCAATCCGGCGCCTGGACCAAGACCACCGGCCGCGAGGGCCTGGTATTCGAAGCCAGGGCCAGGAGCGGCGAGCCGCGCGTCTATGCCGTGGCGCCCCTCGTCGATGACGATTTCTTCGTGGTGGTCTCGGCGCCGTCCCAGGGTCTGGCGGCCTGGACGGGGGGCAATATGCTCTCATCCGTCGCGCCGCCGGTCCTCGCCTTCCTCCTGGCGCTCATCGCGGTGTGGATTGTGACTAACCAGGTCGTGGTTCGCTGGCTGCACTATCTGCAAAGGGTCGCCTCGATCTACGCCAAGGGCCGCTTCACCGTGCGCGCCACCCAGGCCAAGTCCGCGCCGCCGGAAATCCGCGAATTGGCCGAAACCCTCGACTTGATGGCCGACACGATCGTAGCGCGCGACGCTGACCTTCTGGAAAGCCTGGCGCAGAAGGACGACCTGATGCGCGAAATCCACCACCGGGTGAAGAACAACCTGCAGGTCATATCCTCCCTGGTGAACATGCAGCAGCGGGCGCTCGCGGATCCGGCCGCGCGGGCGGCCATGCACGACACCCGCCTGCGGATCGCCGCCCTCGCCCTGGTCTATCGCGCCCTCTACCAGGGGCCGGATCTGCGGCAGGTGGACCTCAAGGGCTTCCTGGAGGAGCTCACCGCTCAGCTGGTGGTCTCTGAAAGCGCGCATGGCCACGTCGTGCACACCGAGCTTCACGCCGACCATCTGGTCATCGACCCGGACAAGCTCGCCCCGCTCGCCCTCTTCGCCGTTGAGGCGATCACCAACGCCCAGAAGCACGCCTTCGCCGGGCGGGGCGGGGAGCTTTCGGTGTCGTTCCGGGTCGACGGAGCCGAGGCCAGGCTGCAGATCGCCGACGCCGGCGGGGTGGACAATGACACGACGCCGCCGGAAGTAGGCCCGGGTGTTGGCCGCACCCTTATGACCGCGTTTGCCCGCCAGCTTGGAGGCCGCGCCGAGTTCTCCGCCAATGACCGGGGCGGGGTCACGGCGCAGCTGATCTTCCCGGTTAAACCCGAGCAGAGCGTCACCCTTACGCCGCCTGCCAAATCAAAGCGGAACCAGGCGGCCGCCTGAGCATTCCTGTTGGTGAGATTTCAAGAGGAGCTAATCCCCCATGCGTAAGTTCATGATTTTCGCGGCCGCCGCCGCCGCCCTGGTCACCGCCGCCTGCAATACCGTTGAGGGCGCCGGCCAAGACGTGGAAAAGGCGGGTGAAGCCGTCGCCGACGCGGCCCGCAGCGCCAAGAACTAAGGCGTTCTACGAGTTTTAGAGTTTGGGAGCCCCGCTGTGAAAGCAGCGGGGCTCTCTGTTGTTCTTTTCCCTCCCCTTCATGGGCAGGGACAGGCGGCGAAGCCGCCAGGGTGGGGGAGTCTGAGGACACCCACAGCGGTCTGAGGAAGCTTCCTACTTCCCTCACCCGCCTTCGCTTCGATCAAGCACCCTCCCCATGAAGGGGAGGGAAAGACTCCTAGGCCGCAGCCGCCTTGTAGCCGGGGGTTTTGCAATAGACGCCGGGGCGGCCCTCAAGGGGGAAGAGCCCCACGTCGTCGGCCGTTTCGTTCAGGCCCAGGACGAGGCAGCCGTCGGGGGAAAGCAGGCCCTTCATCTGTTCCAGGACGCGCTTGCGGCTGGCGGGATCAAAGCTCGCCACCGCATAGCGGCAGAAGATGACGTCGAAGGTTCCCAAGGGACGCAGGTCGGCCAAAAGGTTGATCCGCCGCCAGCGGACCATCTGCATGAGGCGGGAGGAAATGCGCCACATCTCACCCTCCTTTTCGAAATGGTTTAGCAGGGACCGGATCGGCAGGCCCCGCTGGATTTCGAACTGGGTGTAGAGGCCTGAGCGGGCCTTTTCCACACAGGCATCCGACAGGTCCGAGGCGAAGAGCTGCACTTCGGCGCCTTCGAGCTTGGCGGATTCCTCTGCCAGGATCATGGCCAGGGAATAGGGCTCCTGGCCGCTGGCGCAGGCCGCCGACCAGATGCGGATGGGGCCGGACTTGCGGGCCGCGAGCCTGGGCAGGATCTCTCCCCGAAATTCGTCGAAGGCGGCCTTGTCGCGGAAGAAGGACGTCTCGTTCGAGGTCATGGCCTCGACGGCGGCCCAGATCAGGCGGTCGTCCCGCGTCTCGCGGATGGCGTTGAACAGCTCCGTATGGGTGGCGAACCCCTCACGGCGGGCGAGCGGGCCCAGGCGCGTTTCCACCAGATAGGTCTTGGCCGGGTCGATGACCACGCCCGAACGCCCCTGGACGAGGAGGCGGAGCGCCTCGAGATCTTCGGGCTTCATGCGGCCATCTCCGGGACCAGGCCGCTTTGGGCGAACTTGGAGATGATGATGTCCCCGTCGAAGGGCTTCATGATGTATTCGTTGGCCCCGGCGTCGAGGGCTTCGGCGATGCGGGCCGGGTCGTTCTCGACGGTGCAGATGATGACCACCGGGGTCTTCCCGTCCGGTTCGGCGCGCAGCTGGCGCAGGAACTCAAGCCCGTCCATGACCGGCATGTTCCAGTCCAGCAGGATGGCTTCAGGCATGGCGGTGCGGCACCAGGCCATGGCTTCCATGCCGTCGGCGGCTTCGGCGATTTCGAAGCCGAGATCCTCGATGATGCGGCGGGCGACTTTGCGGATCACTCGGCTGTCGTCGACCACCAGGCAGGTCTTCACCTTGGAGGCGCTCCTTGGAACAGTCCCCTTCTATGCCGGGCCAAGGTTAAGGGAGGGTGAGGGGGAGGGTCCGGACCAAAGATTTGATGGGGGATAACCTGTTGTCATCCCGGACGGCCCGCAGGGGCGATCCGGGACCCAACAGCTAGGTTTTTGCGGCCAAGCCCAGTCGCCTGGGTCCTGGCTCTTCAGCCGCAAAGCGGACTTGCTGCAGGGATGACAAGGGGTCTACGCCGGCAAGCGGACAACAATCTCGAAGCTGGTTTCAGTGAGGGTGAAATCCAGGGACCCCCCCGCTTCGGCGACGAAGCTCGCCACATAGAAGCCCTGCACCCAATAGCCGGCCATGCCGTCGCCCAGAGGCTCGCGGGAAAGCCCCCGCGTGACCTCGTCCTTGACCGAAATGCGGTCGCCCTCCGCCCTGGCGGTGAGGACAAGCCCGCCCTCTTCCTCTCCTGAGGAAATCCGCGCCGTTCCGCCGCGCGGCAGGGCCGAGCCCGCCATCTGAATGATGTTAAGGGCCGCGCGGGCGGCGGGCTTGATCAGGGTTTCCTGATCGATGGCCCACTCCAGCTCGGCGCGCTGATACTCAAAGACACGCGTCGTGAGGGAGTTCAGCTCGCGGGTGTCAAAGGCCTCGGCGGCGGCTGAGGCGCCGAAGGCGACGCGGTAGAATTCCAGCAGTGCGCCCTGTTTCTTGGCGCTGTCGGCGATCAGGTTGACCGCATCGTCGCGCATGTCCTGGCTGTCGGGGTCCTGAAGCAGATCGACCCCTGAGACGATGGCCCCGGTGGGGCTGATGAAGTCATGGCAAAGCTTCGCGGAGATGGCGGCGGCGAGCTCTGCGGGCGTGGGACCTTGCATAGGGCGTAATTGTCCTGATTTGGCGCTTTGGGAAAGCGAGCGGCTCTGGCAAGGAACGGCGCCATGACAAGCCCCGCCGACCTTGGACTGATCCTCGCCGACATCGTCGAAGAGGCCGCCCGCGACATCATCCTGCCGCTGTGGCGTTCAGGCCTTGCCGTCGACGCCAAGGCCGACAAGAGCCCCGTGACCGAGGCCGACCGCCAGGGCGAGATCCTGATCCTCAAACGCCTGGCCGAGCATTTCCCCGGCGTCACGGTGATCTCCGAGGAGCACGCGTCCGAATTCGGCACCCCCGACGAGATCGGCCCCCGATTTTTCCTGGTCGATCCGGTGGACGGCACCAAGGCCTTCGTGCGGGGCGATCCGCACTTCACGGTCAACATTGGGCTCATCGAGAATGGCCGGCCGGTGGCGGGGGCGGTCAACGCCCCGGCGCTGGGCCAGACCTGGTTCACGACTGCTCAGGGGACCCATCGGCGGGGGCCGGAAGCGGACGCGGCGCCCGTACGGGTCCGGCGCTGGAAGCAGGGCGAGGCGCTCTGCCTGATCAGCCACACCATGAAGCCGGAAACGGCCGACGCCCTGGCCAAGGAATACGGGTTCGACCTGCGCCAGCCCATGGATAGCTCGATCAAGCTCTGCATCATCGCCCAAGGCGACGCCGACATCTATCCGCGCCACGGGACGACCATGGAATGGGACATCGCCGCGGGCCACGCGGTGCTGGAGGGCGCAGGCGGTCTGATGCTGAACCACAACGGCTCGCCCCTGACCTACGGCAAGGCGAGCGAAGGCTTCCGCAACGGCTGGTTCGTGGCGCGCGGAACGCCCTAGACGGCCCTAGAGCAGGCCGAAAACCATATAGCCGGCGAACCCGGCCACGAAGGAGGCCACGGCGACAAAGGCCATGGACCTGAGGAACGATACCGGATTCTCTCTATGTATTGCGGTACGCATCGGCGGAAATCCTTCCCTCAAAGGAGGCCATCGCGATGGAACACATGCGAGGGCCAAGCTCTGAACGCGCAAGCACCTTGGCCGGTTGCACCCGGCCTACCCTCTGGTTTCACGATTCCGCGAGGCGAAGAAGCCGACCTTGGCCATTCGTCCACAAGTTTTCGCTGCGCCATCCACGAACATGAGTAAAAGCGCCTCATGACCGTCAATGCTTTGTCATTCGCCCAGGATTTGATCCGCCGCCCCTCCGTCACCCCGCACGACGCCGGGGCCATGGATGTGCTGCAGGGCGCCCTGGCGGCCCTGGGCTTCGAATGCCGGCGGATGAAGTTCGGCGAGATCGAAAACCTCTATGCGCGGATCGGCAGCCAGAACGCGCCGAACCTTTGTTTCGCAGGCCACACCGACGTCGTGCCGCCGGGCGATCTGGCCGGCTGGCGGCACGATCCCTTCGGGGCCGTCGTCGAGGACGGCCTGCTGATCGGCCGCGGCGCGGCCGACATGAAGGGCTCGATCGCGGCTTGGGTGGCGGCGGTCTCGCGCATCCTGGCCGCCGGCCCGCCGGTCGGGGCGCTTTCCTTCCTGATCACCGGCGATGAGGAGGGCGTCGCCGTCGACGGCACCGGCCCGGTGGTCGAGGCCCTGATGGCGGAGGGTGAGCGGGTCGATCACTGCGTGCTCGGCGAGCCGACCTCGCTGGCGTTGGTCGGCGACCAGCTGAAGATCGGCCGGCGCGGCAGCCTGAACGCGGTGATCAGCGTCGAAGGCCGCCAGGGCCACGTCGCCTATCCGCACCTGGCCGCCAACCCCATTCCCGTGTTGATCAAGCTGTTGGACCGGGTCCAGAGCCATGTCCTGGACGAGGGCTATCCGCGCTTTCCGCCCTCGAACCTGGAAGTCACCACTATCGATGTGGCCAACCCCGCGACCAATGTCATTCCCGCCAAGGCGAGCGCCCGGCTCAACATCCGCTTCAACCCGGCCCACGATGGGGAAAGCCTGATCGCCTGGCTGACCCAGGAAGTGCAGCTCGCCCAAAAGGACTTTCCGGGCAAGATCGAACTTATGCCCGCCCTCACCGGCAACGCCTTCATCACCGAGCCGGGGGACTTCGTCGAGGTCTGCTCCAGCGCGGTATCTGACGTCCTGGGCCGCACGCCCGAACTCGCCACCACCGGCGGCATCTCCGACGCCCGGTTTATCCGCAAGCTCTGCCCCGTCGTCGAGTTGGGGCTCGTCGGCGCCTCCATGCACATGATCGATGAGCACGCCCCGGTCGCCGACATCGAGGCCCTGTCGGCGGTCTACGAGCGCCTGATCGAGCGCTATTTCGCGGTCTTCTAGACCCGGGACCGTTTCATCAGGTCAACCAAGGCCAGGCGCTCGCGCAGGCGCGGGGTGGCGAAATCCAGGAAGGCGCGGAGCTTTTGCGGGATCAGGCCTTGACCTGTGTGGACCAGATGCACCGGCCAGGGCGCCGGGTCGAAGTCTTGGAGGATCTGGATGAGCTCCCCGTCCTGCACCGCCTTGGCCGCCTGGTAGCAGAACACCCCGGTGACCCCCAGGCCTGCGACCGCCGCATCGAGCGCGGCTTCGGCGGTGTTGACGGCGAGGCGCGAGCGGACCCGAACCGTCGTCTCGCCGCGAGGCGTGGGAAAGCGCCAGGTGTTGGCGGAGAAAAGGCCGTCGAAGGTGATGCAGGCGTGGCTCCCCAGCGCCTCGGGCGTCTTGGGCCAACCCTGGGCGGCGAGATAGTCGGGGCTGGCGAAAAGCCCCCGCTGGACCTGACCCAGGCGGGTAGCAATCAAACTGCTGTCCGGCAGGGGGCCGATGCGCACTGCCGCGTCGATCCGCTCTTCGGCTAGATGAGCGATCCGGTCGGCCAGGACGAGGCGAAGGTCAATCTCCGGATAGGCGGTGAGGAAGTCCACGGCCACCGGCGTCACGTGGAAGCGGCCGAACACCACGGGCGCGGCGACGACAAGATCGCCGCGCGGGGCGCTGTATTCACCGGCGGCGGCGCGCTCGGCCTCGCCGACCTGTTCCAGGATCGGCTTGATGGCGGCGACATAGGCCAGGCCCGCCTCGGTCAGAGTGAGCCGGCGCGCGGCGCGCACCAAAAGGCGGGTCTTGAGATGGGCTTCGAGGTCGGCGATGCGGCGGCTGACGGTAGTCAGCGGCACGCCCAGCCGGCGGGCGGCTGCCGACAGGCTCCCGGCTTCTACCGCCGTCAGCAGCAGGGACATGGCGTTCAGGCGGTCCATGGAGCCTTTCGAAATATGGAAGGATAGGTCCCATTTCTACAGACTGATGCCGCAAATCGGAAGGCGGTATCAAGCGTTTCGTCGAGGCGCCCGCCTCATTCGAAGAGGAACTTCCCCATGACCCGCACCACCATTCCCGCCGACGTCCAGGCCGCGCCGGCCGCCTCCCGGCCCATGCTCGCCGCCGTCCAGGCTCAGCTCGGTTCAGCCCCCAACGTCTTTCGCCTGGTCTCGCTCAGCCCCGCCGCCCTGCAGGGCTATACGGGCTTGCTCGGGGCCCTCGGCTCGGGCGCTCTGCCGCAGGCCACCCACGAGCGGATCGCGCTCGCCGTCGCCGAGGTCAACGGCTGCAGCTACTGCCTGTCCGCCCACACCTATCTCGGCCGCACCTTCGCCAAGCTGGATGATGCCGAGATGACTGCGAACCGCTCCGGCGCCTCCAACGATCCCAAGGCCGACGCTGCGGTGCGTTTCGCCGTCAAGGTCGCGCGCCTGCGCGGTCATGTCACTGAGCAGGATCTGAGCACAGTGAAGCTCGCTGGCTACAGCGACGCCCAGGTGATCGAGATCGTCCAGCACGTGGCCCTCAACACCTGGACCAACTACGTCAATGAGGTCTTCAACACCGATATCGACTTCCCCGTCGTCAGCGCCCGCGCCGCCGCCTGAAGGATTGACCCATGAGCCGTCCACCCTTGCCGCCGTTCGACGAAGCCGCCGCCGTCCTGAAGGCCCGCGCCGCCGAGGACGCCTGGAACAGCCGTGATCCGGCAAGGGTGGCGCTCGCCTATACCGAGGGCAGCCACTGGCGGAACCGCGCTGAGATTGTCGAAGGCCGCGCCGCAATCGAGGCCTTCCTGACCCGCAAATGGGCCGCCGAACTGGAGTACCGGCTGATCAAGGAGGTCTGGGGATTTCGCCTAAACCGCATCGCGGTGCGTTTCGTCTATGAATCCCACGACGCCGAAGGCCAGTGGTTCCGCAGCCATGGGGTCGAGCTTTGGGAGTTCGATGAGGCCGGCCTGATGCGCCGCCGCGTCGCCAGCATCAATGACGAGCCCATCGCGGCCGCTGACCGGCGTTTCCACTGGCCGCTGGGGCCCCGCCCCGCCGATCACCCCGGCCTCACCGAGCTGGGCCTCTAGTACCCCACCCCGGTCAGATAGAGCCCCGCCGCCGGCGCCACCGGCCCACAGCGTTTGCGGTCGCGGGCTTCCAGGGCCGATTGCAATGCGGCCACGTTCCAGCGTCCGACGCCGACCTCGGCCAGGGACCCGGTCATCGACCGCACTTGGCGATGCAGGAAGCTGCGGGCGGAAAACTCCAGCCGCACCTCTTCGCCCATCCGGTAAACCCTCGCCGAATGCAGGGTCTTTTCCGGGGTTTTGGCCTGGCAGTGGGTGTCGCGAAAGGTGGTGAAGTCGTGGAAGCCGACCAGGGCCTGGGCCGCCTCGTGCATCGCCTCGGCGTCCAGCGGCTTCTTGACGTGCCAGACCCGGCCCCGGTCCAGCGCCGCGAAACCCCGCCGGTTCAGGATCCGGTACAGATAGCGCCGCTCGATGGCGTCGAAGCGGGCATGGAAATCGCCGACCTCAACCGCGTCGAGCACCGCTATGGGCTCGGGGACCAGGCGGGCGTTCATGGCGTTCTGCACCACCTCCGCAGGCCACGCCTTTTCGAGGTCGAAGTGCACGACCTGGCCGGTGGCGTGAACGCCAGCATCGGTGCGGCCGGCGGTATGGACCCGCGTCACTTCGCCTGAGAAGGCCAGGATCGCTCGCTCCAGATGGCCCTGGATGGTCGGCCCGTTCTCCTGGGCCTGGAAGCCGGCATAGGGCTCGCCGTTGTACTCGATCGTCAGACGATAGCGCGGCATCAGGTGACCTTCGTCCCCTTGAGCAGCGGAAAGCCGCGAACGAAATCGGGCGTGTCCTGGGCCGCTTTGCCCTCGCGCTGGGCCCGGTGCAGCCGCACCGCGCCCTCCCCGCAGGCGATCAGCAGGGTGTTGTCGAGCAGGGTCCCGGGATCGCCCGCCCCCTCTTCGACTGACGACAGCAGCGCCTTGATGCGGGCCCCGCCGCCTTCGAACCAGGCGCCGGGAAAGGGGGATAGGCCCCGGATATGCCGGTCGACCTCCACGGCTGGCCGGGTCCAGTCGATCCGCGCCTCGCTGGGCTTGATCTTCTTGGCGTAGGTCAGGCCTTCCTCGTCCTGAGGAACTTCCACCGCCTCGCCGCGCTCGACCCGGGCCAGAGCCTCGGCGAGCAGCGCCGCGCCCTGGACGGCCAGGCGATCGTGCAGGGTTCCAGCCGTCTCCATCCGGTCGATCCGCAGGGTCGCCGAGGCGATCACCGGGCCTTCGTCCAGGCCCTGGGTCATCCGCATGACCTCCGCGCCGGTGACCGCATCCCCCGCCATGATGGCCCGCTGAATGGGCGCCGCGCCCCGCCACCTCGGCAGCAGGGAGGCGTGCAGATTGTAAGCCCCGAGCCTGGGCGCATCGAGGATCGCCTGCGGCAGGATCTGGCCGTAGGCGACCACCACGGCGGCGTCGAGTTCGAGGGCCTCGAACGCGGCGATCTCGGCCGGGTCACGCATGGAGACCGGGGTGCGGACCGGGATCTTCAGGGTCTCGGCCAGGGCGTGGACGGGCGAGGGCTGCAGGACCTGACCGCGGCCGCGGGGCCTGGGCGGCTGGGAATAGACGCAGGCGATCTCATGCCCCGCCTTGGCAAGGGCGGTCAGGCACGTGGCGGCAAAATCAGGACTGCCCATAAAGGCGATGCGCATGGCGCCTCCTTTAGCCTTGGCGAGGCCGATGCGGAACCCGGCGCTAAGCTTGGCCGTTATCCGGGGGTCATTCGATGGGAGATCAAACCATGCGATCAGTAGTCATTGCCGCCGCCGCCGCATGCCTGGCCCTTTCCGCCTGCAACAAGGCCGAACAGGAAGCCGTCAAGGACGACGCCGCGGAAGTCGCCTCCGAGGTCAAGGAAGACGCCGCCGCCCTGGCTGAGAAGACCGGTGATGCGCTCAAGGAAGGCGCTGCCGAGGTCAAGGAAGGCGCCGCCGACGCCGCCGCCATGGCCAAGGACGCGGTGACCACCAGCGAGGCCGAAAAGGCCGCCGAGAAGCACTAGACTCCAGATAGCAAAACCCCCGGGCGCGGGCCCGGGGGTCAAGCTTCCTACCCCTTAAGGGGCTTGGATCAGAACGCGTTCAGCCCGGTGATCGCCCGGCCCAGGATCAGGGCGTGGACGTCGTG
>DGYN01000103.1 GCA_002398405.1 Caulobacteraceae bacterium UBA5005
GGCGACCAGATGGCCGTGCACGTGCCGTTGAGCCTGGAAGCTCAGCTGGAAGCGCGCGTCCTGATGATGTCGACGAACAACATCCTGTCGCCCGCCAACGGCAAGCCGATCATCGTGCCGTCGCAGGACATCGTCCTTGGCCTCTACTACCTCTCGATCGCCAAGGACGGCGAGCCGGGCGAGGGCAAGGTGTTCAGCGACATCGCCGAGATCGAGGCCGCCCTGGAAGCTAAGGTCGTGACCCTGCACTCCAAGGTCCGCGCCCGCTTCACCGAGAGCGACACCGACGGCAACAAGTACACCCGCGTGATCGAAACGACGCCGGGCCGGATGAAGGTGGCCGCGCTCCTGCCGCACCACCCGCAAATCGGTCACCGTCTGATCGAGAAGCCTTTGACCAAGAAGGAAATCGGCAATCTGATCGACGTGGTCTATCGCCACTGCGGCCAGAAGGCGACGGTCATCTTCGCCGACCAGGTCATGGGCCTGGGCTTCAAGGAAGCGGCCAAGGCCGGCATCTCCTTCGGCAAGGACGACATCATCATCCCGGCCAAGAAGGCCGCCATGGTCGCCGAGACCAAGAAGCTCGCGGAAGAATACGAGCAGCAGTACGCTGACGGCCTGATCACCAAGGGTGAAAAGTACAACAAGGTCGTCGACGCCTGGGCCAAGGTCACCGACCGGGTCGCCGACGAAATGATGGGCGAGATCTCGACCAAGAAGAAGGGTCCGGACGGCCGCGAACTGGAAGTGAACTCCATCTACATGATGGCCCACTCCGGCGCGCGGGGCTCGCAGGCCCAGATGAAGCAGCTTGGCGGGATGCGCGGCCTGATGGCCAAGCCGTCGGGCGAAATCATCGAGACGCCGATCATCTCGAACTTCAAGGAAGGCCTGACCGTTCTCGAGTACTTCAACTCGACCCACGGCGCGCGTAAGGGTCTGGCCGACACCGCTCTGAAGACCGCCAACTCGGGTTATCTGACCCGCCGCCTGGTCGACGTGGCGCAGGACTGCATCATCACCGAGGAAGACTGCGGCACCACTCGCGGCATTACCCTGAAAGCGGTGATCGAAGGCGGCGACACCCTCGTCAGCCTCGGCGCGCGCATCCTGGGCCGTTCGGTCGCCGAAGACATCAAGGATCCGACCTCGGGCGAAGTCATCGTCCCGGCCGACACCTACCTCGACGAAGAGATGGTGGAGATCATCGACAACGCCGCCGTGCAATCGGTGAAGGTGCGGTCGGTGCTGGTCTGCGAAGCCGCCACCGGCATCTGCGGCGCCTGCTACGGCCGTGACCTGGCGCGGGGCACCCGCGTCAACATCGGCGAGGCGGTGGGCGTTATCGCCGCCCAGTCGATCGGCGAGCCAGGCACCCAGCTAACCATGCGGACCTTCCACATCGGCGGCACGGCGCAGGTCGCCGAGCAGTCGTTCTTCGAAACTTCGACCGATGGCTTCGCCAAGGTCACCGGCCCGACGGTTAAGGCCTCGGACGGCGCCCTGATCGTCATGAGCCGCAACACGACCCTGATCATCCAGGTCGACGGCCGTGACCGCGAAACCTACAAGCCGCCCTACGGCGCGCGCCTGCGTGTCAAGGACGGCGACCCGGTCAAGAAGGGCCAGCGGATTGCTGAATGGGACCCCTACACCACCCCATTCATCACCGAAGTCGCTGGCCGCGTCCGCTATGAGGATCTGGTGGAGGGCCTGTCGTTCCGTGAAGAAGCGGACGAAGCCACCGGCATTTCCAACCGCGTGGTCATCGACTGGCGCGCGACCCCCCGCGGCGCCGACCTGCGTCCCGCCATGGCGGTCACCGACAAGGACGGCGCCTATAAGAAGCTGGCCAACACCCAGGACGCCCGTAACCTGCTGCCCGTCGGCGCCATTCTCTCCGTCGGCGACGGCGACGAGGTGAAGCCGGGTGACGTGCTCGCGCGTCTGCCGACCGAAAGCGCCAAGACCAGAGACATCACCGGCGGTCTGCCGCGCGTCGCCGAACTCTTCGAAGCCCGCCGTCCCAAGGACTGCGCGGTCATCGCGGAAATGGACGGCCGGGTGGAATTTGGCCGCGACTACAAGAACAAGCGCCGCATTAAGATCACGCCGGAGGAAGGGGGCGAACCCGTCGAATTCCTCATCCCCAAGGGCAAGCACATCGCGGTCCACGACGGCGACGTGGTCAAGAAGGGCGAGTACATCATCGACGGCAACCCGGATCCGCACGACATCCTGCGCATCCTGGGCATCGAGGCCCTGGCCGAGTTCCTCGTGAACGAGATCCAGGAGGTCTATCGTCTGCAAGGCGTGCCGATCAACGACAAGCACATCGAGACGATCGTTCGTCAGATGCTGCAGAAGGTCGAGATCGTCGATCCGGGTGAGACGGGTCTGATCAAGGGCGACCACCTCGACAAGCCCGAGTTCGAAGTCGAGCAGGCCAAGGTCCGCGCCCGCAACGGCCGGGAAGCCACGACGATGCCGGTTCTGCTCGGCATCACCAAGGCCTCCCTGCAGACGCGGTCGTTCATCTCGGCGGCCTCGTTCCAGGAAACCACCCGCGTGCTCACCGAGGCTTCGGTGCACGGAAAGTCGGACACCCTGGAAGGCCTCAAGGAGAACGTCATCGTCGGCCGGCTCATCCCGGCGGGCACGGGCTCCTACCTGCGCGGCCTGCAGCGCATCGCCGCCAAGCGCGACGAAGCCCTCACCGCCCAGCGCGAAGCCGAAGCTCCGCCCCCGCCGATGGAGGCCTTGCCGGAAGCAATCGCCGAAGCGGCCGAGCAGGAAGCCCAGCCGTAAGACGAGCTTTCAGCCAAGACAGGAAGCGGCCCGGGAGCGATCCCGGGCCGCATTCATTTCATCGGAATGGCGCCGGGTCTGGCGATCTGCACGCGAAGGATAACCCCATCCCGGTGAGCGATCTTGACGTGCTGGCCCTCCCGGATCGGGCCGCCGTGAGAAACGGTGTGGTCGAAGCCTCCGTTCGGGTGGAAGGGCGAATAGGCGAAGGTCACCCCGCCCACCGTGAACCGCTCCTCGGCGTGGCCTTCATAAGGCATGGGCACAAGGCCCTCGACCACGCCCTCAACCTCGATGTAGGCGCCCGTGCGAAGCGCGGCATGGGCTTCGGACCGCTGTTTGGCATGGCCCGCGACGGCCAGGGTGACGGGCCCCGCAGCCGCCACAAGCACTAACGGGACCCAGACCAGGAGCGCCTTACGCAACCGAGGGCGGATAATGGTTAGGACGACGAAGACGGCGATAATGCAGGCCGGGCCCGCCAAAGCGTTTAATATCGCCGCCTGCGAGGGAGGCCAAATTGGAGGCGCATCTCTCAGCACATCAAAGACGGTGTCGAACTCCATGCCGATCTCCGCAGCGTCAGGAGCTGATCGTGCACGCCAGCGTTGCGGCTAGCAACTGCACGCCTCACCCAATCGGGACGGGCGCCGATCTCAGCCGGTGGCGACACCCGCCGCCGACCTCCCGCACCTGCGGGCCCCTGCGCGGCTATCGCATCGGTTTGGGCACGTCGTGGATCTCGGCGCGCTTGAAGACCGTGGTCTTGGTGTCGCCCTGGAAGGGCAGGAAGTGCTTGTCGTTGGCGCCGTATTGCAGGACGACCCCGGCGCCGATCGTGCCCGGTGGGCCGCCGGTGAAGTGCCCGCCCTGGAAGCTGAGCAGGCCGGCTTGCTGTTCCGGCGTGAGAACCGAGTAGCGCCTGGCTTCCTCGCGCCGAGTGAGCTGTCCGGGCGTCGCGACGACGCGCCGTTCGCAATCCTCCTTGGCCTTACCCTTGAGGCCGGGCGTCAGGCATCCGACCTCAATCCGCGGACCGGCCTTTGCCAGGGCGGGCGCGGCGGGGGCCGGGGCTGGGAGAT
>DGYN01000137.1 GCA_002398405.1 Caulobacteraceae bacterium UBA5005
AAGCCTTGAGGGCCGCGCCGGCGGGCTTCGCTTACGGACGGCTGGAGGCGGCCGTGGATCGCCTGCGGCGGGAAGGCGCTCTGACCGACGCGGACCGAACCATGCCGGCTGGCCTCACGACGCAGCGGATGTTGGAGGTCGAGGCGGCCGTGGTGGCGGCGGTCGAGTCAGGTCGTGGGCGTGCCCAGCCGATCTTGTCGGAGGCGCAACTGTTGCGAGCGCTCGCCGGGGCGCAACAGGGGAGCGCCCTGAACGAAGGCCAGCGCACCGCCGTGGCCGGCTTCTTCACGTCGCGCGATCGTATCCGGGCCGTGCCTGGGTTCGCCGGTGTGGGAAAGACCTTCGCCTTCGCAACCGTGGCCGACATCGCCGCACGACATGGCCAGCGACTGCACGGGCTGTCGACGGTAAACAGCCACGTCCAAGAGCTACGGCGCGGCGCCAACATTCCCGCGCAGACGATCGCGTCATGGCTTCAGGCGGTCGAGCCGGTGATGCAGGCGGGTGGGGACCGTGCAGAGCGCGCCCGCAGACAATGGCGCGGCACGCATCTGATCGTGGATGAGGCCTCAACCCTGACGAATGAGAGCGCCTTTCGCGTGCTCCGCGCGGTCGAGGGGCTCGGGGTCGCGACCGTCACCATCGCAGGCGACCCGCGCCAGACTGGGGGGCCGGGCGCAGGCAACATGTTCAAGGCTCTGTTGGACCGGGGCATCGAGCAGTTTCCGCTCGAGCAGATCCTACGTCAGCGCTATGCGCCTCCAGCCTTCCGCGAAGGCGTTCGCGATCTCGCTGAGGGACGATTGCAAGCTGGGATGGCCAAGCTTGCCCCCCATGTCCACGCGGTTGGGGAGGGCGCAACGGACATGGAGATCGCCCTGCGCGCCGTGGCGTTGTGGTCGGAGCGGCGCGCCGCGGGCTTGGAGACGACCCTCATTACCGCGACCAATGCCATGCGCGGCCTGCAGTCGTCTTTGGCCCGGGACAGCCTTCGCCGGGAAGGCCAACTCCGTGGCCCCGATGAGACTCGGGAACGTCTGTCGGCACGTCGGCTGAGCCGGGCTGAAATGGTCCAAGCAAGCTCCTACGACCTTGGCGACATCGTCATTCAGGAGTCGGGGTTCGCCGGTCGCGGACCCGCGCTAAGCGAGCGCGGCGTCGTGGTCGGGATCGACTTAGAGAACAACCTATTGAAGGTGGCGCGCGGCCGGGGCGTCCGCGCCCTCATCGACCTCAACCGGGAGCATGCGGGCGGGCGGCCGAGGTTCAGCGTCTACACAGGTGGAACCCACACTGTGGCCGCTGGCGAGCGTCTTACCTGGGAGGCGCGGTTTCGCGACCGCGGCTACGAGCGCGGTGCGGAATTTAGGGTTCTGCGCATGGGCCAGAAGGCGTGGACGATCCAGCATGCCGACGGCAGAACCGAGGTCCTTGCGGCGACGGATCCGGCCCTGAGTTTCACGAGCTACGCCTACGCCATGACGACGGAGCGGGCGCAGGGCCGGACAATCGCTGCGCCGATCGCGACAATGACCTCCCGAGAGGGGCAAGCGGTGGCGGAGACGAAGAACTACGTCAACTGGTCGCGGCTCACCCAGACGGCGGACCTCGTCACGGACGACGCTGCGCGGGTCCTACGCATGCTGGCCCAGAACGATGGACAAAAGCCCGTGGCCCTCGACCACGTTCGCACCCTGTGGGCCGAGCGTGGGACTGGAGCTGACGGCATCGGTGCGCGGGCGACGGCCACGGACCCCGGCGCGACGCGTGAGATTGGGGGGGACAAATCTGATCCGACGCTGACCCGGGGTATGAGCCGATGATCGACTGGGAAACGCCGCTGCCGTCGTGGAAGCAGTTCGCGCTGATCGCCATGACAATGACCGTCGTGGCCGCCGCCCACTGGCACAGTTTCGTCGCCGCGCGCCGCGACGTACGTGCGCGAGGTCTGCCGACCCGGCGCCAGGTGGTGCTGAGCTATCTTTGGCGCCACCAGCTTCACTACGCTCGCCAGGCTCCGATGATCGTGGCCTTCGTGCTGGCCAGCGCCATCGTCGTGGCCACGCTCTAGATCGACACGGCCCCCATCACCGAGTACCCGCGGCGCACCTTCGAGCGAGCTTGGACTTCGAGCGCCTCGCGAGCGCTGGAGAGGTCGCCGAAAATGATCGCTCTTCGGCGGCCATAGGTCCCGATCCGCCCCCAGCGGGCGATAAGCAGGGTATCGCCGAAGAGCGAGGCCTCGAGCGATAGGCAGTAGAACCGTGCCATGTTGCGTTCAGGGATACGTTTCCGAAGTACGAGCATGACGACGCCCTCCAGGTGCGTCGGGCGTGCCCTGTGTCTGCGTCAGAAACGGTCGTGCCGGGGCTCGCTGAGACCAGGCGCGGTTGGTGTCAGCGTCTCGGCGGTCCCGCGTCGCGACGCCGAGGCCTAGAAGCGATCCTGCCAGGTCGCATCGACGATCGGCGCGAACCGACCCGCCACTCCATCCCAGAAGACGTCCTCCACCTGCGGAACCTGAACCTTACCCAGGACCGCGAACCCGTCGGGAAAAATCACGCCTGCGGTCCCTTCGCCGCGCTCGGATCCGATCCGTGACACCCCCCGGTCGTACCCGATGGGTTCCGGACTCCCGACGTCTGGGCTTGGCTGGTCCTCTCGCCCGGGGCGCTCCGGTCGCGTCGCCGGCTCCAGGAACCGAGCGAGCGCGGCCGCGGCGCGGTCCTCCTGAATCGCAAAGGAGAGAGGCTGCTTCGGGCGAGGACCGCGCCACAGCCAATCGGCGCCAGGATCCGGCCCGATCCGTGCGCCGCCTTCGGGATGAACCTTGCTGACCCAGGATCGGCCCGCCCACCAGAAGCGGAAGAAGAGAAACGGCTGCGCCGCGCGGCCCGCTCGGATCTGCCGGCCAAGGTTTGGGCCATGGGCGAGCGTGAAGGCGGTCGCAAAACTGTGCCGCTGCACCGTACTCGGCGACCCCGCGTCGCCCGCACCGCCTCCGGCGGGAGCCGGCACGGCGGTGTGGTGAACGTTGAGGGTGGCGAGGGTCGAGTTCACGAGGTGCGACCCGATGCTGTAACCGTGGGTCGCCGTCGCGGCGCCGATCGTATGGCCCAGATGGGGCTCCAGCTGCTGCGTGTAGCCTGCGGCCACGGTCTGATCGAAAACTGTGGCCGGCGCGCTCCGCGTCCCCTTCGACTCCATCAGCCCAACGCCGTGAAGGGGACTGGCGAAGACGAAGTCGGGGCTCTTCGTGACCCCAGGGGCGCCGCCTACCAGATTCTCCCAGTGGTCTGACCAGACGTACCCGTCGTTGACCATGACCAGATATGCGATGCCGGCGGCGACGGTGCCGACGAAGTAGCTCTTCACGTAGTCCTTGAGCGTGTCGGCCGAGGCCAAAATCTCGAAGGGATTGCTCACGTCATCCACATGCTGTTCCAACAGGCTGGCCATGTGCTGCACCTCCCAGGTCACGGCATGGGGGTTGACCAGATGGGTGTAGTGGCAGCGCGCCATCGCGCCGAAGAGTTCGAGCGGCGTGAAATTGATCGCCTGAACCCCCGGTGCACGACCGACCAGACCGGGCTGTAGGATGAGGTGACCCTGCGCGTTGGCGACGCCAAGATCCTTGGCTTTGGTCGTCCACGTCATTTGGCGGCGCCCCCGAGCGAATTTGCCGGGCATAGTAGGCACAACCTTGAGCGTGCATGAAGGTCGTGTATCGCGCTATCCTTGCGCCTAACCAGAACCGAAGGGGCGATTGGGATGGTGGCCTATAACCTCAAGGGCGTCCGCGACGCGCTGTCGGACGACAAGCTCGCCGCTGAGTTCGGGCGGCGGTTCATGAGCGCCTATGCCGCGACGGCGTTCGGTGCGATGCCGAAGACCGAGATCGACCTGCAAATCTTCTCCATCCTCGTCGACCTCGACGTTATCGAGGTCAATCGGGCCAGCTACCGCATCGCGCGCGCGCTCAACATCACGCCCAGCAAGGCGCGGAGCCTGCTGTTCCAGTACGAACTGCGGAACATCTCGGAAGATGAGACGGACCATCAGATCATGCTGGCCATCACGACCGCGCGCTACTGGAAGGATGGCGACAAGTTGAGCTTCGGTGTCACCTCGCCACTGGTGAAGGCCGCCGTGAGCGCGAAGATGGAAGAGAAAGGCGTGTTCGCCGACGTCTCCTTGAGTGGAAACATCCTTCGCGTTGATCCGGGGCGGTTCGGCGCGGTGCTGGTGAGCCTGATCTCGCCGACCCAGGCCGACCGGGTCATCGCCCTTTTGAAGGGTCGCAAGCTGGTGGACGACAAGACCTTGCGCGCCGCCTTGGAGAAGCGGGGGTCCGACCTGGCCTCCAAGCTCTTCGACAAAGCTGCTGAAAAGGGCGCGCAGACGGCCTTCGATGCCTTGATGGTTGGCCTCGCGACGGCCGCCGGCGGGCCAGCTGCAGGCGGCGTGGCTGCGGTGAAGGCGTTTGGGGACGCGCTTTTCGACTAAGGGCCGAGCGTCACGGCGTCGGGCGCCCCGATGCTGGGACAGGCCGTCGCGTCTCTATGCCCCGGCCGCGTTCTGAACCCCTTCGTCCAGAGGGGTGATCACCTCCCGCAGCGCTCGCAGAGACGGCACGAAGAAGTAACCCCCGCCCGTCGGGACGACGAACTGGACCTCCGCGACGGTCTCAGCCGATTGCAGCTGCGCGCCGAAGAGGTGGCAACGCCGCACGCCATCCGCTGCGGCGGCGTTCTGGCCGACGATCATATCGTGGCCTCCGGGGCCTCGCGGCCGGGCGGGATTGTTCATCCAGCGCGCCTGAAGGAACTCAAACTGATCCTCGATCGAGGCCTGGATCGAGAGGAACAGGAGCCCTCTATCCCCTTCAAGAGGATCAGGGCCGGAGTCGCCATACCGGTCCGCCAAGCTTTCGCCGAAGGGAACGCCCACGCGGAGAAGGCGCCGTGCTTGGGTGGCTACGGCCCCGCCCATGTCCGATGCGCCGTCGCGGACGTTGACCTTCCGGATGTGCGCGCCGACGGGACACACCAGACCCACTGGGTCTGCCTTGGCCAAGGGATAGTCGCCACTGGCTCCCGTCCGCGCCGGCGTGTCGCTGTCGAGCCGAAAGTCGTTGTTGGCGAAGGCGTCTGCGCCGAGGTCGGGATCGTCCTTCAGCGGCGCGCGCGCGAGCGGCGCCCCGCTCGCCCACCGACCCACGAGACGAGCCGCCAGGTCTTCGTCGGTTAGGCTTTCGAATCCCGGCGTCTTGCGCAGCCGCTCTGCCTCCGCGCGCATGGTCTGCCAGAAGGCGGCTACATCCTGGCGCAGGCGACGGTACACCAGGAAGGACCCGTTCCGGGCCCAGCTCGGGCAGGGCAGCACCGGCCCGGGGATCAGCGGATCCGGCCCGGATACGGGATAGCCCAGAATGAACTCTCCGGGCCAAATCAGATCCTGACCCGGATACCCGTATAGCCAGCTGTCGGGCACCTCCGACGGATCCACATATCGGTCGGTCACGAAATCGCCCGGGGCATCACTGGCCAAGCCGCGCATGCCCGGCTGCGAGACGCCGTCGTCAAACCCGAAATGCTCGTGGCCGCGCTGGTCGTCGCGCACATCGCCGCGCTGGATGTCCACCTGAGCGCCCAGCGCGGCGAGTTGGCCCGCCATATCCTGCGCGAGCGCCCGTACGGTTGCGCGATGATCTCCGGCGACCACCAACAGCGCATCCAGTTCCTGGCCGCTCGCCCCCACCACCCAGTTCGCAGCCGCGCCCGGGTCGTCGTCGGCGACGGGATCGCCAAGAAGGGCCGAGCGGCTGGGCAGGCCGCCCTGGAAGGCCGGGCTCTTGAGTTGGCCCGCCGCCGGCGTGAAGGCCCGGAGGCCCTGCGCGGTGAAGGCCAGCGCCACGAGGGGCGCCCGGTCCCGAGCGTCGAGCTGTCCGGACACGTAGAGACGATGGTCGCGCCGATCCTTCAGCGTCTCCGCCCCGGTCGACAGCGCGCCGCGCGACACGAGAGCAGCGAAAAGGGCGCGCACGGCGCCCAGCCCTTGTCGGTCTTCGGGAAACCGGATGTGGACCAACGCCTGGTGCGGCTTCAGGAAGCCGGGCGCGACCAAACCTTGAATGTCATCGAGTTCGAGTAGGGGCTCTGCAGGCGCTCCGCGGAGGGGCCCGGCTTCGGCCGGTTCGACAAGGGCGTCATCCATCAGGCGGCTCCCGTAAGCTTGGCGGCGCGATGCGCTCGCACGCCCGGCGACCAGGCCGGAACTGCCCCGCCGGCCGGGCGAGGCTCATTGAAGGCCGCCTGGAGGCCGAGCGGGAGGTTTCCATCGGCAGGAGCAACTCGTAGCAGCCGGCTATCACTCGGCAGGACGCAGGCTTGGCCGATGCAGGTGGCGGCTCCATTCGCCACCTTCCCGAGGTCGGCGGCGCCCCCGACGAGCTTTACGGTGATGCATTCGGCGATCTCCCCGCCCCACCGCACCGGCGCACCGCCGATGAGGATGTCGCTCACACACCGGCCGGTCTCGGCAGGCACCTCGACGACAAGGCGCTCGACCTGGCCGGGCTGTCCGCGGACCACGCGAACGCAGTCTTGCGGCGCGATCCCGTCGGGAAGCCACCAGCCTGTCAGGTCAAGGTCGTCGATGTAGAGGCCGATCGGATTGACGAGGGTGATCATGGCCCCGAGCCGCGCCAGCGCATTTACGCTGGCGCCAATCGTCGGGTCACTGTTGCGGTTCCCCCCGCCGTAGCGCGCGCAGCAGATCAGCTCGTCGGGCGACAAAACGGGCGCGCCGTCGCGCCGTTGGCGAAGCACCGTGGCGTCGCCGCCCAAACGGACCTCTGCGCCGATCGAGTTCGGCGGACAGTTCAGGTGAACGATGCCGTGGGTGGTGTTCCACTTGTTGTAGGGATTGTAGTCGCCGCGCTTGAAGTCCCCGAAGGGCTCCCTCACGCGAAGGTCGTCTTCCTGGACGGGCGACCCGGTGAGCTCCCGGTAGAGCTCCGTGGCGTATTTCGGGTTCCCTTCGAACCGGAACCTCACGTCCGTGTCGAGGACCACTTCGCCGCCGAACAGCGCCGTCCAATATTCGGGCGGCTCGGAGGTGAAGGTCACCCGGCGAATGAGCCCGGTGCCGGCGTCGCGCTCCACGCGCCACTCACAGTATTCGTCAAGCGGCCGCGTCCATACCTTGGTGTTGGCCGCCTTCAGGGCGTCCCCTGGACGCTGGCTGTCATAGCCGCCGTGGAAGCCGTCGAAGGGATAGTAAGGCCACAGGGTGTCGGCCTCCGCGAGCGCGCGCTCTCGGCCGAAGCGCAGAAGCAGGGTCTTGGGAAAGGCGTTCCAGACGATCGGCTGCGCCAGCACCGTCGAGCCGGGATCGTAGGTCTTCGGGTTGAAGTACTGGACCTCACCGGCGCCACCGTCCTGTCCGCGCGCGGCGCCGCGTTGTGCATCGATCGCCCAGGTGAAGCAGTAGTCCAGGAACGCATCCCACTGGCGGCGGCCGTCTTTCACGTGGTCAAGATCGGTGAGGTAGGCTGGTGGGTCGAATTGCGGCAGCAACGCCATACCTTGTCCCCCTGTGCGCCCACGCGCCCCGCTTGCGAATGGACGGACATTTCCATCCGTCGGCCGGAGCGGAAATCAACTCCAGATGGCAGGTTGTCGGCCCGCAAGCGCGCGTGTCAAGTACCGCTGTTCCGTGACAAGTGGCGTCCAGTCAGGCGTGCCCCGTCAAGGCAGGGCGGCGGACAACACCCCTTGTCGCCAAGCCCAGCTCAGGAGCCGGTAGCTCTCCGCAGGCGCCAGCCGCGCGGACCAGCGCGCGACGAGATCCGCCGCAGTTTGGGCGGTTGCAGCAAGCCGAAGCAGGGGCGCCGCGTCGACGCCATCCACGAAGGCGACCGGCTCCGTGAGCGTAGGATGGGCGACGCATTCCCGATAGGCGGCGCGGTCATCCACAAGACAGGCTGCACTCACAAACGCCGTTCGGGGGTCCAACCGGACGATGTCGAAGGGATGTGGGACGGGCGGGGAGGGGGCCGGCGGAGCCGGCGGGGACGAGGAAGCCTGATGCTCTGCCGTCCGGGTGGTCCAGAATGGCGTCCGGTGGAACGCTGCCGCCTCCGCGTAGAGCTCGGCGCTCCAGCCCTGATGAGCGCGAACGCGTGCACGGCGACGCGCCTCCCAGAACGCGAGCGCGGCGTTGGCGTCGCCGTGAGGGTCGAGGAGCGTCGCCACGACAGGTCCCGCAGCGAGCGCAGACTGGATCGCGGCCTGCACGCCGGTGGAGGAGAGCGGATCCAGTGCCGCGTCGGCGTCGCCGACACGCAGCAGCCGGCGACTTGCCGGAGAGGCGGAAAGGTAGGGCGTGGCGTTGCAGACTACGATTTCCCGGTCCGGTGTTCCCGGGAGTTCGACCCCGGCCTCCCGAACTAGCGCGGCGTAGCGGTCCCATGATCCGCCGGAGAAGGTTCTGAAGTGCTGCGGATCGGTGAAGCCCACCAACGTGGTCTGTCGTGACCCGGTGGGGGCGGACCAGAACCATGCCTTTGACGCCGAGACGATCGTCGTGGCCTCCGACCGAGCGTCGCGCCACGTGGCGGCGACGGCGATCGTGGGCGTTCCCGTCAGCGTACGTCGGCGGAACGCCGTGCCGCGGCCAGCCGCATCGACTAGGAAGCGAGCCCTCCACGTTTCCGCTGCGCCCGACGTCAGGACTTCCAGATCCCAGGCGCGACCGTTCCACCTGCGTCGATGCAGGCGCGCCGGCCGGGCCATGCGGACACCGGACGCCTCGGCGGATGCACACATCGCCTGGCTAAATCGCACGGCGTCACAGAGGAGGGTGGTTCCGCCCGGCGTTTCGCGCAGCGCACCCCCACCCCAGCGTCGCCATACGGACAAGTCCTCTCGCAGCACCGCATCGCGGAGGACGTCGTTCAGTCCCAGGAAGCTGAGCTGGGCGCTCACGCCGGGGCTGAGGGACCAGGGCATCCCCAAACGGCCGACATCCCCGGCCTCGCAAAGCGCAACGCTTAGCCCTCTGCGCGCGAGCGTCAGCGCCGCGGCGGCGCCTGCCGGCCCGCCGCCGACGACAAAGACATCGAAGAGGGCGCGATCAGGCTCCACCACCCCCTCTGCGCGCGACGAAGTACTCGGGACGGGAGGCCGAGAGGCGGAGATAGGCCTCCAGCACATAGTGCAGCCATCCGCGGATGAAATCGCAGGCCGGACGCCCGCGGGCCAAGGTCTCGTGGTGGCAGCCACCGCCACACAGGTAGCGGGCCCAACATCCCTTGCACGGGGATTGGGCATGCACGTGCCGCTCCCGCAGCCACTGGGCCTGGCGCTGACGATCGACGCCCTCAGCGACGTGGCCGAAGGCTGCGGCTTCATCGCCCACAAACCGGTGGCAGGCGGCAAGATCGCCTTCCGCCGCGACCCCGAGGTAGCCTGCGCCGGCGCCGCACGGGTAGGGACGGTGCGTGCCCTTGTGGATCTCGCTGAGCGCCGTCATGAGGTTGGCAAACGCGTAGACCTCGCCCCGCAGGACCCGTCGCTCGAACTCCCGCCCACACGCGATCATCGCGGCGAGCATGGCGTCCAGGGCCTCGCGAGACATCTCGCCGGCTCCTGTGGGCGAGGCCAGCATCGGAGAGAAGCCTACGCTGTAGAAGCCAGCCTCGAGGAGTTCATCGAGCGTCGTGCGCAGGTCCAGGTTCTGCGGCGTGACCGTCACCCGCGCCGTCACCTGCATCGCGCCCTTTCGAGCCAGGAGCGGCGCGGCCCGGTCGAGAATCTGGTCGAAACTGCCACGACCGCCCTTGAAGGGTCGCTGCCGATCATGGGCCGCGCGTGGACCATCGAGGCTGATCGTCACCGCAAAGCGGTGCGCTGCGAAGAACTCGGCGTCGTCCGGGCGTAGCAGCGTCCCATTTGTCGTGATCGAAAAGCCGATCGGCTGGCCCCGTTCGCCAGCCCGGTTCGCCGCGTAGAGAACGGTCTGGCGCAGCACGTCGCGATTGATGAGCGGTTCGCCGCCCAGGAAGGCGAGATTGATCCGCTGGTCGGGCGTGGTTTCGGCCAGCAGGAGGTCCACCGCCGCCGTCGCCGTCGCGAAGTCCATATTCTTCGGCCGGGCCCCGAAGTCGCCCCCCTCAGCGTAGCAGTAGGTGCAGCCGAGATTGCACTTCTGGGCGATCGCGAGGGACAAGGCTCGAACGGGGGCCGACGACAGCGGCGTGTCGTCGATGCGGGGCTGCGGAAGCGCCAGACCGAGCTGAACCAGCGCGTCCTCAACGCCGCCCGTGGCCATGGCGGACTCAAGGCGCTCGAAAGCGTCCTCGCCCACGTCGAAGAGCCGGCTGCCGTCGGGCAGGAAGACGTGCCCACCGGCCTCGGTGCGCAGCAAATGCGCATGAGGCGAACGGGGCGCGGTCGAGAGAGCGGCCGGCGATCCGCCTGCCAGCGTCATTTCGGCAGGGGCTCCTGAACGCCAGCCACGACGAACCGCAGCACCTTCTCCCAGTCCTTGAACAGGTCATCGTAGCTGAGGTTCAGGTCACCATCGCGGTTGTCGGGCAAGTAGACGCCAGTGTTCTCGCGCTGCATCCAGTTGTCGCCGCGGCTCGTGCCGTCATCGGCGGCGACAACGTTCACATAGTCCGGACGGCTTGCCGCCCAATAGTAGCAGGCGCACTCGCGATAGTCGTTCTGCCACGGCGAGCACAGCCCTTGGCTGAGCTCGCCCGGCTCGGCCAGCGCGGCGGCGAGGACAGACTGCGGAGGCCCGTTCGCGTCGAGGGCAGACGGCTCGAAGATGCGCCGCACCTCAAGTTCGACGATCTGCGTCGGCACGTCTTCGTTGCCCGGAAGGACCTCCTTGGTGGACTTGTCACGGGTGAATTCGCAGGAGACCTTTTGGCCCTGGAAGCCCAGGATCAGGGCGATGGTGTTGGACCATTCCATGAAGGACACAGCGTCCGGGTTGTCGCCCGTGCTGAGCACATAGGGCGCCCGGCCCGGGATGACTGGTCCCTGGGTCTGCACCGACAGCGCCCGTCCTTCGATCCTGAGCAGACGTCGCTCGTGAAGATGGGCGAGGGCGGTGTCCTCCACGGCCACCACGTAGTTGTTGTTCTCGGAGAGTACGAGCCCCACCAGGATCCGCCGCCAGATGGCGCGGAAGTCAAACTCCAACCCCGGGAAGCAATTCGAGATCGCCGAATAGGGGTGTGACACCGGGGGATTGCCCCGGCCCCGATAAGCCAATTGGGCCGCCAGGTTCCGCGGCGTTATGTCGGGGCCCCCGCTCATGCGTCGTCTCCCTTCTTCGCGAACAGACCGTGTTCGGCGCTCTTGCGGATCATGTCGATCTGGCGGCGGGTCAGAGTGAGGTAGCGGGCGTCGGCGCCGCGCATCATGGCCGGCATCTTCCGGCGGCCCTTGTCCGTGAGGTCTCCAACTTCTTCCGGTTGGCGCAGGACATCTGCGAACCAGGCCGGCGTGCCGCTCTTGAGCGCGGTCAGCACGGACTGGTGCAGGGCGACGATGGAGAGGTTGTCGACCAGGGTCGGGGCCATGATCGGGCCGAAGAGGCGATGGAAGTCGTTGGCGTCCTGTGAAGGCATGATGCTCGCGGTCGCCAGCCGCCCGTCCACAGGGTTGCCGTTCATGACCGCGGTGTTCAGAAGCCGGACCGTCTCGAAGGCGCGGCGCACGATGTCGTCGATGTGGTGCGGCTGAACCTCGTCGACCGCGACGTCGGGGCCGAACATCGCCTGCTCGAGTTCGTCGGCCACCGTGCGGATGGGAAGAGCGTCCGGCGCGAAAGCGGGCGGCCCGGCCCCCACGCGCGCGAACGCCCGCAGCGGCGTCCCGCCGATGTTGAGCTCGACCGCGACGGTTCCGTCGCATTCGTCGTCGAGGTAGCCCCAGCTCACCTGTTTGCCGTCGCTGTCCTCGTACCCCGCATAGATGGCGCCGGGGTTGGTGTCGGTCGGGTTACCGGGATCAAAGTAGCCCCGCCACTTGCCCTTGGTGTCGTCGTAGATCACCCGGCCCGCCACGACCTCGTCCGTCTCGGTCTCAGGACCGCTGGCCGTCTCACTCGTGATGCGGTTCACGTTCGCGCCGTAGACAAGGCCAGCGGCCGGCGTGAAACGCAGCCGGATCTCCGGAAAGGCGGCGTTCGGTCGGATGTATCGGACCGACCCGAGAGGCAGGCTCTTGCCTTGGAGGAAGTTGACGCATTGGCCTTCAAGCACATGGGGTTCGTGATCGCTGAACGTCGCCTGAGCGATCACCTTGTCGTTTGGATCTTCGGTTCGGCGGAACGCCTTGATGTTGCCGACCGTGACCGTCCACTTCACGTCAGCGGGCGACAGTCCTTCCTTGGCGAGAAGGTCCAGGGTCAGCGGCTCGAGCACGTCGGGGGCGGTGAGGGCAAAGACCTCGAGGAAGGGCGCCACCGGCCGGATCGAGGGGCCATCCCGAAACACGATCGGCTCGGCTGGGCCATAGGCCTCGCTGATCTCCCCGCTCTTCGGATCGACGCGGAACGTCTCGGCCGCAACGATCTTGCGGTGTCCGAGTGGGTCCTCGACCAGGAGCTCATAGTTCTCCAAGGGGTGTTCGGACGAGCCGAGCCGTCCGATCGCCAGGGGAGGCAGGATTCTGAGTTCTAGGATGCTCATGGCGCGTCCTGCTTCAGGGTCGTCCGGCCGGTCCGAACCGCGTCGGCCGTCGCGTAGAGGTCCATCTCCGACCTTGCGGTCTCGTCGAGCGACAGCAGTGTGCGAGCGTACGCTGCGTGATCGCCTGTGCCTTCGGCCGCCGGGCCGACCAGGCTGGCGCAGGCATCGATCAGCTCCCTATGCAGCGTCCAGTAGTCCTCCTCGGAGTCCGGGAGCTCCAGGCTGTAGGGCATCTGGAAAGGCGGTCCGCAACGCGCTCGCCCCCCGTCGTCCGCAAGGGGCAAGTTGACGAGGATCTGAGAGATGGCGCGGAGGTTGTACATCTCTCCGAACATGCGGTTGATGACCACGCCGCGCCGTGTCGCCGCGCCTGGACTGCGCGGCGTCCGATAGGTGTGACCGAGGAAGGTGAGGAGCATCCGGTACCGAAGGTTGAAGACGTTCGCCCAGAGACCTCCCTCCTTGCCGGTTATGGCCGTCTGCTGCGGTCCCGCGGTCAGTCCCGGCGCCACGGGATTGGTCGGGAGTTCGAGCGTAGGATCCCATCCGGCATCCTTGGGGAAGGATCGGTAGATCGCCAGGAACCGGCTGAAATGCGATGCCTCATCATCCGCAGCGTCGGCGGCGTCTGGAGCCTCTCCCTGATTTGCGACGGCCTTCAGCGCGGCGAGCGCCTGGGTGCGGTTGGCCATCCGCAGGACAAGTACGTCCGGTGTCTTCGTCGTTCCTGCGAGCGACGACCCGCGCGCGCCCTGACCATAGCCTCGGCCCCACTCATCCCATGAGGCCTGCTGCTCGTAGGTCTGAGGCCGCAGGGCTGAATCCGGGATTCGTGTTTCGTCCGAGAGGATCTCGGCCAACCGCTCGAAGAGCTTGCCGACCCGATTGACCCGCAACGTGCCGCCGTTGGTGGCGAGCTTCTCGATCTCCTCGCGCTCCGCCTTGCTGACGCCGTCGGGCCATTCTTCCGGGCTTTCCGCCAGGACGTAGCGCGCCAGCGAAGCGCGCGTGAGCGGCTCCAACACGAAGGGGTAGGGCGCCAGGTCGCTGTCCCAGGGATAGTCTTCGCGATCCAGGGCCAGGGGCGCGCCGAGAAAACGCAGGGCATTCTGAACGGTGGCGAGGTGGCCCATTTCTTCCTTGGCGATTCCAAGAATGATCTGCCGCCACGCCAGCACCTTGTCTTGCTCGCGGCTCGGGACCTGCGGGCCGCCCAGCGAAAACGCGGCGTACAGGTACTGCACCATCAGGGAGTGCTCGATCTGAGCCGCAATGGTGAGCAGAAAGACGGCGTACTCACGCCAAGTGAATTCGGCCGGTGGCTGCGGCGCCGCCGCCTCCGCGACGGCTTCCACCTTGGCCAGAAAACGCAGGCGATCCACGCGACCGCGCGCGAGCGGCTGGTCGGCGAAGATGGCATCAAGATGCCGTTCCTGACGCGCGCGCATCGCACCCCCCAAAGCTTAGCCCTGCGTGCAATCTATGGCTTAAGACGGGAAAGTTGCAACGCCTGCGAATCGACGTTCGTCGAACGTTCGAACAATATTCCAGGTTGTGCTGCAGGAGGCGCCTGCAATGCATGATGCTGCCGGCGAACGAGGAGGGAGTTTCCTTGGGACAGGTTTCGCCGGCTGCTCAGCAGTTCAAACGCTACAAGGTCGCCTTCGTCCTGACCGACGTCCTGATGTTGGCCTACTGGGCGACGACCGCGGCTATGGCGCTCGGGTGGCTTCGCATTCCAGCCGAGCTCCTCTACAGCGGCTACCATGATCGCGTGCTGGTCGCCTGGAACTGGTCGTTCCTGCCACTCGACCTCATTTTCAGTTTCACCGGCCTGGCGGCGGTGCTGCTCCACCGGCGGGGTCACGCGGCTTGGCGGGATCTGGCGATCATTTCAGCGGTATGCACGAGCGTCGCTGGCCTGATGGCGATCTCCTTCTGGGCCCTGCAGGGGGAGTTCGACCCGGCCTGGTGGGTTCCGAACGCCCTGATCATGGCTTGGCCTGTGCTCTTTCTCGCGGGCCTTCTTCGAGATGCTGAACCAGCGCCCGTGGGGTGAAGGAGCAGGCTCGGGAAGGCGCGCTCCATCGCGGGCGAACGGCGGTGGCGCCCAGTAAGCGCGCTGTGCGTACAATTTATGTTATGCGAAATTGAGTGCTTACGCATGCAGCTCGCTGTCGGTGTTCGCATTCGATGCGAGTCGCATCTTTAGATAACGGTTTGGTTCGAATTCATTGCGACTAACCCCTGTGCTCTGCCGGCGGCGACGGTGCGGCTGATCGTGGCTTCGCTGACCTTGTAGAGTCTGGCCATCTCGGCGGCGGACCTGCGGCCCGACAGCACGTTCTCGACGACGTCAATCCGCTGTCCGAGCGTGAGCTTCGCGCGGCGGCCGCCGATGCGTCCGGCCGCGCGAGCCTCCGCCAGGCCGGCGCTGGTGCGCTCGCGGATCATGGCGCGCTCGAACTCGGCGAAACTGCCGACCATCTGCATCATCATCCGGCCGGCGGGCGTCGTGGTGTCGATGCTTTCGGTTAGCGACCGGAAGCCGGCGCCGACAACCTCCAGCTTTTCCAGGATGTGCAGCAGGTCCTTCAGCGAGCGCGACAGCCGATCGAGCTTCCACACCACGACAATGTCGTCGGACCGCAGTTGGTCCAACATCCGGTGTAGCTGAGGCCGATCCCAGCGCCCGCCGCTCGCCGCCTCCTCGAACAATCGATCGCAGCCCGCGTCTTTCAGCGCCCGTCTCTGGGCGGCCGTGGACTGGTCGTCGCCCTTGGAGACCCGGGCGTACCCGATCAGCATGTCCAGCCCTTTCACAAACGCTCGTTTTTGCAAGGTCCGACCGCGCCCATATGGACAGAGACGATCCGCCTTTCACAAACCTCTTTCATAATAGTTCCGAAAGGCAAGGGGTTTGTGCAAGCCACCCCCGGCCTCGTCCGCCAGCGCTGCGGCCGCTGGTAGAGCGATCGCCTCCGGCAGGTGTTGCAGGGCCATCTCGAGGCGGCGTCGGCCCTCGCGGCCGACATGATCGACGAGCGTCCGAAAGGGGCCCAGGTGATCCGCCGCCGTGCGCCAGGACAGAACCTCGGCGATCTCCCCTTCGAGCTGCGCCGGTTGGCTCAGCAGCGCGGCCAGCGCCGAGAGAACATTGCGGCGAGACCGCGCGCTTTGGCCCTGCAGGGCGCCCAGCCCCTGGACCGGGTCAGAGGCCTGCAGGCTGAGGATGAACGGTCCGCCGATGCGTTCGGGCTCGAACAGCCACGCGAAGGGCGTCTGCCCCGACTCTTTATAGAGCACCAGGTCGATCAGGATCTCGCTCGCCCGCAACAGGCTCCGAGCCGACCGGACCCGCCAGCCGGGCCCGATGGCCAGGCCAGCCAAGGCGCGCGCCAGGGCCGATTCCAGGGCGAGCGTGCGCTGGCCCAGCACGCGCGCGGTCCGCGCAACGCCGAGCGCCGCTCCGCCCTGTCGGGCCAACTGTAACAGGACGCCCGCCGATACGAACGCCAGGCCGTCGAGGTCCACGAGGGCGCAGCGATGGATCGGACAGCTCACCTGGAACACCATCTGGCTCTGCGCCGGCCACCAATGGTCACACCCCCGTGCGGCCGCCTCGCGGCAACAGACTGGACAGGCGCCGCCGCGACGACCTTGCGCATCGAGCGCCGCCATCCAGGACAACCGGCGCGCCTGCGGGATGCACAAATCAGCGATCGCCGCTGGCGCCATGCCGCCGACCTCGGCCAGCGTCTCGAGCGTGCCTGGCGAGGGGTGCAGATCGTCGATCGGGCCTATCCCCAGCCAGGCCCAGAAGGTTGGGAGATCGACGTAGTTGTGCGCCGCGACCCGGGCCGTCCACGACGACAGTCCCTCCCCCGTGGTCGGGCGCGGCGCATAGGGCAGTCTCACCCTGCCGCGGCCCGGACGCGAGCGCCCCGGCGCATTGCCATCGCCGTCCGCACATGGCGGACCACCTCCTCGGCGTGCAGGCTCTCAACTGTGATCCGTTCGCGGCCGCTGTCGATGGCCTCGACGGCAGCGGCGTTCAGCAGACGGAAGGTCTTGCCGGGACTGCCGCCGCTGATCTCATGGACGGCGCCGACGAAGGCGTCATCGACCTGGCTCTTCATGCGGAGCGGGAAATGACCGACCACGGCCGCCACGATCGCGGCGTAGGTCTCGTCCTTGGCCAGGCGCGAGAGCCGGAAGGGCTGGGCGCGGCCTTCGATCTGCGGGTCGGAGGTCAGGGCGTTCAGGGCCTCCAAAGTTCCGAAATAGGCCATCGAGAGCGAAAGCGTGTTGGACAGCCGGCGCAGGGCGGCCAGCGTCTTGCGCTGGGCGGCGCCCGTACCGATCATCAGGTTGTTGGTTTCATCGATGACCAGCAGCCGGGTGCGCAGGCGTTCCAGCTGACCATGGACGGCCCGCTCGGCCTCCATCGCCCGCCGGGTGGGGGTCGGCGCGCCAACCGCGTCCAGAATGATGCCGTAGAGCCGTAGCTCGTCGGCTTCGGGCGGAGCCTCGATCGCCACAACCTCCATCTGCGATCGACCGGTCTCCGCATCGAACGTCGGCGCGCGACCGCGCATGAATTTCCTCAGGATCGTCGTCTTGCCCATGTCGGGGTCGCCAACGATGAGCAGCGAAGGCATCCGTGTCCGCTGGGCGCCACGGAGCAGCTCCTCGAGGCGCTGCAAGGCCGTCTGGCCTTGTGGATATGCGACCCAGCGATCGGAGAGCACCAGATCGATGCGCGCCGCGGCCGTCAGGCCCGAGGTCTCGGTTATCGCGCTCACCAAGGTTCGATCTCCACGGCAAACGCTGGTGCCGGGCTTGTCGGAGCGGCCGCATCGGGCGGCTCCGCCGAAGCATCGCCCTCCGCGATCGGAGCCTGCTTCACCTCCGCCCGATGGCGCTCGCGCCTTACGGACTCGCGGCGCATCCGGCGGCTCTCGCTCGCTGCCGTGGCCACCAGGGCATGGTTGGCTTCACGAGCCGCAAAGAGGGCCGCCTCGTCGACCTGGGCTCGCCCTTCGGCGCGGAGCCGGCGTCGCGCCGCGAGCAGCTCCCACAGGCTCATGGGCGGGCGGGCGAGATTGCGATAGCGAAGCGCGCGGACCCCTTGCGGCGTCTCCATGAGCAGGCGCGACAGATCCCGCGGATCATAGGCGAGTTCGACGCGGCGCTGGCCGCTGTCGAACAGCGGCCCCAGGAAGGGCTCGTAATAGCGAACATGGTGGAAGCTTATCCCCTGGCGGGTGATTGTGCGCGAGATGCGCGGCAGGAAGGCGATCAACAGGCCTTCGGGGTCGAGGGGTTGTCGCGGCGTGACGGCCTGTTCGGCGCATAGGCGTCGCCAGGTCTCCAACGGCGGTGCCGAGAGGCTCGTGTGGATCCGGCGATTGTAGTCGCCGGCGACGAAGCGCCAGAGCCAGACCTCAAACTCGTCTATCGTCATGACCGCGGCCGCATCGCTGTCGTAGTCGCCGCGGGCGGCCACGTTGGAGAAAGTGGCGCCTGGCAGCAGGTGCATCTCGCTCATCACCGAGCCGATCAGGCGCTCAATGTGGCCGCCATAACGGGGGGCGCCGACGGGCCGACGCTCCGTCTCGATGCCCAGATTGCTGCACGCCCGGGCAAACGATCGGCTGCGAAAGTCGGAGCCGTTGTCGGAATGAACCAACTCGGGCAGGCCGAAGGCCGGCCACTCGGCGGATATCCCACGCTCCGCCAGGGCCTCGTCCTTGGCCAAGATTGCATGCTGCAGCGCCATGCCGACCGAAACGACAGACGGCGGATCCAACGAGATATAGAGCCCGGTGATCACCCTGGATGCCACGTCGATGACCAGGGTCACCCAGGGCCGGCCGATCGGCGCGCGCGAGTCCGCATCCACGAGGATGACGTCGGCCGGGGAATGATCGATCTGCCAGATCGCGTTCGGCCGCGTCACCGTCAGGCTTCCCGGCCGCATCGTCGCCGCCTCAGCCGCACCCGGCCCCTTGCGGCGGCGGGCCATCTCCCGCTCGCCGATCCGTTGCAGCCGGCGGCTGATCACCGACCGCGAGGGCGGTTTCAGGGTCTGCGAGGTGCAGCGCCGGGCGATCTCGCGCCCCAGCTGCGCCATGGTGATCGACTGCCGGTCGAGGAACAGTTGTTCGATGGCCGTGTCGATTATCTCGATCACGCGCGCCGGCAGCCGCGGCCGCCCGGGTTTCCATCCCCCTACCCCGGTCACGACCGCCTGCGCGGTCTCTCCGACCGCGTAGCGGGCCAGCAGCCGATAGACCGTTGCCGTGTGGACGTTCAGTCGCCGCGCTGCGGCCTCGACCTCGGCGCGTGTACGGTGAGGATTGTCCAACAGCGGGCGCAGCACGCGCTGGCGCGCAACGGCCAACTCCCAGCGCTGTTCCTCACCCTGCGGCTGGTGGCTGGCTCTGCTCTCGGCCATCGGCGTGCGCTCCTGTTCGAGCCGCTCCCGCCCAAAACTCACCTGATTCGATGTCACGTCCGCAACGGTGCAGCATTCGCATCGAACGCGCAGTTTTCAGAACAGATTTCGTCCGAATTGCTTGCGACTAGCCCCTTCGGCTCACGTCCGGCCGCCCCGAACCGCAACTCTCGCCATCTATGTCTGGTCCCATTGAGGCGTCGCAGAACGGGGGCTCGCGAGACGGTCAGGGAGAACAGGTTGGCGCACCCTGACTCGCGCGAGCCGAGTCGTTGGGCCTCAGGACTTCGCCCCTAGTCCGGCGCCTCAGAGCATATAGCCGAGATCCGAAGCGCCAGTCGGATAGGCGAACATCGTCGATCGAAGGTCGGCGGCCGTGAGCCCATGGCGGATTGCCAGACCGAACAGGTTGATCACCTCCTCGGCGTGCGGGCCGACCAGATGGGCTCCGAGGATTCGGTCGGTGGCCTGCTCGATCAGCACCTTGTGGCCGTAGACCCGTTCGGCTAGACGGCGGGCGCTGAACCAGTTGGGCGTCGAGCCGGCATTGACCCGGAACTTGTGGCCCTGGCGGCGCGCCTCGTCCTCGGAGAGCCCGACGGCGGCGATGGACGGCACGGTGAAGGCGACACTCGGGACGCCGCGATAGTCCGGCCTGTGCGACGGGCCATCCAACAGGTTGGCGGCCACGACCTTGGCGTCCTGGCTGGAGACCGGCGTCAGCGGCGGCCCGACGCCGGCCGCGTCGCCGGCGGCATAGACCCGAGGGTTGGAGACGCTTTGCAGGTGCTCGTTCAGATGTAGGCGGCCGTCACGCGCGGTCACCTGGCCCGCCGTGAGGTCCAATGCGTCGAGGTCGGGCCCGCGGCCGGCGGCATGCACCACCAGGTCGGCCGGGACGGCGAGGTCGGGCGCGCCCGGACGGCTGGCGTGGACGATCAGGCCGCCCTGGACCCGCCCGACTCGGGTGACCGTGGCGCCGGTCTCGACGGCGATGCCGAGTTCCTCGAACCGCGGCATGAGCCAGCCGACCAGGTCGGGATCGAAGTTCGGCAGGAGCCGCGGGGCACGTTGCAGGATGGTGACCTCCGCGCCGGCGCGCGCCGCCAGGTGCGAGAACTCGGCCGCGACATAGCCGCCGCCGATCAGCGCGATCCGGCGTGGCAGAGCCGGCAGCTCCAGGAAGTCGTCGCTGGTGCTGACCAGCTCTTCCCCCGGGATGCCCAGCGGGACCGGGCGGGCGCCGGTGGCGATCAGCACGTGTCGGGCCTGGAAGGCGCGGCCGTCCACCTCGATCGCGTCCGGACCGGCGAAACGGGCGAGCCCGTGGAAGGCGTCGACGCCCAGTTCGGTGTAGCGCTGCTCCTGCTTGGCGGGGATCGGATCGGTGAAGGTCCGCTTGAACGCCATCAGGCCCGGCCAGTCGATCGCCAGCGCGCCTTCCACGCCATGCCCGGCCATGCGCCGGGCCGCGTCGATGGCTTCCTCGCCGCTCACCAGCATCTTCTTGGGATCGCAGCCGCGCAACGCGCAGGTGCCGCCGAACGGCCGGTGATCGATCACGGCGACGGACCAGCCGGCGGCGCGGACCTTCGCCACGGCGACCTGGGCCGCCGTGCCGCTGCCGATGACGATCAGGTCGTAGGAATCCATGACGGCCACTCCATCCGCATCGGCGCAAAAATCGCGACGCCAATCTCCAGCGCTTCGGCGAGGCTCAGGCGCACGCCCTCCTGGCCAGCGGCCGGGCTGTTTGCGCGCCAGGTCTCCAGGTGAACGTCCTCGCAGAAGAAGGCCTGCAAGGTGCAGAGCGAAGACGCGGCACAGCCGGCGGCGTAGCGATGGCCGGACCAGACCACGATCCCTATCGGCTCGACCTGATCCAGCTCGCGGCCGTGGCTTCGCGTTCGGATGACGAGCGGGCGCCGGCAGTGGCGGCAGGCCGAGCGGACGGCCACATCGCGCTCCAGCATCGCCCCGATGCCGAGCGCGTCGATGGCGCACATGGCGCCCGCCGAGAGGCCACCAGCCGCCACGTGATGCTCGGTCGGGCTATCGGTGAACGGATAGGCGCCGCTGATCCGGCCGGCAGCGTCGAGAACGAGGAGATCGCGCTCAGCCAGGCGCCGTAGCACGCCGTCGGCCTCATCGCGGGTGAGCCCGGCCGCTGCGGCCACATCCGCCGTCTCTGGCGCGTGCCCGGTTGCGGCGTAGCCGCTCAGGACGATGCCGTGGATTCGGCTCTCGGTCTCATCCAACCCATCCCACTTGGGGCCGATGAAGGCTTCGACGATGGCCCTCAGGGCATTCTGGGCCCGTGACGTCGTGATCGCGCCCCAGTCGGGGATGATCGCGCCGCCTGGAAACGCTACGGCGGGCCAACCGGCGGCTTCAGCGCGTGAGGTCGGAGTCATCATCGTGCACGCGCCCTCTTCGCGGTCCCAGGTGAACCTTCAGCCGGCGCAGCAGGAGAGCTGCGTCACATCCTTGGAGAAAGTCTGGGCCGCGAGCTTCAGGCCTTCCACCATGGTCAGGTAGGGGAACAACTGGTCGCCCAGCTCGCCGACGGTCATGCGCGCCCGTATGGCCAGCGCCGCCGTCTGGATGATCTCGCCCGCCTCCGGCGTCACCGCCTGCACACCGATGAGCCGGCCGCTGCCGGCTTCCGCGACCAGCTTGATGAAGCCGCGGGTGTCGAAGTTGGCGAGCGCGCGCGGGACGTTGTCCAAGGTCAGGAGGCGACTGTCGGTCTCGATCCCGGCGTGGTGGGCTTCCGCCTCGCTGAGCCCGACCGTGGCGACCTGCGGGTCGCTGAACACGACCGCCGGCATCGTGGCCAGGTCCAGAACGGCCTCGCCACCGGTCATGTTGATCGCCGCCCGGGTTCCGGCCGCCGCCGCGACATAGACGAACTGCGGCTGGTCGGTGCAGTCGCCGGCGGCGTAGATGTGGCGCGCGCTCGTGCGCATGGCTGTGTCGATGACGACGCCGCCTTGCGCGTTGACGGCGACGCCGGCCGCGTCCAGGGCGAGCGCTGGGGTGTTGGGCGCTCGGCCCGTGGCGATCAGCAGCCGGTCCGCGCGCAGCTCGCCGTTGCCGGTGGCGAGCACGAACTCGCCGTCAGCAAAGGCGACCTTGCTCGCCTGGGTGTGCTCCAGCACCTCGATGCCCTCCGCGCGGAAGGCGGCCGTGACCGCCTCGCCGATGGCCGGGTCCTCACGGAAGAACAGGGTGCTGCGCGCCAGGATCGTCACCTTGCTGCCGAGCCGAGCGAAGGCCTGGGCCAGTTCGACGGCGACGACCGACGAGCCGATCACCACCAGGCGCCGTGGGAGGGTCTCGCTCTCAAGGGCCTCCGTCGAGGTCCAGTACGGCGTATCCAACAACCCCGGAATGGTCGGTATGGCCGGGCTGGCGCCGGTGGCGATCAGGCAACGGTCGAAGGCCACATGATGCTCGGCGCCGTCGACGTGGCGCACGAGCAGGCTATGGGCGTCCTGGAAGCGCGCCTCGCCCTGCAACACCGTGATCGACGGCGTGTCGGCCAGGATGTTCTCGTACTTCGCGTGGCGCAGCTCATCGACGCGGGCCTGCTGCTGGGCCAGCAGCCGCTCGCGCAAGATCGTCGGCGGTGTGGGCGGCATGCCGCCATCGAACGGGCTTTCTCGACGCAAGTGGGCGATGTGAGCAGCGCGGATCATGATCTTGGA